>DASUOS010000319.1:0-5730 GCA_036276515.1 Anaerolineales bacterium | reverse complement strand
GCTTCTGACTGGAGCCCAACTTCCCGTTGCCGATCTCGCCAACAGCCGCAGCCTCAATCTGCTTGGCATACGGGATGGCGGTCGCCTCCTCGGCGTGGCCGGGGTCGAGGTCTATGGGCGTGATGGCCTGCTTCGCTCCTTGGCCATTGAGCCGGCGCACCGTAATTCAGGGTTAGGTGCTACCTTGGTATCTAACGCCGAGACATGGGCAGCAGAACAGGGAATCGAAACCCTGTACCTTCTGACTACAACGGCGAGGCAGTTCTTTGCCTGGCGTGGCTACGAGGCAGTTCCAAGGTCGGAGGCTCCGGCCGCAATCGCAGCAACGGCACAGTTCTCGGATCTGTGTCCGGCCTCCTCTACGCTCATGCGCAAAGTGTTGACCGCTAACAATTCGCGCAGGCGCGACTGCCCCATCGGGCCACACCCTGAGCTCAAACGGTAGACCAAGACAGGACACTTGCATTGGAGACAGCGATGGCTAAGTACAGAAACGCCCTGCCACAGCTCTCGGGCGAGTTTTTCCTGACCGATGGTGGCATCGAAACAACACTTGTTTTCCTGGAGGGACTGGAGCTTCCGCTTTTCTCTGCGTTTTATCTGCTAAGAACCCCAAAAGGAGAGACCGCTCTCCGGGAGTACTTCAAGACATACGCCGCACTCGCCAGAAACCTTGAGGTTGGACTTGTCCTGGAGACCGCAACCTGGCGGTCCAACCCGGACTGGGGTAACAAACTGGGGTACAGCAGCGATGATCTGCGTGCGGTCAACAGGAGGCTGGTCCACATGCTCGAAGACATCCGTGCAGAGTGTGAAACCGGTCGTACCCCGATAGTGATCAGCGGATGCATAGGACCTCGCGGCGACGGCTACGTCCCGGACAATGCAATGTCGGTGGGCGAGGCAGAGGACTACCATTCTCTACAGATGGAAACGTTCGCTGGCTCGGCAGCCGATCTCGTAACCGCCATCACAATGAACTATGTCGATGAAGCCGCCGGGATCACGTTGGCCGCACAGCGCATAAACATGCCTGTTGTGATCTCCTTTACGGTGGAAACAGACGGAAAGTTACCAACGGGGCAATCACTAGGCGATGCCATTACGGAAATTGATGACCTTAGTTCTGGGTACCCTGCGTATTACATGATCAACTGCGCTCATCCCAGCCACTTTGACAAGGTCGTACGTGGCGGCGAACCCTGGGCTTCGCGAATCCGTGGTCTTCGCGCAAATGCTTCAAGGATGAGTCATTCCGAGTTGAATGAATCTCCCGAACTGGATTCAGGCAACCCAGTCGAGTTGGGGCAGGAATATGCTGACCTCAAGAAAAATCAGCTAAGACATCTGAATGTGATGGGCGGCTGCTGCGGCACAGACCACCGCCACATCGAGCAGCTTGCAGTTGCCTGCCTACCCTTGTTTCGGTGAACATCTTGAACTTTTCGTTACCCCCAACGAGTATTCGTGTGAGTATATATAAAGTAGCAATAGCCATGATACTGGGCACCAGCCTGTTATCCCCCATCATGGCAGCGGAAATAATCTTTCCTGGCGGCGCAGACTCCAATGATTTTGGTCCGATCGGAAGAGTTGGCGAGTACAAGGCCCTGATCAAAGAGGAAGGGAGATTTTTCGTAAAACAAACGACAGTTTTTTATGAAAACGAGATTATTTACTCAGAGTATAAAAATGCTTTTGCGTTCATTGCTGACTCCAGCATAAAGCTTGGTGACATAGAATCAATGCACCCGTTCACTAGCGAAGAGAACGATTTTGTGCGTATATCAAAGGCAAAAATTGCACTGCATTTCAACGGCATTAAATATACGATATTTGAAAAGTCGAATTCATTAAATATTAAAACGAAATACGGACATTCAATACTGTATAAAGGTCGAGGCGACTTCACACTAAAGTGGGCGGGCGACCTGGATTCAGATGGCAAGCTGGATTTCATAGTGTATTCAGCTGAGGGCGAATATAATGCTGAGAGCTGCCTATTGCTTTCTGGTCAGGCCGAGAAAGGTAGCGTGGTTTCCGAGTCTGCATGTCAGTCTTACAGTGGGTAGCAGGTCAATCACTCGGTTTATTTTAACGTCGTTGGCTGCGTCAATTTTGTCCTTGAATTCCGACGCCAGGAAACAGAGAGAAAAAATTCATGAATAGAAGCGTCACCCTCGCCGCACTTGTACTATCGCTCATGTCATTTGAAGCAAGCGGACAATGCAATTCCGATGGCGAATTCTATGAGGCAATAAAGACTTATAAAGAATGGCCACTCAATAAAGACATTACCATTGAGGCCGCCATTTACCAAGACCAGGGAAGGAAAAATATCAATCTTGGAATAAATCTTAAAAACACATCAACGGGCGAGATAATTTCTTCGTATTGCCGAACCAACATTCACGACGAGTCCCGCTCCAGGCAATGGATCAAGATTGACACCGCACCTTACCTTCTTTCTGACAAGGCAACCTCATTCGGAATAAAGTTGCGTCTTGAGTACGTTTCAACCGAAATGCAAATCGCGCAGCTTGATATTCTTTCCATATTTGAGTTTGACGGAAAAAACATAAAACAGGTTGTTGACAACCTTCTTACCCACGTCAAGAAATGGCCAAATATGCAGTGCCATGGCAATTACGTTTCCGCAAAGCGCATCCTCGTTCTTGACGAAACGAATAAGAGCCATGGTCATAAAAACATTCTGTTAAAGGATAAAATTGAAAGCTACAAAGTAGACTCAAAATGCATGTCGGATAACAAAAGACACAGAAATAGTGAAGTGACATTAAAGTTCAATGGCGAGCATTATGACATCCCGTTCGAATATGCTCTCCATGATTAGCGACTGTGACCGCCAAACGGCACAGACCTGCTTGAGGCACCAGTACTGGCCGCCAACCCTGGGTTAGGCATTCACCCTGTTTCAGCACATATCCATAACGGCGACTGACACATGGTCGCCATCAACCCGCTCAATGGCCTTCCCTCCAATGCGGGCGCGCTCTACATTACGTAGTCGCGGCTCTATGTGTATCTCCAGGCAAATGATTGACTTGCAAGAGCCATTGAATGCATTCCCATAAATAGAAAAAGCTGTAACAAGCTGAATTTAAAGGCTTTTCAAACATACCCCCTTGAGGCCGTAGAGACATGAAACTGACCACTATTGAACAGGTACAGAAGAGGGTCGGAAAGCTGCCTGCTCCACGAGACCTCAAGGTCATCGACCATGTTGACGAACATGCGGTGCGTTGGCTGTCGTATGCCAGTTTTGCCTTTATCGCTTTTGGCAAAGCCGGGAGCATTCAGGTCACCGCAGCGGGTGGAGAGAGAGGCTTTGTATCCTCCGTTGATGCCCGGCATCTGCTACTGCCTCTGGCGGCATTGGACGATGAACAGGTTGTTGGGCAGGATTTGTCATTTGGCGCATTGTTCATGGTGAGCGGCATGGAGGAAACCTTGCGCGTCAATGGCAAGGTTGCTCGCGTGGCGGATGGACAGGCCATGCTGAAAGTAGAAGAGTGTTATTTGCATTGTGCCAAATCGTTCCGTCGATCGGACTTTTGGCAACCCCGATCAACAGCGCCATCTAATGGTGAACTATCAGACTTTGTAAGGCAGTCCAGGCTTCTGGTCATCGCCAGCATTAACAGCCATGGGCAAGCCGATGTCAGCCCAAAAGGCGATCCGGACAATTTCCTTTTACAAGAGAACGACGGATTTTTTTGCTTTGCCGATCGACCCGGCAATCGAAGAATAGACAGTTTCCGCAACATTATTGAGCAACCGCAGGTAAGCATTATTGCGATGGTACCGGGCTGCACGGATCTTCTAGAGCTCAAGGGTACAGCAGAGCTTTGCTCGGATGAGCATCTCCTGAAGCGATTCGAGGTGCAAGGCAAGCAGCCAAACCTCGTCACCAAAATTGCTCCAACAGCGATGAAACTGCGGCCAAGCATGGCTATCGCCAACTCAGCTCTCTGGCCATCGACAAAAACACCAGAAGACCTGAATCCTTCAGAGATATTCAAGGCTCATATCAAGCAAAGCAACGAAACCTCATTGCAGGCCAAAGTTGTCCGCGCGGCGGTGTCCTTGCCGGGCGCCATGGAGAAGGGGCTGGAGTTTGACTACAAAAACAACATGTATTGAATCAGGAAGGAGTCGTCGCACGATATTCAGACTGGATGAATTAGCACATAATAATGAGCGCCGGCCTGATCTCGAATCCCAGAGGCATATGGATGACATTTGTTAGATCGATAATGATTGCCCTGCTCACCCTGCGCTCAGGGGAATGGGCTTTTTGCGTTGATCTTCGGCCGGCAGGCAAGCACTTACGATTCGTATCGGCAATCTTCTTTTGCATCCTGGCGACAGGTTGTGGCGACTCCGGGTCCGACGCCCCTCTCACGCAGGGCCCCAGCTGCTCGACAGCCCAGCTCGAATCCCGCATGGATGACGTGCTGGCCCAAACCCTTTCGGAAGTGGACTTTTCGTTTGCGGTGGAACGGCAAGATGGACGCCGCTACACCTTCAATCGGGGTCTCTCCACCCTGCAAACGTCTTATGATTCAGCGTCCACCTCCAAGCTGATATCCGCAGTCATCATTCTCCGGCTGGTCGAACAGGGCTATCTGAGCCTCGCAGACAGGCCTCAGGACTGGATTGAAAGCTGGCCCATCGAGAGCGACGACACTCTCTACACCATGACGCTTGCGCAGTTGCTGAGCTTCACGTCCGGTTTGACTAGCGCACCGCCCTGCCTCAACTCCGGAAGCGCCAGTTTCGACACCTGCGTCATCAACATCGCAAACGAGAACGCCGGAAACGGCATTACCCCGGGACAGCAGTTCTACTATGCGGGAACACACCTGCAAGTAGCAGCACTCATGGCAATCAAGGCTCGTGGAGTGACGACCTGGCAGGATGTTTTCACGGAATTCAAAACCCAGACCGGCCTCTTTCCCACCGCCACCTATGACCTGCCCTCATCCTCCAATCCGCGGATCGCCGGGGGGATGCATTGGACGGGTGACGAGTATATGGGGTTTCTCAAGGCGCTCCGGAGCAACGCGTTGTTGAATCCTGCCTCCATGAATGACCTTCTGACCGACCATACCGCGTCCGCAACCATTGCTTATTCACCAGTGGCCGCCGGCCTGGACGAAGACTGGCATTATGGCTTTGGTCTTTGGCATGAATGTCAGAGCTCGGTCTATGACTGCACCGCAGGCACCCGCGTATCCTCCCCCGGCGCCTACGGTGCCTATCCCTTCTGGGATCGCAGCAAGGATTATTTTGGCATCGTGGCACGGCAGGGATCACTGGGCACCTTCCCCAACGGGGTCGCCATTGAACGATCCGTTCGCCCCCAGATGGAAGCATGGGCCGCGTGCCGATAGCACCTGTGGCCCATGCAAACCGTCCATAGCCTTCGATCAGCGCGCCCCAAAAAGCGCTAACCGCCCTCTCCCCGCCTGGTCCATAATCGCCACCCCACCCCCGGCACTTCCATGGCGTAACCTTCGAGTCACCCCTCCGATGCCGGCTCAGATTCACCAGTCAAGGTATTCGCATGGAAATCAAGGTCAACTTTCTCGACAAACTCCGGCTTGAAGCGAAGTTTGACGACTTCACCGTGGTGGCCGATCAGCCGATCCGCTACAAGGGTGACGGGTCGGCGCCGGGGCCGTTTGACTATTTCCTGGCATCGTC
>DASUOS010000318.1:0-3699 GCA_036276515.1 Anaerolineales bacterium | reverse complement strand
ACTTCGGCTCGACGGTCAACATCGCGGCGCGCCTGCCCAACTTCTCCGAAGGCGGGGAGGTGATCCTCTCCGATCCCTTCTGCCAGGATCCGGAGATACGCGATTTTCTGGCCCAGAACGCGGCATCCGGGGCATTGACCCGTTTTACGGGGGATGTAAAAGGGTTCGACGAGCCGTTCACAATGTGGAGGTTGAAGGTATAAGGGATGGCAGGGGCATCTCTTTTTTATCTGTCGAACGCCTTGCCGATCTGCAGTGAGATATAGGCGAAGATCACCATCGCGAATGGCGCAATACCCAGCAGAATCCAGAACTGTGTCCAGGTGAGGATGTTTTCTGTGACAGCACGCCGGAAGAGATAGCAAGAGAACGGCAGCGTGATCAAGACGGCAGTCATCACCCCGGGGCTGTACATGCGAAAACGGATCGTTGTTGCGATATGCGGTATCAATGCGTTGAAAAGCAGGATCGCCTGAATGGCAAGAACCAGCACAGTACCCAATCGATCCTGCAAATATTCCACAGCAAAGTATGTAACAAGAAATCCGGCCAGCGTTAGAAACGTCACAGCCAGGGTGAATTGGCGGGTGGTTACAACCGGATGGATCTTCAATGGCAGGCGCCTCGACCAGCGTTCCATTAAAGGCGCTTCCTCCAGATTGTGAAGGGCAAAGAACACAGGAACCAGCCAGAGCAGGCGATCGAAGGGGATTGAATCGATGCGGGAGATCATTTACGTGAGGATAAGTGGATCATCTCTGTGCCTGACAGAGAATTTGTAAGCGTTTCCGAATCCAGCTTCATGACCCGGCTGGGAGCAAAAAAGGGAAAGTCGAAATTGGTTTCTTCGCCTGCCTTCTTGCCGGGGATGGGCATCAGCCGGGCAGTGAGTGGTTTGTCGAGCCGCAATGCCAAAGCGCATAGATCAAGCAGCAGGGGGACTATACGTTCTGAGGGTGTGTCCCCCGGGAGGGGAACGGTATCCAGGCCGGTCCCGCAGACGGCTGAATAGAGCAGGGCATCCTTGACCGTAAGAGTCCCTTCGGCAGCGCGCCTGGCCAGGACCGAATCTTCCAGGATCGGCTGCATAAACCCGCTGAAGCCGGTATGCGGGAAGTCGGCGCGGTCGATGGCTTCGGTCAGGATCGCCGCAGCGAAGAGCGAGCCGTGCTGACCAATACGGGGAACGCCCATTTTTTCCACGGCATTCCCGAGCGAGTGTGCCTCGTCCGGGAAGGGGGCCAGGGAGAAATCGATCCCTCGGAAATGGCCCTCCAGGGATCGGGCAGCTTTGGCGAGCTTTTTTCCATGAGTTTCGATTTCGTGAATGAGATTGCTTCTTCCTTCATCGAGACTTTTTGCATTCTCAAATGACTCAACGGCCAGATCGGCCGCCTCCGTGGCGATCGCAAAAGAAGGTACATCGCTGTCGTGATAGGCTGCCGGGAAGAACGGCGCCCCCGCAGGCACGTTCGCCAGTGCAGCGAACTGCAGATTGGCGAACCCGTTTTGTTCGAGCGTCGCACATTTGACGATCACCTCCGCACAGGCACGGATCGCGGCGAGATCGATCCCTCGCCGTGTATCTGCCATTGTGCCGCCGAAGAAGACATTTTTCGATACAAAGATTGCTTCGGGGATCACCTCAAAACTTCGAGGCAGTTCAGCCAGTGCAGGACCCAGAGAAACATATCCAATGCCTAGCTGCTGAGCGATATCCGCGATCCGGCCGGTAAATTCCGGCAGACTGCCGATATTCTCCTCGCCCAGCAAGTGCGGGAATGGAACGGTCGCCAGCCGGACCGTCTGCACTTCATACCCCGCGGCTTCATAGGCCGATTTTGCTGTGGATAGAAAAGATCCGGCTTGTTGCAGGATTTTTTCTTCCAGGGGAAATTGAGGGTTGCAAAAATAGGTAATGGAGCGAATTTTCATCTATCCTCGTTGTCACGTTTGTACGCTTACAGAGTGCCGCATAATTATTCAAACTCAGAATTTGAATTTCAGCCTACAAACGCACTGGAAAAGTTTCATTACTTATGAGACAAGCGGTAAGCGTGTGAACGCTGTCTGACCACCTCGAACATCAGCACAGAGCCCGCTACTCCTGCATTCAACGATTCGACATTCCCTGCCATGGGGATGGAGATTTTCCGGGTCGCCAGATTCTTTGCTTCATCACCGGCGCCATCGGCTTCACCACCCACCACCAATGCCAGGGGTATCCGTAAATCTGTCTCCCAGCAGGAGATCCCTTCCATGTCGGCGATGTACATTTGCAGATTCGCTGAATGGATGAGCTGTTCGATCTTTCCCCACGTCATGGAGTGGATCGGCAGGCGGAAGTGAGCGCCCATCCCTGAGCGCAGGACCTTTGGAGCAAAGGCATCTGTCGATTCGGGAGGCAGGAGCACTGCCTGGACCCCGGTTGCCGCTGCCGAGCGAAGCAGTGTGCCCAGATTCCCTGGATCACGAACCTGGTCGGGAATGAGAAGGAAATCGGGTGAGGCAGGCAGGGGCAGGCTGGTGAAATCAAGCACGGCAAGGATCCCCTGAGGTGTATCGGTGTCGCTTAACTTTTGCAGCAGGTCGCCAGCCACCTCATCCACTTCGAAGCGGCGGGCCAGAAAGAGATTAACCAGGTTCCTGCCGCGCTCGCTCAGGCCGTCGGTGTACAGCACGAACCGGATGGGCCAGCCGGCCGCCACCGCTTCCTCAACCAGCCGCACTCCCTCGATGACAAAGGCATTTTCCTCACGCCGGTCCCGGGCGCGTCCCATCAGTGTGCGGACTAGTTTGAGCTTGGGATTCTGGGCGGAGGTGATCATCCTGGCCCCCACGCTTCCTGCGAGGAGTGGAGGAAACTATCCACGGTCGGTTGATCGAACAAAACCAGCTTAATAATGGAAAGCCCTGACGGGTTGTTTTGGAAGTAACCGGCGATGGATGAAAAAAGGTTCCTGGCCGCTCGGTCTTTTGGAAACCCATAGATCCCCGTTGAAATAGCAGGCAGTGCGACGGAGGAGCATTTCAACTCGTCTGCCAGGCGCAGGGAAGCGGTGACCGCCTCCGATAATTTCCGGTCCTCGTCGCCGTCTCCCCAGACCGGACCCACGGCGTGGATCACGTATTTCGCAGGCAGGCGCCCGCCCGAGGTCCAGGCGGGATGCAAGTGGGGGACAGGTCCATGCTGCTGGATCCATTCATCCGATTCTTTCTGAATCGCGGGGCCGCCCTTCCTGGAGATTGCCCATGCCACACCGCCGCCATGCTGTAAACGTTTGTTGGCTGCATTGACGATGGCATCCACGTTTTCAGTGGTGATATCCCCTTGAACGATTTGAATTGTCTGGCCTGTAGGAAGGATATGCTCGGCAAGAACCATGTTCACGGAAACATTTTACCCCCTTAAAAATGTAGAGCGAGATTAATCTCGCTCTACATTTTTACTTTGTCTTTGCGACCACCGCAGCAAAGGTCTGCGGCTCGCGCACGGCAATATCTGCCAGCATCTTGCGATTCAGCTCGATGTTCGCCTTCTTGAGCGCCGAAACCAGTTTGCTGTAGGTGGTTCCGTTCAGGCGGGCCGCGGCGTTGATGCGGGCGATCCACAGCTTGCGAAGATCGCGCTTGCGCACGCGGCGATCGCGGGTGGCGTACCAGAGGCTCTTGAGCATAGCCTCATTCGCACGCTTGAAC
>DASUOS010000317.1:0-2836 GCA_036276515.1 Anaerolineales bacterium | reverse complement strand
CTCGCCCTGCAGATCGCGGCGGTCAACCAGGCCGAGGTGACCATCCTGCACGTGGTCCCGCCGACCGACCTGGATTATCCCACCACGCGCGGCCTGCGCGGTCACACGAAGGACCTGGCCGAGACGGATACCCTGCCCGGCCGCAGCCTGCGGCATGCGCTGGAGATGGCACAGGAGGCCGGTCTCAAGGCCCGGGCGATCGGACGGAACGGGATCGTGGTCGAGGAAATTGTCGGCGAAGTGGAGGAGGGTGGATACGACATGGTCTGCATGGGATCATCCTACAGCGCACATACCCTGCGGCAGTATTACACCCCAAATGTCACAGCTGAGGTTGCGGAAGCGGTCCACTGCCCGGTGCTGACCGCTCGTTATCGGAGAAGAGAAAGCTGATTTCTCAATAGGCTGAAGAATCAAAACGGCGGTGTGGAACCGCCGTCGTTCTTTTTCTAGAGTCCGGGGGTATATCTTTCTTCCCATTCGGCGATGGCCGCCCGGATGGCCGCCTTGACCTGCGGGTCGGGGACATCCTCGATCCCCATATATTTCGTCAGCCCCACGTAGACCGTCACGCCGCCTTCCGACGACTGCGCCAGAAAGATGCCGCGGTCCTCCAGGGGAGTGCCTGCCAGGCGAGATTGCAGCACCGAATCGATCTGGGTGACGATGCTCCCGGCCGGGGCCACAGGACGATCCTCCTTGGCGATGGTGCCAGGTCGAGGAGCCGCAGGCGGTGAGGTGACGGAGCGGGGCGCAGCCGGCGGTGTGGTCAGGGGAGCGCTTTGCTGAGGCAGGCTCTGGGGTGGATGGCTGGTTCTTTCCGGCGCAGGGACATGTTTTCCCTCCAGCCAGGGACGCATCAGGCTCAACATCTCGATCAGACGCTTCCGCTCGTCTGCCGTCAGCGCGCTGGTGTCGACGCGCGCGCCGTCCAGGTCGAGGGCCAGGTAGCCGCCCTCATTCTTGATACGCAGCATCCCGGGGTCGTCCACTTTGACGGTGACAGGCTCGGGCGCGGGCGTTTCCGCCTTGTTGGCTGCCTCTTCCTTTTGGCGCTTTTTGTAGCCCTGGCTGCGGCCTTCGAACAGGCCAAAGCCATAGCCAAAGAACATGGCCAGCAGGGCAATCCCGGCAATCGCCAGATATGTGATCTCTACCATATCCTACCTCACTTGACATACCGGACAGAAGTGTGTGCTCCGCTGCCCAACCAGGATCCGAACGATCTTCGTGCCGCACACAGGGCATTCCCGATCCTTGCGGTCGTACACTCGAAAGTAATTCTGGAATTCGCCGCCCCGGTAAACCCAGTCGAACGAGGCGCCGTTGCGGCGGATCCCTTCATCCAATACATTGTGGATCGCTTCATGCAGTGCCCGGGCCTGTTCCTCCGTCAGCGTATCCGAGAGCGTCAGCGGATGCAGTCTGGCGATGTGCAGGGCTTCGTCGGTGTAAATGTTGCCCAGCCCGGCCAGGAAGGACTGGTCGAGAAGCAGCGGCTTAAGCTGGCGGTGCTTCCGGTGCAGGGCAGCGTGCAGCCACGGGACAGTGAATTCGTCGCCGAGCGGCTCCGGCCCCAGCTTGCCGAGGACATCCTCCGGCCTGGCAGTCAGCCAGACACGGCCGAATTTACGGGTGTCGTTGAAGACCAGCGACGTCCCGCCGGATAATTTTATTATAAGCCGGTCATGCGGTTCTGGCCTGATTGTACTAGACCGGATCGACAGGTCGCCGCTCATGCGCAGGTGGATCAACAGGTTGTAATCCGTTAGATGAACGATCAGATACTTTGCACGGCGGCCTACAGCCTGGATCTTCTGCCCCTGGATCTGCGCCTTGAATTTTCTCGGCGTCGGAAAGGCCAGCGTACGCGCCCAGAGCAGGTCGGCAGAGAGGATCTGTTTACCGACCAGGTCCGGTTGTAGTTTTCGTGCAATGGTTTCGACTTCGGGAAGTTCGGGCATTTCAGTTGGTAGTTGTCAGTTGGTAGTTGTCAGTTGGTAGTTGTCGGTTGTTAGAGGGTTTCGTTATACTGATCGCTGAGCGCTGACGGCTGACTGCTTATTCATTGAACATCTCTCCCACACTTCGTCCCTCGTGGGCCCTGCGGATCACCTCTCCGATCATCGGTGCGATGGACAGGATGGTGATGCGATCGGCCAGCGGCCGCATTTTTTCCTCGGGGATCGAGACCGTGTCGGTGGTGATGATGCGCTTGATCGGCAGCTCGGCCAGCCGCTGGGCAGCGTTGCGCGAGAAGATGGGATGGATGAACGCCAGGTAGACATCCCGTGCGCCATGGCTTTTGACGACACCAATCGCCTGGGCGATCGAGCCGCCGGTATCCACTTCATCGTCCACAATGATGACATCCCGGTCGTGCACTTCACCGATCAGGGTCAGGGCTTCGGCATTGGCGTTGTTGCCGGTGCGCCGTTTTTCGATGAAGGCGATCGGCAGGTCGAGGTCGAGGGCGTAGTTGCGCCCCTTCTTGGCGAATCCCAGGTCGGTGGCGACGACGACCGGGTCGGTCATCCCGGCCAGCAGGTTATCCTGGATGTGCTTGCTGATCATGTGCGAGGCGGTCAGCACGTCGCCGGGGATGGAGAAGAAGCCCTGGATCTGCCCGGCATGCGGGTCGAGGGTCATGTAGCGGTCGGCGCCGGCGCTCTCGATCATATCCGCCACCAGTCTCGCCGTGATCGGGACGCGCGGCTGGTCCTTCTTGTCGGAGCGGCCGTAGCACAGGTAGGGGATGACCGCCGTAATACGCGCCGCCGAATCGAGGCGGATGGTCTGGATCATGATCAGCAGCTCCATCAGGTTGTAATGCACC
>DASUOS010000316.1:0-27594 GCA_036276515.1 Anaerolineales bacterium | reverse complement strand
TTCGGCTTCTGGAGGGGCTCTCCGGTGCGCAACGCCTGCGCCGCAGCCAGGATGGCATTCTCGATAGCCGGGTATCCTGCGCAGCGGCAGAGCGTATCCTTCAGTGCAAAACGGACCTCGTCCTTGGTGGGGTCTGGGTTGCGCTTGAGCAATGCATAGGCCGTCAGGATCTGCCCGGGGATGCAGAACCCGCACTGCACCGCCCCGTGCTCCACAAAGGCTTCCTGAAGCGGGTGGAGTCTCATCTCCTCGTGCACGCGTTGGGCCAATCCTTCGATCGTGACGATGGATTTTCCACCGGCGCGCTCGGCCGGATAGATGCACGAAACGACCGGTTCCCCATCGATCAGGACCGTACACGCGCCGCACTCGGCTTCTTCGCAGCCGATCTTCGTACCGGTGAGCTGCAGCCTCTGGCGCAGAAGCGTCGATAGCGTTTCACCCGGCTTCGCTTCAAGCGTATGCGGAGTGCCATTGACATTAAGGGAGATTTCTTTCGTCATTTGTATTACCTCACATTTCTAACCACGGAGACACTGAGTCACGGAGTCTTTAATATTCGCTCCGCTAGAGGACACGGCGATAGATGCCGTCTTTCAGGACTGGAACATTGAAGTTGATTAGTAGACCAACACGAACCCCGGTCAGCCGCATGTATGTCAAAAGCTGCGCTTCATGGACAGGAATCACTTTCTCAACTGCTTTCAGTTCAACAATAACTCGCTTATCATACATAAGATCGATCACATAACCGGCATCTAATTTGATACCTTTGTAAGTGAGCGGCAGGTCAACAAGCCGTTCAAACGTCACGTTACGCAATTTGCTTTCATGCTCCATGCATACCTGGTATGCCGATTCAAGCAACCCGGGTCCCAAAACTTTATGAACTTCAATCGCCGCGCCTATGATCTTATCGGTCAGATCTTTTTCCAGCAAAGGAACAGCATTTTTATTCTGGGGCACAGGAAAATTGCGTTGCACTCTTTAATCCTCAAAGAATCTCAGTGTCTCCGTGACTCAGTGGTTAGCCGCCTGCTCGTTCCCAGGCGGTTTCGAGCACTTCCTTAAACAATCCTACAACAATATGCCGGCGGTAATCGGAACTGGCCCGACGAGCGCTGGAGCGGAAACCCACCTGGTCCAGCAGCGCTTCCACAGCAACGCTGAAAGAGCTGTGATTCAGGGGCTGGCCAAGCAGCGCTTTCTCCGCTTCCGTGCCGCTCCAGGGAGTCGGGCCGCCGGGACCCACGGCGATACGAATCTGGCCGATCATGTCCTTTGAGCGTTCCAGCCAGATGGCAAGGTTGATGATCGGCAGTGCCACACCCTGCGGGCGCATGATGCGCTTGAAGCAGGACGCCTGCCCGGTTTTGGAAAGGGGGAGATAGAAACCAACAAGCAGCTCTTCACCATGCTTTAGCGAAGATTTGCCGGGGCCAAGGAAGAGCTCCCTGAAGGGAACCCGGTGTATGCCATTCGAGCCGGCTACTTCCGCCTGTGCATTCAGGGCGAGCAGTGCAATTGTGCCGTCTGCGGCGGGGAGGGCATGGGCAACGTTGCCGCCGAGCGTGGCGACATTGCGAACCTGCGGCCCGGCGATCAAGTTGCAGGCTTCGGTCAATGCCTGGGCATGGGCGAGAGCCAGCGGGTCCAGGACGATGCGGTTGACCGGGACGGCCGCGCCGACGAAGAGCTCCTCCCCTCGCACTTCGAGCAGGCTCATTTCGGCGATGGAAGTCACGTCCAATAAGGTGTGGACGGGTGCATGGCGGCCCTGTTCCAGGTCGAGCAAGAGATCCGTGCCACCCGCGATCGGGAGGATGGGACGCGGCGCCTCGGCAAAGGCTTGTAGGGCTTGTGATAGATTGGTGGGACGAAGATATTCGTGCCAAAGGTTCATTGGTGGTGTCCTTCTTTCCGCCGTACGACAAAAACGATTGATACGGCGCTAGTGACGGCGGCACTTTTCGATGGGCTACAGCCCAACGCCGCGGATGCTGTTTGCATCCAGCGACCACCAAACCGATGGATATATTATTCTACTGCTTAATTCGATAACTTTGGTAGTATTTTTAGTAACCTTCAGGAAATGACATTAGGCTTGCAGACGCGACGCATCCTCGGGGTGAACGCCTGCCATAAGCAGGCCCAGCTTCTCAGGCGTGGCGTTCTCGCGCGGCACAATATCCATGATCTGGCCTTCGTAGATGACGGCTATACGATCTGAGAGGGCCAGAATTTCATCCAGGTCCTCTGAAATCAGCATAATGGCCGCGCCCTTGCGACGCTCGATCAGCAGCTGTTCACGTACATATTCAGACGCGCCGATGTCAAGGCCGCGGGTAGGCTGGGCGGCCAGGATGACACGCGGGTTGCGGGAAAGCTCACGCGCCAGGACCACTTTCTGGATGTTGCCGCCGGAGAGGTTCCTGACCATGGTATCGCGGGAGGGTGTCTTTACATGAAATTTTTTGATCAGTTCATCCGTATGGCTGGCAATTCCGGTCAGGTTCAGGAACCCGGAGCGGGAAAAGGGCTGCTTATGATGCTCCCGCAGGATCATGTTCTCCGCGACGGTGAAATTCTTGATCATGCCATCTCGCATGCGTTCTTCGGGGATGTAGGAGAGCATGCGCTCAGTCAATTCTCCAGGGGCAAGGCCGGTGACATCTTCGCCTTCGAGGATGACACGTCCGTCGGTAAGCTTGCGCAGGCCGGTGACCGCCTCTGCCAGCTCACGCTGTCCATTACCTGACACTCCGGCGACACCGAGAATCTCACCCGAACAAAGCTCCAGGCTGACGCTGCGCAGGCCGGGTGTGCCCCGGTCACTGCCACAGGAGACCTGCTCCAGCTGCAGGCGGCATTCGCCGTGTTCCACCTGGCCGCGGTCGGGAGCAAAACCGATCTCGCGCCCGACCATCCAGTTGGCGAGGGTCTGCTTGGTGATCTCAGAAGTCGGCTTTGTGCCGATCTTGCGGCCATCGCGCAGCACGGTGACCCGGTGGCTGATCTCGACCACTTCATGCAGCTTATGAGAAATAAAGATCAAGGCGTGTCCATCGTGCACCATCTGCTTCATGATGACGAACAGTTCATCCACTTCCTGCGGGGTGAGCACGGCAGTCGGCTCATCCAGGATCAGCAAGGCTGCGCCGCGATAGAGGGCCTTAATGATCTCCACCCGCTGCTGCTGTCCGACCGAGAGCTGCCAGACGTAGGCATTCGGATCGATCTTCAGCCCATAAATGCCGGCCAGCTCCAGGATCCGCTCCGAGACCCGGTCCAGGTCGGTGAGCAGACCGCGTGAGGATGGGAGCCCCAGAGCGACATTCTCCGCCACTGTCAGCGTAGGGACGAGCATGAAATGCTGGTGGATCATGCCTATTCCCAGGTTGATCGCATCGTTTGGAGAAGCGATCGTGATTGGCTTGCCATTCAGATGGATCTCGCCTTCATCCGGGTGGTACATGCCATACAGGATCTTCATCAACGTGCTTTTCCCTGCACCGTTTTCCCCCAGCAGTGCATGGACCTCACCCGACCTCACGTCGAAGTCGACGCGGTCATTGGCAAGCACGCCTGGGAACCGTTTGCAGATTCCCAGCATCTGGAGAGTGTCGATCCGGGTCTGGCCGGAAGGGAGTTTGTTGGAGTCCGTCATCACGCCATCCTTGAAGACTTATTGGACTCGGAGGTCTTTTAAACCTCCGAGTCCATCGAATTGATTAGGGCAGTGTAATTGTGATGCTTCCGTCCTGGATGCCTTTAATGGTGGTGTCTGCGAGCGCCTGGGCATCTGCCACCAGTTCATAGTCCGGGTTGAACTCGATCACCTCGCCGCCATTGGCCAGCGTGGCTTCGAAGGACTGTCCGCCGAGGGTTCCGGCCTTGATCAGGCTGATCATCTCATTGAGAATGCCTTCCCAGTGATAGACCTGGCTGGCCACCACGATGGAGGGGGCCAGGGATGTCTGGTTGGACTGCGTACCAAACCACAGCACATTGCTCTCTTCGGCTTTGCCGATCGCGCCCACAACCATCTGGGCGGTGCCGGTCAGGACATCTGCACCGGCGGCGATGTGGGTGGTCGCCGCTTCGGAGGCCAGGGCGACATCCGAGAAGGAACCGATGTAGTTCACGTTCACCTGGGCATCCGGCTTGACCGAGAGAACGCCCGCCCTGAAGCCATCCACGTACAACTTGGCATCACCGGTCTCGATCGGGCCGACCACGCCGATCACATTGCTCTCACTGAGCGTGGCTGCCATAACGCCGTTGACAAAACCGCCCTGTTCGGAGCGGGCTTCATAGGCAAAAATGTTCGGCAGGCCGAAGGTGTCGACGGTGGTGCCCCAGGCAAAGCTGGTCTCCGGAAAGTCCGGCGCGATTTCCTGGAGGGAGGAGCCATACTGCGAGCCATGGCCGATCACAAGGTCAAAACCCTGTGAAGCATAATCCCGCATAGCCGCAGCGGCATCGTCAACGACAAACATGTTTTCAGAATAAACGAACTCAAAGTTCTCGGCGCCCATTTCATTCTGAATGCGGACGAGCGCATCGTACATGCTCTGGCTGAAAGCCAGGTCATTGATCGCGCTGGGCATGACGACCGCCACGCGGAAGGGTTCTCCCGAAGCGGGTTCCTCGGCCGGAGCGTCGGTGGCGGCGGGCGCTTCTGTTGCCGGGGCCGCACCCGCGCAGGCGCTCAGGGCCAGGGTGAAGGCCACGATCAGGCTCAATAACCATGCGAACTTTTTCATTTTTCTTCTCCTTGATTGAATGTGAACGTTCGATACAACCTAACGGTTCGACTCGATCTCTGGAACACAGACTGTGAAGCACCTCCTCTTTTGAATTTAGGTTTCCCGTTCAAAGGGTTTGGTCAATGCCGATGGAGCGCGGACTCTCGAAACGGTGGCGACGAGGACCAGGATGGTCAGCACATACGGCATCATCACCGCGATATCCGAGGGGATATTGATCCCCTTGATCTGGATCCATAACTGCAGGGAGTTGACCATACTGAACAACAACGCACCGCCCAATATACCGACCGGACGCCAGGCGCCGAAATAGACCAGCGCGACCGCGATGAAGCCCTGGCCGCTGGTCATGTTCTGCTGGAACACGTTCAACAGGGCGATGGAGAGAGACGCCCCTGCGATGCCCGAAAGAGTCCCACCCAGGATGATCGTGAAGTAGCGGACGCGTGCCACGCTGACACCGAGCGAATCGGCCGCGTCGGGGTTCTCCCCCACCGAGCGGATCTTGAGCCCGAGCGTGGTCTTGTTCAATACGAACCAGGCGATCGGCACCAGCAGGTAGGCGCCGTACACCAGCAAATTCTGCCTGAAGAAGATCTCACCTATGCCCGGAATATCACTCAGCACGGGGATGTAAATCTTTGGAAAGCCTCTGACGGTCTCCACGGTCCCAAGCAGCTTCTGGAAGAGCAGGTCACTCATTCCCAGACCGAAGAGGTAAAAGCCGATGCCGCTGATCCCCTGCTCGGCATTGAGATTGACCGTCACATAGGCCATGGCAAGTCCCATCAGCGCGCCGACGACCATCGCCGCCAGCACGCCCAGCCAGAGATTTCCTGTGGTAAAGGCTATGTAGAACGCGGCGAACGCACCCAGCAGCATCTGGCCTTCCACACCCAGGTTGAGCACGCCGCTCTTCTGGCCGAAGGCTTCGCCGATGGCCGCATACAAATAAGGAGTCGCCAGTCGAATCCCGGAAGCAAGGATGCCGACCAGGACTGTGGTGGAGAAGAGATCCGAAATCATAATACGGTCTCCACATGCTTGATTTTTTCCTTATCACCGGATGGAGGCGGCTCGTCCTCTTCGCGGACAGCAGCCAGCCTCCGTTTTTGTCTTCTCCGCCGCAGGATCTCACTGCTGACCACAAAGACCACGACCAGGCCGTTGAGCGCGATGACCAGCGCCGACGGTACCTGCACCATTCTCTGCATACTGTTGGCTCCCACCAGCAGCGCGCCGAACAGCACCGAGGCCGGGATCGACCAGAGTGGATGGAGCTGCCCAAACAGTGCCGCCACAATCCCATTAAACCCGGCGCTGCCGGTGAATCCTGAAGCAGAGCCATCCGTGATCATGCGGTAGTTAACACCATACACCTGGATCGCTCCTGCAAGGCCGGCAAATGCACCGCTGAACAGCAGCGCCAGGACGATGTAACGCGGTACCTTAATCCCTGCATAACGCGCGGCGTGGGGGTTCTGTCCCACAGCGCGGATGCGGTAGCCGAGTGTGGTGCGCCACAACAAGATGTAGACCAGGACTGCCAGCGCTACGGCGATCAAGGCCCCAAAATGCAAACGGGTGGGAATAAAGCGCGGCAGGCGGAAGATCTCCAGCAGCCTGGCCGTCTGCGGGATCTGCGATGCGACCTCTGCCTGGGCCGGGTCGATCATCGGGCCGCGCAGCAGGAAGTTCATCAATTGCACGGCAATGGCATTCATCATGACCGTGCTCAGGATTTCATTGACACTGAAGTATGCTTTCAAAAAGCCTGGAATTCCTCCCCAGATCGCCCCGCCTAAAAACCCCGCCAGCATGGCGAGTGTGATCACCACCCAGCCTGGCAGAGTGGTAAAGGTCAGTCCCACCCACGTGGCCAGGATCGCGCCAATGATCATCTGGCCTTCTCCACCGATGTTGATCACATCGCCGCGGAACGAGATGCAGATCCCGATCGCGACCAGCAACAGCGGTGTCGCCTTGACCAGGGTCTCGGCGAAGGCGTTCGAGCTGCCAAACGCTCCCTCCCACAGCGCCTTGTACGCTTCAATGGGATTGACCTTCAGCAGGAGCAGCATGATCGCACCGATCAACAGCGCCGCCAGGGTCGCAAAGACCGGCAGGAGTCCATCAACCAACCGGGAGAGCCATTCGTTTCGCAGCAGTCTTTTTAAGGCCAGCATGAATCACTCCTGTTTTACCGCTTATTTATAAGCGAAAGAACTCTTGCACGAGTTTGCAGGCTGGAAATTAGGAGACCAGCGATGCAAATTTGCGACACTCTGTTGACAGTATAACGGAACCTCCTTCAAGTTGTCAGACAGTTTGTAACAGAAATAATATGATAATTGTCCGCAATCGGATATTCGACCTGCGGACTGGCATTCACAGCTCTCCATTGTCGGAGAACCCTTGCGCAGGGTCCTGACAAGGCCCCAAAACCTGCCCGGGGGTCGAACATTTTAATCTCTTTCAAACGGCACACCCAGTGCGGCGGGAGGCGAGGCCCGCAGTGTACGGAATGTCCTTGCAAAGAAGCGCCGCGTGGGTTCCGGCAGGCCCGCCAGGGTACGATCCACCCACTCGGCATTGCCGATATTGACCAGCAGCAGGGTCAGGATCATCAACGGGAAGGGAGCGACCTGTAATACCTGGGAGGGAATATTGGGCAGGCTGGGCTGAAGCACCAGTCCCAGCCACTGCAGGAACGCGAACAGATACGCGCCAAACGCGGCCCGCAGCGGGTTCCATCCGCCAAAGATGGTGATGGCGAGCGCGATCCAGCCGATGCCATCCAGGCCGGAGATCGTCCCTTTCCATCCGGCTTTTACGCTCAGGGAATAGGTAGGACCTGCCAGACCGATGATCGCCCCGCCGAGCACCGTGTACACGTAGCGCATCAGGTCCACATTGGCGCCGCGCACATACGCCGCGGCAGGGCGCTCGCCAATGCCCTGCAGCATCAGGCCCGGGCGGGTGCGGAAGATCCAGACCCAGGCCACAAAAATGACGATGAAGCTCAGATAGGTCATCAGGTCATGCCTGAAGAACAGGGTGCCAAGGACCGGGATATCCTGAAGGACCGGGATCGACCAGGCAGGCAGGCGCGGGCCGGCCAATCCCATGAACGGGTTGCCGAGAAAATAGGACAGGTCACGGCAGACCAGGGCCAGGACGAATCCCACGGCCACCTGGGACTGCTTCAGGGTGATGGATGAGAAAGCGACGATCAGGGCTACCGCGGCCCCGATCAGTGCGCCGGTCAAAAAACCAAGGAACAGGCTTTCGGTCCGGACCGCGACCCCGAAACCGCCCATCGCCGAGAGCAGGATGGTCCCGTTCATCGAGAGGTTGATCACCCCCGCCCGCTCAGACAGGGTTTCCCCGATTACGGCAAACACGACCGGCGCGGCGGCGACCAGAACGCTTGCGAGTCCAATGATGATTAATGTTGAGTCCATAGAAGCCTCACGAACGCTGGGCCAGGCGCTGCCTCACGCCTTCCATGATCAGCACAAAGAGGACCAGCATCCCCTGCAGGACGCCGGCGAGTGACGAGTCCAGTTTGAGGACGATGGGAAGCTGGATGCTGCCGATATTCAGCGCGGAAAAGAACAGGGCAATCGGCGCGGCCCAGACCGCCTGGTAGTTGACCAGCATGGCGACCATCAATCCGAGATAGCCGTAGCCGCTGGAGATCGAGGGGATCAGGCGGTAATACACGGCCGTCACCTGCATGGCCCCGGCAATTCCCGCCAGCGCGCCGCAGATCATGAACGAGAGCATCATGTACTGCCAGGTGGGAATTCCCAGAAGATAGGCAGCCCGGAAATTTCGGCCGACCGCTTTCAGACGGAGTCCGAAATAGGTTCCCTGTAAAAGGAAATACACAACGATGATCGAGGCAATCGCGATCACCAGCGCCCATGGACTGAGCCGCAGATCCGGGAACAGGGCAAGATGAAGCGCATCGGGGAACGGTTCGGTACCGCTCATCGAGGCCACACCGGGCCGCTTCCAGGGACCAAAGATGAAGTAGATGGTCAGCGCGGTGGCAACGAAGTTCAGGCCGAGGCCGCCGAAGATCTCGTTCACACCGCCAAAGGTCTTGAGCGCCCCGGCCAGGGCGGCCCACAGCGCGCCGCCGGCCATCCCGGCCAGAATGGCCAGGAACAGGATCAGGGCCGGGGGAAGGCTGCTGTCCTGAAGCAGGCGCAGCGCCCAGGTGGTGGCGATGGCGCCGAGGGTGATCTGTCCCTCCACGCCGATGTTCCACAGGCCGGCCGCAAAGGTCACCAGCAGCCCGGCGCTGACCAGGATCAGCGGAACCCAGGAGACCAGCACGTCTGAGAATTTCTTGAACGAGCTCAGTGAGCCCAGCACAATGTTCTTATAGGCTTCCAGCGGAGGTGCACCGGCTGCCCACAGGATCAACGTGGTAAAGCCCAATGCAAGGAGCAGGGCCACAAGCTGGAAACCGATATTCACCAGACGGTTATTCCTAAGCATGATTGCCTCGCGATGGGGAAATTTCATCCCAGCCTTTACCGCCGATTAATTGACCGAGCTGCTCCACGTTCGTTTTGGATGCATCCAGCGGCGGCGACACCTTGCCGCTGAAGAAGACCAGGACACGGTCGCTGTATTGCAGGATCTCATCGAGATCCGACGAAATAAAGATGATCGAGGCTCCCTGTTTGCAGCGCTCCTTCAGCTTGCTCCAGATGTAGATGACCGATTCGATATCCAGGCCGCGCGTCGGATGCTCGATCAACACCAGGGAAAGGGGTGAGCGCAGCAGGGACAGGAGCGCCCGCTGCTGGTTCCCGCCCGAAAGCGACTCCACCGTGCTGACCGGCGTGCCTTTGATATTGTAGGCGGCGATCCGCTCCTGGGCGAGCCTGACGCCGGCCTCGCGATTGATGAAAACGCCCTTTGGCTCCTCAGCCAGCACAAAGTGATCGGTCAGGGAAAGCCCGGGGACGAGCGCCTCCTCCAGCCGTGCAGCAGGCAGGAATTCAACACCATTTCTCTTATATCTGTGATAGGACTTGCCTGTCAGGTTGTGTCCAAGCAGCTCCACGTGACCGGCTACAGGTCTCACGAGCCCGGCACACGACCGCAGGAACAATCCCTGCCCGCTGCCTTCCATGCCCGCAATGCCAATGACCTCCCCGGCTCGAACCTCCAGATTCACATCGGCGATCTTCAGGCGGGCATCCTCGATGGATACATGGCTCAGGCTGAGCACACATTCTTCCTGGGCCATATCCAGGCGGGCGCCAGCCGAGATGTTTTTGCCGAACATCATCTCCACCAGCTTGTCGGTGTCGAAGGGTCTCTTCTGCTCTCCGACCAGTTTGCCCTGGCGGAACACGGCGATGGAATCGCTCAGGATCTCCACGTCCTCCAGCTTGTGCGAGACGTACAGGATGGTCATGCCCTGGATGGCCAGCTTGTTCATCAGGGTCAGGAACAATTTTTCCTTCTGCGTGGCGCTGATCCCGGTGGTCGGCTCGTCGAGGATGAGGACGCGCGCCCCCAGCCAGAGCAGGCGCATGATCTCGAGCTGCTGCCTCTCCCCCACAGTCAGCGAGTCCACATAGGCTTCAGGGTCGATCGCAAATTCCAGGCGCTCAGCCAGCTCCCTGAATTCGCGCGAGACCGCTGAATGATTCAGGAAGAGGCCGCCTCCGTGGCCGAGCATGAAGTTATCGAGCACGCGCATGGGCGGGAAGTCGAGTGGATCCTGGTGCAGCATGCCGATGCCGTGCTTGATGGCGTCCGCCGGCGAAGAGATAACGACCGGCTTGCCATCCAGCAGGATCTCGCCGCTGTCGGCCCGGATGAACCCCGACAGGATCTTCATCAGCGTGCTTTTGCCTGCCCCATTTTCCCCCAGGATGCCCTGGATCGTGCCGGACGGAATCTCCAGGTTGATCCCGGCATTGGCGTGGACCTTACCGAAGTGCTTGTGAATATCTCGCAGTTCTACCTTCATAAGAGATCCTCATCAGTGTGGCGGTCGATGGTATAAAAAAAACGGGGGAAGGCATGCACCTTCCCCCGCGACAGTCAATTTATTGCGGAACGCTCTGGCCTTCCATGCCTTCGAGCAGCTGCGGCAGGTACCAGATCTGCTGGTCCGTGGCCACTTCACCTTCGGCAAGATAGGCTGTTCCATCCTGCAGGTTGAGCGGACCGGTCCACAGGTTGAGTCCACCGGCGAGGTCGGCGATGAAGTCGTCCACATTGGCGGCTGCTTCTTCGCTCAGGGCCTCACCCTTGACGAAACCGACCGCGCTGGTATCCGGGTTGTTGATATCCGACCAGTCGGGGGCATTCCACTCAAAGTGCGATTCCCAGGTACCGTCCATGGCAGACTGGATTTCCACCAGGTAATCGGGACCCCAGTTGAAGTACGGAACACCGAGGCACACTTCCGCGCCTTCCTGGCAGGAACCGATGAAGTCATACGGAACCGACCAGACGGCCTTGCCGGCTTCGGCGGCCTTCTTGGCTTCGGTCAGGCCTTCGGTGGTGTCGATGCCGGAGATGATCACATCGTAGCCGGTGTTAATAAAGTCGTTGGCAACCTGGGTAGGATCGGAGGTGAAACCGGGGATGTTGAACCAGAAGCCGATCCAGGTGACCTTGAACTGCAGGTCGGCGGGATCGTTGCCAAGGTACTCTTCCCAGCAGTGGCGGGCGCCGAGGTAGGCAGAGGCGGCGAGGCGGCGTGTCTCGTCGTTGATCAGCGGTCCCAGATAACCGATCTGGCCTGTTTGCGTGGACAGGGCAGCAGCACAACCGGCGATCGCCTTGCCGTATTCCATGCGGCCCATGATGTTGGTCAAGTTGGGAAGTTCCTCGTACGCCTGGCCTTCGGTCCAGACCTGGTCACCGGAGGCCATGATCACGAAGATATCCGGATTGGCTTTGGCAAAGGCCGTGCTGGCATCCTTCATGTCATCCGAGTTGAAAATGACGAGCTTGGCGCCCTGGTCAACGAGCTCCCCGGCGAGCTGGTCGGGTGTGGTGCCGGGGCGGTCGGCGGGGTTGACCTTGTCGAGGTAGATCATCTTCGCGCCGAGCTTCTCTTCCACATAGAGACCGGCTTCGTAGTGAGCCTGGCTCCAGCCGTGGTCATTATAGGGGCCGACCAGCAGCATACCGAAGGTGAACGGCTCGGTCGCAGCTTCAGTAGCAGGTGCTTCCGTGGCTTCAGGAGCCTCGGTGGCCGGCGCTTCCGTGGCTTCGACTTCGGTGGCCGGCGCTTCAGTAGCAGGCGCTTCCGTGGCTGCCGGCGCGGCGCAGGCCGACAGGATGACAGACAAAAGGGTCAGTGCTATTACAACTTGCAAAAGTGTCTTACGCATTTGTACTCCTCTTTAGTGTGATTGGATAGCAGACAGCACGAGCAGCAAGGTGATTCTTGTCAGCGTTCGCCTCCTTTCGATTTTTCTTCTCCGGTTTTTTGTCTATACAAAGTCATTTTATCATGACTTCAAATATTATTATTTTAGGTGAATTGGACGATAAAAGGCAAGAACATTGTTCATGATTCACCGATTACAAGCAATATAGATTACAGGCAATCATGGATTACAGGCAAACATTTCCTTTGCCTTAGACAAGGCTTCGTCTCGTTCCGGACCGTTGGCGGTCTCCGTTTCGATGCGTTCCCACAGCCGGCAAAGCAGCGGGCCGACGTACTCCCTGGAGACCCGGAAGGACTCACGCGAGTATTTGAGGGCAAGGTCCCAATCCCCGATGTGAGCATAACCTTCGATGAAGACAAAGCGCTCGACCGGATTGTTGGGATGATCGTCCAGTTTGAAAGCCGAATCTCCCAGCTCAACGACCTGTTCCCAATCGCCAAGCTGGCGCGCCAGGTCTGCTTTCTGGAAATGATAGCACCATCCGTGCTCCGGCTCGGGACCGTATATCTCCGGCATCACGGCCCCATTCGAAACCAGGATCTGGTCAGCATTGCTCAATGCCGATGCTTCCCGCAGCATACTCTCCGCCGGGAGGAAGCGATTCTTCACATCGATGTCCGGCTCGAGCAGGCGCAGACAGGCAGGCGGGTCATAATAGAAGACAACCGCCTGCGATGTATTTCCACGAAATCGACCGGCGATGTAATCATATTCGATAGGGACATCCGGCTCGAGCGCCGGGAGTGAGGCATCCAGGCGATTGGTGGGGTAGAAGAGAACATATCCAATGTTTTCTGCGTTCGAATTTGGGGCATAGATCCAGTTCAGCGGTGCACTCAGAGAGTTATCAGCAGAAAATAATAACTCCTCATTCATCATAACTACCGTATTCGGTTTCAGCCCTGGTGCACGCCAGGTCATCTGCCAGAACAGGTTCTTCTGCGCCTGCCAGTCACGCAGATAATCCATGGACCAGAGGAACTGGCGTCCCGCGGCGAGTCCTATCAGCGCTGCCAGAGATGCATAACGAAATCGCGCAGGAATGAATTGCAGCAGGCCCGCCAGGATCAAGCTTACGGCAAGCATAAACGGCAGGGTAAAGCGGCTGGCGGGATGGGCCAATGATATCGTAAGACCTGTCAGCCAGAATGGCGCGCCTGCAAAAGGCAGCAGGAACAGGCCCAGGCCGATCGCATAATACGAACCCTTCCGTTCATCGGCATCCTTGTTTTGCCGGGATAAGAAGTAAAAGGCCATTACAAATACGATCAATGACACGATAGTGTAGAGTGCGATCGTCCGTACGCCATGCATGGAGAGATCCACGGCAGTGAAGACTTGCATCCACGCTGAGAGGAACACGGTCCACAAGCTGAGGAGAAAGGTTGGGATCTGCGAAATCAGACCGCCGCCCGCCTGGGATGTTATGCCGATTTCATAGATCTGGTTATTGAAGATGAACAGGCGGGACAATACGGCCAGGACGAACACGACCAGATAGGGGATCCACAATTTGAGGGCCGGCTTGATCCGCTGGCGCGGGTCGGGAAACTCGTCACGCAGCGCGGTCCATAGAAATCCGATGCGCGCAAATTCCAATAAGAAGAAATATTCCATCATCCACAGGTTGAGCGCGGAAAAGAGAAGGGCGGGAACCGTCCGGCGTTGGAGCATGAGGTAGATGGAAAACAGATAAAAGAACAGGACAATGAAAAAATGGCTGTAAAGATAAGCTCCCCACTGCTGGTTGAAACCGGGATATAACAAAAAAAGAAGCGCAACGA
Source organism: Anaerolineales bacterium (assembly GCA_036276515.1). Lineage (GTDB taxonomy): Bacteria > Chloroflexota > Anaerolineae > Anaerolineales > Villigracilaceae > Defluviilinea. The sequence continues at coordinate 13,596 of DASUOS010000316.1, read as the reverse complement.
CCAGTGCAAAGCGCGGCCGGTCCTTCCAGAGCTCGCGCACGATCAACCAGACGACCAGCGCGCCCAGCCAGCGCCAGAGCAGCGCAAAGATCTGCCAGAGCACGGGAACCTGGGGAATCAGCCGCGTGGTGACCTGGTACAACCAGCCCCACACAGGACGGTTGGTGGAAAAGTAGCGGGTCATCGCCTCCGGCCCCAGCTCATACCGGATCCATGACATGGGCAGATCGTCCCAGTAGAAGCCGAGCTGGGGAATCAATATTCCATAGGCAAGAATGGAAGTGATGAGAAGGGGTACGGCTGGATGAAGACGCTTCATAAAAATCAACCTTGCGAAGGTTTTAAACCCTCGCAAGGTTATATTTCATTTATTATTTCACAATCCATGTCCCGGTCTCGCCTTTGAGGGCGCGGCCGATATTCTCAGGATTCGTGATCAACGCCTGTTTCCCACCGTTCTCTAGGAACCAGATAATAGCCTGGATCTTGGGCGCCATGGAGCCCTGGGCAAAGTGGATGCCCTCAGCCAGATACTGCTTAGCCTCTTCCAGGGTCAACCGGTCGAGCCATTTCTGGTCAGGCTTGCCAAAGTTGATGGCCACTTTTTCGACAGCTGTAGCGATCAGGAACAGCTCGGCGCCGATCTCCTGGGCAAGCAGGGAGGAGGCAAAGTCCTTGTCGATTACCGCGGCGGTACCTTCGTACTCGCCGTTGCCCTGGTCAATGACCGGGATGCCGCCGCCGCCCACGGTGATGACGGTCACGCCGGCGTTGAGCAGCAGCTTGACCGATTCCAGCTCGAGGATCTTCCTGGGCAGCGGGGAAGCGACAACCCGCCGCCAGCCGCGCCCGGCATCCTCCACAACCGACCAGCCCATCTCCCGTTCGCGTCTCTTTGCCTCGGCTTCATCCATGAAAGAGCCGATCGGCTTGGTCGGCTTCTGGAAGGCGGGATCGTTTTTATCCACCAGCGTCTGGGTGATAACCGTCGTTGCGCCTTTTTGGATACTGCGCCTGTGGTATTCATTCTGAAGTGCCTGCTGGAACTCGTAGCCGATGGCGCCCTGCGAGTCCGCGCCGCATACATCCAGTGGGACCTCGTGCATGCCCTCCACCTTGGCGGCGATCTCCGAGCGGCGCAGGATGAAGCCGACCTGCGGCCCGTTGCCGTGACCGATGGCCAGGTCCCAGCCGGCTTCGATCATATCGGCGATATGGTGGGCGGTCTCGCGCAGGGCCTCCTCTTGAGCCTCTACGCTGACACGCTTCTCATCTTTGATCAGGGAGTTGCCACCCACGGCGATGACAGCGAGTTTTGACATTAATTCGTTCTCCTTGTAAAGGCGTACACAGGTAATCAGGGAAACAAGTAGACACGTATACTTGTTTACGTGTCTACTTATCTACATTTATGCCTGCGTACTTAGCTCATCGTCAGCGCCATCACGGCTTTCTGCGCGTGCAGGCGGTTCTCGGCTTCATCGAACACGACGGAGTTGGGGCCATCCAGCACGGCGCTGGTCACTTCGATGTCGCGGTCGGCGGGTAGTGGGTGCATATAGATCGCGCCTTCTCTGGCTGCCTTGAGCTTGTCATCGTCCATGAGCCAGTCCTTGTACATATCCTGGAGCTTCTTGCCCTCCGCCTTGTCGGTGGTGGTCAGCAGCGGACCCCAGGACTTGGCGTAGATCACATCGGCGTCCTTGCAGGCTTCGGTCATACCATCCTTGCTGTCGATGATCTCGAAGCTGGTGCCGGCGATGCGGGCCTGTTCCTTTGCCTGCTCGACAATATCCGGCATGAGCGGGAATTCAGGGGGATACGCCAGGGTAACGTCCATCCCAAAGCGCGGCATCTGCAGGATCAGGGACTGGGGCACGGAGATCGGCTTGAGATAGGAGGCTGCGTACGCCCAGGAGACCACGATCTTCTTTTTGCGCAGGTCGCGGCCCTTCTTCTCCATGATGGTCATCAGGTCGGCCAGGCACTGGAAGGGATGGTATACGTCGCACTGCATGTTGAGGACCGGGGCGCGGCTGGACCTGGCGACATCGTTCAAATATTTGTTGCCGTCGCCGTAGTCGCAATGGCGGATGGCGATGCCGTCGAAGTAGCGGCCGAAGATCTCACCGATCTCCACGGGAGTGTCGCCGTGTGAGATCTGGGTGGTATTCGAGTCGATGAAGGCGCCGTGACCGCCGAGCTGGGCCATGCCTGCTTCAAACGAGCCGCGCGTGCGGGTGGACGAAAAGAAGAAGAGCATCGCCAGCACCTTGTCACGCAGGTAAGCGTGCGGTTCACCCAGGGCACGCTTGCGCTTGAGGTCCCAGGCCACATCCAGCACAGTTTCGACTTCCTCTTTTGTGAAGTCCAGGTCGCCGATGAAATCGCGGCCTCTGAAATTCGTTTGCATTGTCTTAGTCTCCTTGTCTTCTTGTCTTTAGTCTTCTAGCTGGTGAATTGTCCAACCGGCTAGTCTTTGCTGAGGTAAGAAATCATTCCATTGATCAGCTTCTTGGTTTCTACAGCAAGATCGTATGCTTTCTTTAACTCTTCCGATGTAATGTGCCCTGAATCAAGTGCAAGATAAAGTTCCGATTGAACTTCACCTGCCGACTTGCGAGCCATTCTGAGAAAGCGGATAAACTCAGAGTCATAACGGCTTCGAAGCCCTCCGCGATATTATGCATGACAGAACCGGCTGCTTTCTGGATCTGATCGCGTAATCCAAAATCTCGAGAGAATTTTTCTTTCCGAGTCAGAGCATACACGCAACCTGCTAAATCGCGCGCCTTTTGCCAGACCTTCAAGTCTTCGAAGTTTTTAACTGTTGCCATCAGGTTTTACACCATGATTTAACTTTTTCAGACGACCCAAAGACTAGTAGACAAGCCAACCAGCGACTAGATCGATACTCTCAAAATCTCGGCATCCACAAAATTTCCATTCTCCCAAAATAACCGCAGGCCTTCGCACGGCTCGAAGTGCGGACCCCAGGAGGCATGATCGGCACCGGGCAGGCAGGCGACAGCGCCAAGCTCCAGCACGCCGCCGTGATTGATGACGAGAGCGGCGCGTCCCTCCGCAAGATACCCGGCAAGCCCACGGTAAACGTCCGCCAGCTGGTTTGCATATCGTGCAGCAGCCCCACCCTTCTGAACGGCTTGTCCATACTCTGCCAGCCTCAGGGGCCACGGCGCTTCCAGCTCCACGTCGTTGCCATAGGAGCTCATCAGCTCGTTCTGCTCGTCCACGGCAAAGCCCATCGCGATGGCGGTCTCGAAGGCACGCGGCAGGGTGGATGTCACAACTCGATCAAAGGGACCCAGGTTCTGCCCCACCAGCCGCGCCAGGGTCACGCCCTGCTGGGAGAGATGAGCACCCGGTTTGGAGCGGATGGAATGGCGGCGAATCTCGATCGTTTTCATGGGGTGGGGGGTAGACAGGTAGACAGAGAAACAGGTTTACGTGTCTACCTGTTTCCCTGTCTACTTGATCAGACTCGGCAGCAGGGCGTAAAACTCGGTCGCCTTGACCATATCGTCCAGCGGGACACAGTCGTTCACCGTGTGAGCGGTTTCCTCGTCCCCAGGGCCGAAACCGATCGACGGGATGCCCGCCTTGCCAGCCCAGTAGATCCCATTCGTGGAGAAGTTCCACTTGCCGGGCGGCACATCTGCCAGACCGATGAGCTTGCGGGCTTCCTGGCCTGCCTGGACGAGGAGGTGATCCTCTTCCAGAGCCCAGGCCGGGAAGTACTTATCCACGGGGAAGACAAAGCCGGTGTAGGACGGCTCTTCATAGAAGAGCTCCTCCACTTTGACTGTGTCGCGGAACTCAGCCGGGATGAGCGCTTCGACCTGAGCCTTGACCTGCTCCTTGGTTTCGCCAAAGGTCATGCGCCGGTCGATGAAGATGACCGCCTCATCCGGCACGGCATTGATCGAAGGCGTCTTGACCTGCATGTCGCTGACCGTGATCTTGCCATGGCCCAGGAATGGATGGTCGCCAAGCTGCGGCTCCAGGTCGCGAATGCCGGCGATGACCGGCAGTAGTTTGTAGATGGCATTGTCGCCCAGGTGATTAGAGGCCGCGTGGGCCGAGCGGCCCTTCGACGTGACCTTCATCTCCAGGCGTCCCTTATGGCCGCGGTAGACCTGCATCTTGGTGGGCTCGCCGATGACGACAAAATCGGGCTTGACCTTCGGGTCCACTTCGACGAAGGTGTTGGGTGCAATACCGTCGCACCACTCTTCCATGTTGCCAAAGTAATACGCGGTCCAGCCGTCGAGCAGGCCAAGCTCGTGAGCAAATGCCAGCCCGTAGACCATGCCCGGAGTGGAGCCTTTCTCATCGCAGGCGCCGCGCGCGTACAGGATGCCGTTCTCGACCTTGCCCTGAAAGGGGTCCCACTGCCAGGAGGCCGGGTCGCCGATGCCAACGGTGTCGATGTGCGAGTCGTAAACGATGACGCGCGGTCCCGAGCCGATCCGCCCGAGGATGTTACCCATCTTGTCGAAGCGGACTTCGTCGAAGCCCAGCTTGTTCATCTCGGCCGCGATACGCTCGCCGACATCCTTCAGCTGCGAATCCATCGACGGGATGGCGCAGATCTCCCGCATGAACTGGATGATGTTCTCGCGGTTTTGTTCGACTTTTTGTTGAATTTCCTGTACTTTCACGTTTACCTCGTTGTTGAAAATGGAGCCACGGAGTCACAGAGACTCAGAGCTACTCTTTCTGTTCTTTAGGATGCCATAAAATAACTGACTATTAAAAATGTTTTTTAATAGTTGAAAGCAGGTCAGGCATGGAGCCTGACAACTTTTGATTCCGTGCTCATTGGCGGGTTACAAACCCGCCCTACAAAAGCGTTGCTACGAGTTTCCGATCCGCCGGTTTACATGGAAATTGAAATAGCCAGGGATGAAGTAGCTCACTGAATAATCGACGACTGTGCCTTTGCCATCATACAGCTGGGAGGCAAAGCGAAGCAGCACATCGTCGCGCTGGATCTCGAGCGCCTTGGCCACATCGGCGGGAGCGTTGGTGGCGCTGATCGCGGCGCGTGAGACCTGCATGTCGATGCCGCACTCGATCAGATAATCCAGGACAGAGCCGCGAAATTCAGCCGGCAAATCGGCAGGCTTGAGGACGGTCTCGGGCAGAAAATCGATCAGATAGGCGACCGGGCGGCTATCGGCGCGCATGACGCGGCGGACGCGGGTAATTGGCGCCGCTTCCTCCACACACAGGCTTTCGGCCACGGTCTTCTCCGCCTGCAATTGCTCGACATGCAGGTCGCTGACAGAGATCGCCAGGTTCATGCGCCGTGCCATGGTTTCGAGGCTTTCGAGCACTTCGAGGCCGGCATCGATCACTTCAAACTTACCGACCACATACGTGCCAGACCCCTGGCGGCGGCGGATCAAGCCCTGGGTCTCGAACGTGCGCATGGCTTCCCGCAGGGTGGCCCGCGACACGCCCATCTGCTTGGCAAGATCGGGTTCCGACATCAGCCGGGCACCCGCAGGCGTCTCGGCGATCAATTTCGCCAGGTCGGCCTGCAATCGTTGAAACGGAAAATTAGCCATCATCCCTCCACTAGTGGAACAACATTGAATTTTGTGACATCAACCAGACCTTTGTCTGATATTCGCAATTCTGGAATTACAACAAGAGCCAGCAGAGACAACTGCATGTTCGGGTTGTTCAGCGTGCAACCGCAGGACTGAAAGCCCCTGAGAACCGTCTCTGCCTTTTTGGCCACTACATCTGCCTTTTCAATGGACATCAAACCGGCAATCTTCAGATCGACCTGGCCGATCACCTTTCCTTTCCTGACTACCACCTGGCCTCCACCAACCTCTGCCAGGCGGTTGGCCGCCACCGCCATGGATTCATCGTCAGTGCCGACGACGATCATGTGATGGCTGTCGTGCGCCACCGTCGAAGCGACCGCGCATTTCTCTGTAAAGCCAAACCCGCTGACCAGTCCCCGCATGATCCGGCCGGTCCCTTTGTGGCGCTCAACCAGCGCGACTTTAGCGAGATCGCGGTCGTTATCTGCATGGATTTCGCCGTCATTGAGTTGAAGGTCGAAGGTCAAATGTTTGGTAGGCGCCTGGTTTTCAATGACACCGATCACATTTGCCTTGACTTTAGGATTTTGACCTTTGACCTGAACCTTAAAGTCATCGGCCTTTAGCGGACGTTTCAGTTTCACCGATTTCGTCACCCAGGAAGGATAACTGAACTTTGGCAGCTTCACTTTCCATTCACCGTTCTCGGCGATGACCTGGCCCCTGGCGATCACCAGCTCGGCCCTGAAATCGTTTAAGTCTTTGACCAGCACCACATCTGCCCAGCGGCCGGGGGCAATCATGCCCATTTCCTTCGCAAGGCCGAAGTGCTCGGCGGTGTTGATGGTCATCATCTGGATGGCGGTGACGGGATTGAGTCCCTGCTCGATGGCATGGCGCAGGACGCGGTCCATGTGGCCATCGTCAGAGATCGTCTGGGCGTGGGAGTCGTCGGTCACCAGGATGAAGCGCCGCGGGTCCAGGCCGAGATGCGTGACCGCCCCGACCTGTGAAGCGACGTCCAGCCAGGAGGAGCCGTAGCGCAGCATCGCCTTCATCCCCTGGCGGACGCGCTCGACCGCGTCCTCCAGGACGGTCCCTTCATGATCGTCCTCTGCCCCACCCGCCACATAGCCATGAAAAGGAATTCCAAGATCGGGCGAGGCGTAGTGCCCGCCAACGGTCTTGTTGTGGGCATGGGTCACAGACATCTCTTCGAGCATCTTCTTATCGCCCGAAAAGACTCCCGGATAATTCATCATCTCGCCGAGGCCGATGATGCCCTTCCACTTCATCGCCTGGGCCACTTCCTTCGGGCCAATATGCGCACCGGGAGTCTCGAGCCCGGGCGCAGAGGGTACACACGAAGGCATCTGCACCCAGACGTGGATGGGCTGCTTCTGTGCCTCGTCCACCATCAGCCTGACACCCTTCAGGCCGAAGACGTTGGCAATCTCATGCGGGTCGATGAACATGCCGGTCGTGCCGCGCACCGCCACTGCCCGAACGAATTCCGTAACTGTGACCATGCCCGATTCGACATGCATGTGTCCATCCAGCAGGCCCGGGACGAGATAGCGCTCCCTGGCATCGATGACCTTCGTTTTCTTGCCGATCGTGTGGCTGGCATCCTCGCCCACATAGGCAATATGGCCATCCTTAATGGCAATATCCGTCCCGGCGATGATCTCACCCGATTGGACTGAGACCCACCTGCCATTCCGGATGACCAGGTCTGCCGGGAGGCGGCCCATGGCGACATCGACGAGTGCGTGGGTTAGTTTGAGCGACGAAGGCATTCTATCTCCAGTGAGAATTTGAAGGTTTTAGCTTTATCAAAATTGATAATACAATGCGGCACCCAGGACCCAGAAGCCTGCCAAAAATGCAGGTACCAGCAGGATCCATGCCCATACTTTACTCTTTTCGCGTACGGCCGCGGCAGAGACCATCTGAAAGAGCGGAAGGAGGATGGCAAAGCCGCGCAGTCCCGGTGAGCCGTTCAGGTAGTAGGAGAACGGGATGAACAGTACGGCGCCCAGGATGACCATCCAAAACCTGTCCGTCCAAACGCCGATCACCGACAGCACCAGCGACAGCAGGACTGCCGGCAGACCAAAGACCATTACAACGAATAGATCAATCATACGCTCAGGATCCACCTGCGAACAGGGCGAACAGGAACAGGATAATCACCAGAAAAAAAGTGATGCCCAGGATCCAGGCCATCATTTCTCTTCCCCGCTGCATTGCCCAGGCGGAGCCAAAGACCAGCACGGGTGTAAGAAAAACCGGCGAGCGGACCAGCGGAAAGCCGCTCATATACCAGGAGAACGGAACAGCGATGATCGCCGCGGCAACGAGGAACCGGTAATTATTTCTGACCAATCCCATGATAGCCAGGGCAACCGAGGTGATGATTGCCGGCCAGCCGACGAGGAGGGAGAGGAGAAATTCGAGCATATCTTCGTTTGAAATTTGTAACGTTCGAGCGTTTAAACTCTCAACCGGCTACCAGGCGCCTGGCGGCTTGATTATGCCTCTCGATCAATTTCCGCTCATCCACTGTGCACAGTTGTCCATCCTTAACAACGAACTTTCCGCCGACCACAGTGTAATCCACGTTGACGGGCTGGCCAAAGACGACCGCAGCAACGGGATCGTGCATGCCGCTGAAACCGATGCGGTTCAGATCGACAGCAAAGAAATCGGCACACTTGCCGGGCTCGAGACTGCCGATGTCGGTTCTTCCGACGACCGCTGCCCCACCCCGGGTTCCCAGGTAGAGCGCTTCTCTGGCTGTCATCAGTGTACGATTTGGATCGTTCGAGAGGGAATAGCCTGTCAGTCCCTCTTTGAGGCGCGAGACCAGCATCGCATTGCGGACCTCGGCCAGCAGATGCGACCCGTCGTTGGAAGCGGAGCCGTCCACACCCAGGCCGACGTTCACGCCCGCGCGGCGATATTCCTTGACCGGGGCGACCCCAGACGCCAGCCGCATATTCGACGTGGGGCAATGCGCCACGCCGCAGTTGTGCTTTGCAAAAACCCTGATCTCCTCGTCGCTGACCCAGACCGCGTGGGCGAACCAGACATCGTTTCCCACCCAGTCCACTTCCTGCATGTACCCGACGGGACGGTGCCCGAAGCGCTGCAGGCAGAACTGCTCTTCATCTTCTGTTTCTGCCAGATGGGTATGGAGATGGACCCCATATTCCCGCGCCAGTTTGGCGGACTGCTTCATCAGGTCGCTGGTCACGCTGAAGGGTGAGCACGGCGCCAGGACGATCTGCACGAACGCGCCGGGTTTTGCATCGTGGTATTCTTCGATCAGCCGCTGCGAATCCTTGAGAATGGACTCTTCGCTGTCCACGACGGAGTCGGGGGGCAGGCCGCCCTGCGACTGGCCGAGCGACATCGAGCCGCGCGAGGCCTGGATGCGCAACCCGATCTCCCGGGCGGCAGCGATCTCATCGTCTAACCTGGAGCCATTGGGGAAGAGATACAGGTGATCGGAGGCGGTGGTGCATCCCGAGAGAGCCAGCTCGGCAAGGGCCGTCTGGGCGGAGGTGAAGATATCCTCCGGCTGCAGGCGGGCCCAGATGGGATAGAGTGTGGTCAGCCAGTTGAACAGGTTGGCGTCCTGGGCGGCCGGGACGGCGCGGGTCAGGGTCTGGTAGAAATGATGATGCGTGTTGACCAGCCCCGGCAGGACGATGTGGTCCGCCAGATCGAGCACTTCGTCGGCGGCCTGGGGCAGCTCACTTGTCGCGCCCACCTGCTCGATGAAGCCGTCACGAATAAAAAGACCACCGTCGGGAAGCTCCCGCTGGTGGTCATCCATGGTAAGGATATAGGCGTGTTTGATGAGAAGTGTTGTCATGAATGTTGATGGTTCAATAGTCGAATGGTGATCCGGACCGCATACGACTAGACTATATTTGTCTGACAATTCTAGTGTAGCACAAATGGAGTGAGGATGTCAACGATGATTATCACGAAGATTATCACAAACAAAGTGCACCAATGATTACCACATCTTCCCTCCATCTAGCCTGCACCAGTTCCACCTGGGATACGAATATTGGCATGACCCTCGCTCGAAATTCCCTTTGTAAAAGATCCCAGAAGACCGGTCCCATCAGCGATACTCCCCCTCCAAGAATAATGCGCTCCGGATGTAAAAGAGCAACCACATTGGCCATCGCCGCGCCCAGTGTCACGCACGTTTCCTGAAGAATGCACAGGGCAATTTCATCGCCCTGCTCGGCGGCAGAGTAAACGGTCCTTGCATCGATGTTTTCAAGGGAGCCCGCAAGTTCCTGCATCAGCGATTGGACATTTTCTGCATCGCGCCTTGCCCTTTGGCCGATCGCCCAACCGGAGCAGATCTGTTCCAGCTCGGTGAGCTGTCCCGTGCGGGGGTCGGGGACCCACATGTGACCGATCTCGGCCGCGCCCAGGCCCTGGCCGCTGTCGATCCTGCCGTCCACGATCCAGCCGCCGCCTACGCCGCTCCCGGCCGTGATGTAGAACAGACGCGAGCAGCCGCGCCCGCTGCCATGGACGTACTCTGCCAGTCCGGCCGTGCTGGCATCATTCTCGATGACCACCGGTTTGCCCCAGCAATCCTCCGCCCAATCCTTGAGAGGAAAAGCGGTCCAGCCGTCGATCTGAAAGGATTTCAGCGTCACACCCTTTGCGCTGTCGACAGGACCGCCGTAGCCGATACCGATCCTGTCGATGTCGGAGAGCGTGAGGCCCTGGAAGGCTAGGGCCTCATCTACCATAGGCAACAGGTCATGCCGGATGCCGTCGGCGCCGCGGGAATGTTCCACAGGCCGGCGGACGACGCCGCCCGGCAGCAATCCATCCTCCCTGGTGCCGATGCCCACCTGGGTCTTGGTCCCGCCGATCTCGATGCCGAGGCACAGTTTGTTCGTATGTTCCATTTCATCCCGAAAATTTATCTGTGCGAAAGCGCTCTTACGACCCAGTCCATGATCTTTTCCGCTTGGAGCCTGCCCATTCCTGGACAGGCCGCCTCATTTCAGCGAATCCCCTTGAATGCTCTCCAGCGGAACGATCTGGGCTTCATGACCGTTGTCATCGAAACAACTGCATGTCCGTATACCGGAGTTCTGCGGGGGGACGCCGCTGCCTGAATAGCCATGCTGGATACAGAACTCGCTGCACAGCACCGAATCCGATTGCGGCCCGAGGTTCCCCACGCCAAACTGCTGAAATACGATCATCAACAGGAACATCACGGTCAACCCGGCGGAGATCAGCACATGGTTCCGGTCAAGTACAGGGTCCTCCTCGAGCCGTCTGCCGATGGCATAGCCGAGGACGATGAACGCGATCCAGATGGCGGAAACAGAGAGTATGAAGAAGGCGGACGTCAGCGGTTCGACATAGGCAGGCCAGGGATTGTCTCCAAAGACATACAGCCACAGGATTCCCGCCAGCCCGCCAAAGGCAAGGATGGACAGGATTCCAGCAATGAACAGTCCCGGTATGCCGAACAGCAGGGAATATAAATATCTTTTTTTCATGGCTGCTCCTCAGGTATTCTCTGATTGTAGGTCTTTATCGCAAGATTGGTTATCCCCCGCTGGCTCCATGGGGAGAATAACGCGGCTCGTTTCTCATGATATTGTTATATTTATAACCGAGTGCAGGAATATTCCCCATTACAATAAAGTCAGGTCTACCCCATAGAGGAGCGAGCAATGGAGCGAAAAACACAGACAGGCTATCTGGTGCTGGCCGATATTTCCGGCTATACATCCTTCGTCGCCCAGACGGAAATCGAGCACGCCGGCATGGCTCTCTCGTATCTTCTGGAAACCCTTGTGGAAGAAATGAGCAGCCTGCTGACGATCTCCAAGCTGGAAGGGGACGCGGTCTTCGCCTACATCGAAGAGAGCCAGCTCCAGGATTGCAAGCTCCTGATGGAGCTGATCGACCGGACCTACCAGGCTTTCCGCGACAGGGCGCTGGCGCTGCACAGCCAGGCGACCTGTCCCTGCCGGGCGTGCCAGGCGCTTCCCACCCTTGACTTGAAAATCATCCTGCACCATGGCGATTTCGTCATCCAGCACGTGGCGGGAATTCGCGACCTGCTCGGGACGGATGTTAACCTCATCCACCGCCTGCTGAAGAACGGCGTCTCCGAGTCGACGGGCTGGAAAGGATACGCGCTTTTCACCGACCAGGCCCTGGACCGCATGCAGTGCAGCAAGACGCCATATTTCAGACGATGTGAAACGTATGAACACCTGGGGGAGGTAACCGTCTACTGCATGGACATGCATGTCCGTTATGAGAAATGGAAGGCCATTTAAGCCAGGAAGGAACCCTGCAGTGATGCGGGGTTTTTTTCGATCACAGCCTAAAAGATCGCTCTTTACTCGCTGCCTGAGAACAGGGAAAGGAGTTTAATCACTTCTTTAATTTGGGTGTTACACATATACTGGTATTAAACCCCTGCAAAAGGAAACAGCGATGTTCAACGTAAAAGAAGTGCCGTGGAAGGTCATTCTCGTCTATCTGCTGGTCAGCATCGGCCTGGTCATGCTGATCAATCTGGTCCTTTTCCCGAGCACGTTCTTTTTCCCAATTGCAAAAGCTACCTCCGGACTGATCGATGGCACCCTGCAGGCCAACTTGATCAACATCCTGGTCTTCAGCCTGATCGTCTTCGGCTGGGCAAAACTCCGTCCCTCGGATGTAGGTTTGGACTGGAGCAAGCTGCTGCAGGGGCTGTCTCTGACTGCACTGCTCTGGCTGGCGACCCAGACGATCGTTCTGCTGATCAACGTCATCAACGGCGATATCCATCTTGATCCTCTGTGGAGCGAGCGCGGCGTAACCGTCGTCATCGGCGGCCTGATCGGCCAGCTGCTGGGAAATGCCTTCTACGAGGAAATGCTCTACCGCGGCTTCTATTTGAGCCAGTTCTATCTCAAGCTCCGGAAAACGAACGAGCGTCGCAGGCTGACCTGGGCAATCCTGTCAATGCTGGGGATTTTCATCCTGTCCCACATCCCCAACCGGATTTTTCACGGCTATTCGCTGGCCGATATCCCTCTGGACTTTGCCCTGCTCTTCGCCTGGGGACTGTTCTTCACGGCCATCTACCTGCTCTCGGGAAACCTGTTCCTGGCCATTGGCGTGCACGCCCTGGTCAACCGCCCGACGATGATCAGCGAGGCGACCTTCCCGGTACAGGCGCTTCTTTTTATCCTGACCTGCATCCTGCTGGCCGTACTACGAAAACAAAACAAACATAATGCGGAGCAGGTTCCTGTTGTCTCTTGACACATCCATCTCCCGTTGGTAAACTACCAGCCAGTAATTCACTCTCAAGAAAGGAGACGCGCATTTTTATGTTCAACTCAGCATCGGTCGTTGTTTGCGATATCCCTGTGGGCGCGTCTCTGCACTAGCAGTTTAGCCAGATCCTTTGATTTAACTTCACAACTAGCTGCCACGGACGTTCCCACGTCCGTGGCGTTTTTGTTTAACTGAGAACAGCCGCGTCTCTTCGCTTGCACCCGCACCGCAAAGACGTTCGCTTGTTTGAAATTTCCCGCCAGCCACGGAACGTTCTGTGGCTGGTTTTTTTATTTCACTACGCATGTCACCCTGAGCGATAGCGGAGGGTCTCGATAACACAGTAAGGGACTCTTCGGTCGCAGAAAAGCGCTCCCTCACACCGTCCCGATGTCCTTCGGGAGAGTGACAAAAACAAGAAAGGAACGAGTTTTATGTTGGCACAAGTTGCTCAAGCCCTTCACATCAATGGAACTTTTTCTGCCCGCAGCATGTTAAACGGGCGTTTATCGACAAGCCTTATCGAACCCATCCGTGCCACGAGCACGACTACAGGAAACCCTGACAATGTTTACAGAACCACCCGACGACACAGGTGTCGTCTTTCGAAAACATCTCGGACATTACACGGTCCGCAGCCATGGACGTGAGCTGGACTGCACGCTCTCGTCCC
>DASUOS010000315.1:0-2312 GCA_036276515.1 Anaerolineales bacterium | reverse complement strand
GACGGACCTCACATCCGGGTCAAACGCGACGACCAGACCGGTCTTGCCTTTGGTGGAAACAAAATCCGCAAACTGGAATTTCTGGTCGCTGAGGCGCTCGAGCAGGGCGCCCGAACCCTGATCACGGGCGGCGCGCTGCAGTCCAACCACTGCCGCCAGACGGCCGCTGCCGCAGCAAGATACGGCCTGGGCTGCATCCTCGTTCTCAACGGCGAAATGCCGGGCCAGCCATCGGCCAATCTTTTGCTTGACCAGCTCTTCGACGCAGAGCTCGTGACAATACCAGACCGCTCCCTTCGCGACCAGACGCTCCATAACACATTTGACAAAGCCACTGCAGAGGGGCGGAAGCCTTACCTTATCACCTATGGAGGATCAAGCCCCACGGGCGCGCTGGGATATGCGTTTGCCATGGAAGAATTCATGATGCAAAACGTGGAAGCAGATTGGATCATGTTTGGCACATCCTCCGGTGGTACCCATGCGGGACTGGTCCTGGGCCAGCGCATCTTTGGCTTCAAAGGCAACGTCCTGGGCATCAGCATCGACGAGCCCGAAGACTGGCTCAAGACCCGTGTCTCGCAGCTTGCATCCGATGCCAGTGAAAAACTCGGCGCGCGGATCGAATTCACACCTGACGATGTCCTGGCCAATGAAGAATATTGCCGAGCAGGTTACGGTGTGCTGACCGATGCTGAGCGTGAAGCTGTCCGCTTGTTCGCTAAACATGAAGGGCTGTTACTGGACCCCGTCTACACAGGCCGCGCTGCGGCCGGGATGATCGACCTCATCCGCAGGGGATTTTTCAAAAAGGGCGAGACTGTCCTTTTCTGGCACACAGGCGGGCAGCCTGCTTTGTTTGCCGAAAAGTATGCCAACAAAATCTAAAACAAAAGGACGAGCCAGTGCTCGTCCTTTTTTGATTCGTTTCCGATTATGCCTTCAGTGCATCCCAGCCGGCGTACCTGGCCGTATCTCCCAGCTCCGCTTCGATGCGGATCAGCTGGTTGTACTTGGCCACGCGATCCGAGCGGGCGGGGGCGCCGGTCTTGATCTGGCCGGTGTTGAGGGCTACGGCGATATCGGCAATGGTCGCATCCTCGGTCTCACCGGAGCGATGTGAGGTGACGGCACGCCATCCCGCACGCTGGCAGGCCTCCACGGCCTCGATGGTCTCGGTCAGCGAACCGATCTGATTGACCTTTACCAGCAGGGCATTCGCGGCATTTTCCTTGATCGCTTTACGGACGCGCTCGGGGTTGGTCACCAGCAGATCATCGCCCACGATTTGGAGCCTTCCGCCCAATTGCTGAGTCATGAGCTGCCAGGAAGCCCAGTCATCCTGCGCCAGGCCGTCTTCGATCGAGACGATGGGATAGTCGTTGACCCACTTCGTCCAGAACTCGACCATTTGCTCGCCGGTCAGCTTTTTGCCTTCCTTGCGCAGGTTGTAGGTCTGAGTGTCCTCCTCGTACAGCTCGGAGGCGGCCGGGTCGAGGGCGAGCGCCACATCCAGGCCGCGGCCGGCTTTGAATCCTGCCTTTTCGATGGCTGCGAGAATGACTTCTATGGCTTCGTTGTTGGCCTTCAGGGCTGGGGCGTAACCGCCCTCATCGCCGACCAGGGTGGCGTAGCCCTTTTCCTTCAGCACGGACTTCAGGGCGTGGTAGATCTCTGCCCCCCAGCGGACACCTTCGGCAAAGGTCGGCGCGCCGAACGGCATGACCATGAACTCCTGCATGTCGGTGGACTGCCAGGCGGTATGGGCGCCGCCGTTCAGGATGTTCATCATCGGCACGGGCAGGACGTGGGCGTAGACGCCGCCCAGATAGCGGTAGAGGGGCAGGCCGAGGGAATTCGCCGCCGCTTTCGCCACAGCCAGGCTGACGCCCAGGATGGCGTTCGCTCCCAGCTTGGACTTGTTCGGCGTCCCGTCCAGGGCGAGCAGCTCGGCGTCGATGGCCTTCTGCTCGGCTGCGTCCCAGCCGAAGAGCGCGTCCGAGATCACGCCATTGACGTTGGCGACTGCCTGGGAGACGCCTTTGCCGAGATAGCGCTTCTTGTCGCCATCCCTCAGCTCAAGCGCTTCGTGCACGCCCGTCGACGCCCCGGAGGGCACCGCGGCGCGTCCCCACGAGCCGTCTGCCAGGTTGACTTCCACCTCGACGGTAGGATTGCCGCGCGAATCCAGGATTTCAAGTGCAGAAATACTTTCGATGATTGTTTCCATTTCATTCTCCGAATGTTTGATCAGTGAGCACAATCCCCCCGTTTGTGGACTGAAAATTTTTGTAAGTATAATCCACTTTCGT
>DASUOS010000314.1:0-10818 GCA_036276515.1 Anaerolineales bacterium | reverse complement strand
GGAGGCTGTTTGTTTTCTGTCTGTCCTACCGGACCGGGTACAAATCATCTATGATATGATACATTTTTCACCCTCAGCGCCGGGAGGAAACATGCCCAGATCCGCCTCCATCGCTCTCTTCATTCTTTTGCTTGTTCCTTTGGTCAACGCCTGTGCCCCGGAAACGCCGGATCTGCCGGATGTTATATTCACCCGTACACCGCAGCCAACTGCGACCCCCACGGTACCCCCCACCGCAACACCGGTCCCAACAAGTACACCCACGCCGACCCTGACGCCCGATCTGGCTGCCACCCAGCAGATCGAAGCGATGCAGAACGATGTGCGCAGCTACTATGATGCTGGCTATCTGGAAACCCGGGAAGGCCGGTTCCAGGAATATGATGATTTTGAAGTGGAGTGGGCACAGCTGAACTGGTACCAGCTGCACCCGCTGCCCGATCTGTTTGCGGATTTTTACATGAAGGCTCATTTTGCCTGGTCAAGCGCCAGCGATGGCGCCAACGTTTCTGGCTGCGGCTTTATCTTTGGACTGCAGGAAGACAGGAAGCATTATGCTGTCATTCTGGATAAACAAAAGATATTGTTCCTGATCGACAGCGGGATCGGCAGCCGGGAGATCAAACCGACCCGCGGAACAGGCACCGTTCAGATCGAAGAGCCCCTGGAAGCCGATATTACCCTCATTGTCAGGGATGCCTATTCGTATGTTCTGGTGGATGGCGTGCTGGTTGGCGAATATACTCTTTCGCAAAGCCAGCCATATCAGGGCAGACTGGGCCTGACCGTGCTCTCCGGCACCAACCGGGGCTATGGAACCCGCTGTGAGATCACCGACTTGTATGCCTGGTCTCCACTCTAAAAGAGGGAGAGACATGTGTAGAGACTTTGTGCTGTGTCAGAACGGATAGGCTTCCGGCACTCCCATTAAAAGGAGAGTAGAGGTATCATATTGTCCTTCATTTATTGATTAAATCGGAGCCTGAATGTCGAATCCCGTGCTGACGGAATTGCTTGCCAGTTATGTCCCCAGACTGATCCAAAACCGAGTTGCTGTCGATCCATCGCCGATCGAGTCGCCTGTCGCCGAGGACATGCAGGCAGCGGTTCTTTTTGCCGACATTTCAGGCTTTACGATTCTCACCGAACAGCTTGCGGAACGCGGCCCCGCCGGCGTCGAAACCCTGGCGCGCATCCTGAATGAATATTTCGGCCAGCTGATCGATATCATCCACGATTACGGCGGGGATGTGGTGAAGTTCGCCGGCGACGCCGTCATTGCAGTCTGGCCGATCGTAGCAGACGATGTGGCAGCGGGCGGTACGGGGACGATCAATACCATCTCCCGGGCAGACCAGTGGCAGTGGACGATGCGCGCCGCCGAATGCGCGGTGGCCGTCCGTGACCGGCTCAGCAATTACAAAGTGGAGTCAGAGAGTCTCCATCTGAAACTTGCTGTCAGCACCGGCAGTATCCTGGCCGCGCATGTTGGCGGAGTGTTCAACCGCTGGGAATTCCTGCTCACAGGGAATCCGCTGATCGAGCTGGGCATTGCCAATAATCTTGCCAGGGCGGGCGAGATCCTGCTGACACCCAGCGCCTGGAAGCTGATCCGCAACGATGGAGTGTCCAGCCCAGTGGAGTTCGAGCTGCGGGATGCGATCGCCCAGGGCGGCCGGCTGGACCGGCTCAATAAACCCTCTTCCATCACAACGACGAAAAGCAAGGTCAGGATCCCTGAGGGCGGGGAAAATTCTCTGCGCGCTTACATTCCGGGCGCCATCATCAACCGCCTCTCGGCCGGACAGGGCAGCTGGATCGCAGAGCTGCGGCGGGTGTCAGTCCTCTTTATCAACCTGCCGGATATCGACCAGGATACGAAGCTGGAGACGGCCCAGAACATCGCCCGCCTGGTCCAGCGCTCCATTTATCGCTACGAGGGGAGCATCAACAAGATCAACGTCGACGACAAGGGCATCACCATCGTCGCCGCACTGGGACTGCCTCCATTCTCTCACGAAGACGACCCGGCCCGCAGTGTACAGGCTGCCCTCATGATCCGCCGCGAGCTGAACAGCCTGCACGTGCGCAGTTTCATCGGGGTCACCACCGGCCGGATCTTCTGTGGCTCGGTTGGAAATGAATCCAGACGCGAGTACACGATCATTGGGAACGCAGTGAACCTGTCTGCCCGGTTAATGACGACCGCCGGAAAACTGGACAAGATTGCCATAAAACATGGTGTGCCCATCCTGTGCGATCGGACCACCTTCGATAGTGCCAAGGAAGCGGTCGTCTTCGAGATCCTGCCGCCTCATTTTGTCAAAGGGCGGGCGGAGCCGGTGGAGGTGTTTCATCCGCTCGAGCTGAAGAAGAGCGTCATCCGCCCCAAGACCGAGCTGATCGGACGTCAGGAGGAGAAGACGCTCATCGCCAATGCGCTGCAGGAGTTCTCACGCGGCGAACCGCACCAGACCCTCGTCCTGCTGGGGGAAGCGGGGATTGGGAAATCCAGGCTGTTCGAAGATCTTGTGCGCCAGGCCGAAACGCTGGATGCCAATCTGTTCGCCGGCAGCGGCGATTCGATCGAGAAGAACAATCCATATTTTGCCTGGCGGTCTGTTTTCAACCGGATCTTCGTGATTGAAGAGATGGCGGGCAAAGCGGAGTATTCGGAAGAAACGCGGATGGCCATCCGTGAGAACGTGCTGGGTAAGCTGACCGAAATGGACCCGGACATGGCCCGCTATCTGCCGCTGCTCGACGTGGTCCTGCCGATCCAGATCGAGGACAATGAGCTGACCTCCGCCATGACAGGCGAAATCCGCGGTGGAAACATCCGGGAGCTTTTGACCAGCCTGCTCTCCTTCGAAGCGCGCAAAGCGCCTGTCCTGCTTGTCCTTGAAGACCTGCACTGGTTCGATTCGGCCTCCTGGGCGCTGCTTCTGGATGTGCAGCAGAAGGTGCGCCCCATTCTGATGGCAGTAAACACGCGTCCGCTGGCGGAGCCGGTCCCGATCCAATTCAAGCAGATGCTGGATTCGTCCGGAACGCACCTGATCAAGCTGGAAGCCATGATGCTCGACGATGTCGAGGCTCTGGTCTGCCAGCGGCTGGGTGTCAAATCCGTCCCAGCGATGATCGGGCGGCTGATCCGTGAGAAGTCGGAAGGCCATCCGTTCTTTGCGGAGGAGCTTGCCTATGCCCTGCGCGATTCCGGTGTCCTGGTCATCGAGGATCATGAATGCCGCATGCATTCCCGGCTGATCAACTTCGAAGACCTGACGCTGCCCGACACGCTGCAGGCGGCCATCACCAACCGTATCGACAGCCTGGATCCCTCCCAGCAATTGACGCTTAAGGTTGCCAGCGTGATCGGCCGCATCTTTGCCCTGCGCGCCCTCCAGGCGATCCACCCGATCGATTCCGACAAGCCTGTGCTCCAGAAATACATGGAGAACCTGACCCGCCTCAGCCTGACCCTGGTCGAATCGGAAGCGCCAGACCTGGCATACATATTCAAACATGCCGTCACGCAGGAGGTGGCGTACAACCTGATGCTCTTTTCCCAGCGCCGCCAGCTGCACCAGGCCGTCGCGGAATGGGTCGAGCAGAGCAACAGGAACAATATCGAGTCCTATTACAGCCTGCTCGCCTATCACTGGTCCCAGGCAGCTGCCATGCCCGACTCAGTTCGCAACCATCTGGCCATCCGTAAAGCAACGGAGTATCTCGAAAAGGCCGGCGATCAGGCGATGGATAACTATGCCAACCAGGAGGCGATCCAGTTCTATACCCAGGCGCTCGAGTGGGAGAGCAGCACGCCCAAGGCGGAGAACCGCCTGGCCCTGGCAGAAAGCCAGCTTCGCCGGGCACGCTGGCACAGCCGGATCGGGCTGGCTCATTATGGGCTTGGGTCGCTGCCCGACTGCGAGCGTCACGTTCGCGAAGCCCTGCGGCTGCTCGACCGGCCCATCCCGACGGCCAATGTACAGTTCACCTTTGGATTCCTGCTGCAGGTTGTGCGGCAGATATATCACCGTTACTTTCCGGTACTCTATACCCGTTCGAACCCGGATCCAAGGAAGAGGGAAAGGGCCACTGAAGTTGCACGCCTGTATGAGTACATGTCGCGCGTTTATTTTTATTCCAATGAAACACTGCCCATCATGTACATCGTCCTGCGCTTCCTCAATGAGGCAGAAAAGGCAGGGACATCCCCTGAGCTGGCGACTGCCTATTCGAGCCTCGGGGTGTTGGCGGGCATGGCTCAGCTGCATAACCTGGCCGAATCGTATGTCGAATGGGGACTCGCGGTTGCCGATAAGGTCAACCAGCCGTCCAACCGGATCACCGTCAACGTGGTAACGGGCGTGTATAAGATCATGGTGGGAAAATGGGACGAGGTCCGTGCCCATGCCCTGGAAGCCAAGGCCCTGTGTGAGAAGCTCGGCGATTACCGACAGTGGGGTGACAGCACAGTGCTGATGGCAGAGGCCGCCCTGATCTCAGGAGATATCAACGAAGCGCTGGCGATCGAGAACATGCTGCTCGAAGAGGCACGCCGCAGGCGGAATCCGCTCCAGCAGGTCTGGTCATTGTTCGGGGTTGCCACGGGCCGCATTCGCCAGGGGGCCGCCTCCCAGGCCATCCCGATGCTGGAAGAGGCGCTGCAGATCCTGGAGGAGCTTCCCAATTTGGCCTCCTCGATCAATATCCATGGGCAGCTTTCTCTGGCCTATTTCCGCATCGGCCAGGAGGCAAAGGCGATCGGGCTGGCAGGCAAAGTGCTGGAGCTGGCGTCCAGTATTTCGCCGACCGTTTACTCGCTGGATATCGGGTTTTCGGCCGTTGCCGAAGTGTATTTTTGCTTATGGGAAAAGGCGCTTCAAAACCCGGACCCGCCAGCCGAAATCCGCAAGTACCGGGAGCTTAGCGAAAAAGCCATCAAGCTCCTGAGAGGCTTTCGGAAGGTGTTTCCCATCGGCCAGCCGTACCTTGCGTACTATGAAGGCCGTTATCAATGGTTGAATGGGAAGCATAAACAGGCCGTTCGGACCTGGACCAGGGGACTGGCCGCGGCTAGGAAGTACCGAATGCTCTTCGAGGAAGGGTTGATCCGTGCCAGGCTGGCATCGGCCATGACCTATGCGCCGCATGAGCGCAGGGTCCATATCGACTGTGCCACCCAGATCTTCGAACGCATGGGGGCGGTCCATGAATTGGACGCCATCAGAAATATTGAATCGAATTAAACCTCACCAATCCAACGGGGAAGGGAACGATCATCGTCCATGTCAACGCTCAAGGCGGACCATCATTATCAGCGGCATGTCCTGTATCATTACAACCGTTTTGCTTTTTTATATGACCTGGGAGAGTGGTTACGTCACGGTACCCGCCGGAAGGCCCTGCAGTTAAGCGGCTGGCAGCCTGGCGAACGGGTGCTGGACCTGTGCACAGGGACCGGCACCCTGGCGCGTTCTTTTGCATCGCAGGGGGCAACCGTCACGGGTGTGGATCTTGCCCGGGGGATGTTGAAGCGTGCTTCGGCAAAAGGAACTGGTCTGAATACTACCTGGGTGGAAATGGATGCGACCCGGCTGGCATTCCCGGATGGCTCCTTTGACGTTTCTGTGCTGTCTCTGGCCCTCCACCATATGCCGGTCCCGGTCCAGCTGCGGGTGCTGGAGGAGCTGCGCCGCGTCACCCGGCGGAGTATCGTCATCATCGAGCCGGATGTGCCGGTCAGGCCGCGCTGGATTCCCCTCTGGACGTTCGTAGCGAATGTCATCGACGAATCGGAATACATGCACGAGTGGGTCCGCCAGGACTTTCCGGGAACGTGCCGGACGGCCGGGCTGAACGTGAATGCCGTATACGGCTCGACGTTCGGCCTGCACCGGATCGTGATATGTTACCCCTCCTGATCGGTCAGCCGGTAATCCCCAGCCACAATTGAAACAGGCCAAAACAAAACAGCGCCGCGGCCGAGACGGCCAGCAGGGCCTGGTTGACTTTCGGCCCAAGCTGGCGCGCCAGGCCGAAGACCAGGATGATCGCGCCCAGGCTGAAGATCATGGAAGAATAGAATCCCAGCATAAAGCCTGCGCCCAGAACCGGACTCTCGCGCCAGCCCCGCAGTAAAATAGGGCCTGTCACCAGACTCCAGAAGATATAAGGACCCGGGCTAACTGCGTTCATCAAGGCAGCCTTCCAAAGACTTTGACTTGAAACTGCTTGTTCATGCGGAGCGCTCGCATCGAACTGCCTCCACGACCGGTAGGCGCCAAAGGCAAGGTACAGGACAAAAAGTCCCCCGGCAAAATATAAAACGCGCTCCAGCCAGGCGGGCACCTGGCTGAGCACAAGCAGACACAGGGCAATGATCGGGCCGTCACTGACCAGCGGCGCGAGCGCGGCGATCAACGTTCTGCGCCAGCCCTTGAGCAGTGTTTGTGAGATCAGGTAGGTCTGAAACGGGCCGGGCTGGACGGCCGCGGCGAATCCGAAGCCGATGCCCTGCAGGATGTAGAGCCACATCCGCTTATTCGTCGAAGATGAACTTGGTGGGATTTTCGAAAAAGACCGTCCACGCCAGACACTGGCGCGCTGTGAATACGTTCAGGCCGCCTTCATCCCACTGGCCAGGGTTGGGGGAATAGCCGTGTTCAGCATATTTCCGGCGATACTCCCTTACAAGCCGGCTGTCCAGATCGGCATCCGGTTTCCCGGCTGGGACGGAGATACCTTCGAGCATGACAGCCTGGTCGCCGTTCTCCAGGTGGACGGCGATGTGCGGATTGGTTAATGTGTTCCTGGAATGGCGCGTTTCCGGGCTGCCGTCGTAGTAGATCTTTCCATCCAGGTACACGCCCCAGCGTGGAACGGCATGGGGCCGGCCATCCGGGCGCACGGAACAAAGCCAGTAGTTTTTTGAGTCCGTTAATTGCTCGGCGACCCAGCTCCAGTCCACATAGGAAGTTGGGTTGTCTACATACCCCTTCGGAAAGGTCGGGCGGGTGACTTTTGGAGATTTCATGCGCCAGACTATAAAACAAATCTCCGGGATTCGCAATCCGTTCAGGAGGGTGGGTGAAGGGGCAGGCGCTTCTTTGCTGGCGCATTGATGAGAACGGGTGTTTCCATCCACTTTATGCCGACGGCATACCCGGTCCATGCAACCAGCAGCCCGCCCAGGATATCCACAATATAGTGCTGAGCCGTAAACAGCGTGGAAAGTGAGACGGTCACAAGGATCACGAACCACATGGTTTTTTGATTCGGATACCAGCGGCTGTAGAAGAAGGCGAGTAAGGCCGTGATATAGATGTGTCCGCTTGGGAAGGCATTGTAGCGGCCCCAGTTCTCATGGATAAAACGAAGAAGCACCGTAAGGATATCGTTGCCTGCGAAGGTTGCTTCCTGCACATAGGTTGGAAAAGCAATGAAAATGGAAACAGAAAGGGCACAGGTGATGATAAACGCCAGGACGAATGAGCGGAACATCCGGTCGTCCATTTTGAACATCGCCCACAGGATACTGAATAACCAGAGTGGGTAGCACAACACGTAGGGCAGTACCCATACAGGCCAGATCGGAAATATATCGATCGGCAGCCTGGGCTCGATACCGCCCATGATCCGGTTGCTTGTGGGGATGTAGATCAGCTGAATGCCAATGATGACAAAAATGTACAGGAAACGCCTGCCAAGCGGTAAAGGATCTGTGAACATCGGACGGATTTCTTTTGTATTGACGCGAGAGGCCATTTCTTTCCACCAGTAGATAACAGATTTGACGCCACATATGCAGAGTCAAATAAAGAAACGATAGCCGGATTGTTTTGCTATGGCAGCCAGATGCACGCAGGACTTACGGGACGATCACCGCACGGACATCACTGGTGAACTGTTCAAGATCGTCGAGACGCTGATTGATCCTGGCAGCATCCAAAGGAATGGTCTGAGAAACAACGTTCGAGGTATCCAGGATCTTTCGCCGCGCCATGTCGACGAGCAGGGGCAGCTCCTGCAGGAGATGGTCGTTCGAGCCAATGATCTCGGCTTCATACCCGATCAGGGTGCCGTATGGATTGACTTCCAGGGGTGTGCTGCTGATGCCGACGATGACGGCCCGGCCCATCACGCCGAGCGATTCGACGGTCTGTTTCATGGTCTTCTGCTGTCCGATCATCTCGATGGCCACATCCACGCCGCGGCCGTGGGTGAGGCGGCGGATCTCCTCCACCGCGTCGCAGCGGGCGGCGTCGACCGGAATTGCATTGTACCCGGAAGCAAGCTCGAGCTTGTCCGGCTGGATATCCACCGCGTAGACTTCGACCGCGCCCATGGCCTTCGCCAGCTGGATGGCCGACAGGCCGAGTCCGCCCACGCCGAAGATGGCCACCGTTTCCCCGGCCCTGACCCGTCCCTTTCGCAGGGCATGCAGGGCTGTGGCCGAGGCGCACATCAGGGTCGCGCCTGCCTCGAATGTAATCTCCTCCGGCAGCGGGATCGCATTGCGGGCCGGCACTGCGATGTATTCGGCATAGCCGCCATCCAGATGATGCCCGAGCATCCTCACGGTGCTGCAAAACTGCTCATTGCCGGTGCTGCAGTAATAACAATCGCCGCAGGTAATGTTGTAATGCAAGGCAACCCGGTCGCCGGCCATGAGGGTGGTCACCTGGGAGCCGATCCATTCCACCTCTCCGGCAACCTCGTGTCCCAGTGTGATGGGCAGCGTGCCCATGGACGAGCGTCCGGCGCGGTAATGCGCATCGGAGTGGCAGATCCCCGCCGCGCGCACACGCACCAGGATGTCCTTGTCACCAATGGGCGGGATGGGAATGTTCTGTATTTCAAGCGGTTTGCCTGCTTCCAGCATACGGATGGCTTTCATTCATCACCTCTACTGTAGTGTTATTGCGAACTGCCGTACACCTGGCTCGATGTTCTTTCGGGGTTGGCGGTGTGGCAATCTTCTCATCAACAAGAGATTGCTTCGTCGCAACTTACGCTCCTCGCAACCCCGGCGAAAGTCCCGCAAAGCGAGATGGCGCCAAAGGCGCTCACAGCCGGGGCAGTGACAAATGATGCGCCCAACCGGCTATATCCTGAATATCCCGAGGTGTGGTCCGGCAGCAGCCGCCGATCAACCGGGCGCCTGCCTTGTACCATTCCTTTGCCTCTTCTCCAAAGGATTCATAGACCGGGTTCCCATCCCAGTCATTCGTGTGAGCGTCATACGTCTCGCCTGAATTCGGGTAGACGAGCACAGGTTTGTTTGTTGCTTTTCTGGCTTCCCGGATCAGGGATGGGATATAGTATGGCGAGGTGCAGTTGACCCCCACCGCAGCGACAAACGGGCTGGCTTCGACCAGCCTGACACATTCCTCCAGCCTTTGCCCCTCGCTGACGTGGATCTCATCCCGGCAGCTGAAACTGATCCAGGCCGGGATGCTATGAAACTCATCCAGTAGCCTGACCAGTGCCTGTGCCTCGATCAGACAGGGAATCGTTTCGCAGGCAAGCATGTCAGCGCCTGCCTCGATCAGGGCCTTCATACGCGGGCGGTGGAAATCCATCAGTTCCTGTTCGGTGAGACCGTAATTCCCGCGGTATTCGGAGCCGTCGGCCAGGAAGGCGCCGTACGGTCCAATCGACGCGGCGACAAAAGGTTTCGATCGGCCCACCCGGTTAGCCTCCTCCGCCCAGAATTCATCCCGCGCTTCGATCGCCAGCCTGACCGATTTCTGCAGCAGCGCAACGGCTTCCTGCTCGCTCAACCCGCGTTTGGTGAAGCCTTCGATGGTGGCCTGGTAACTGGCCGTGATGGCACAGTCGGCCCCCGATTTGAAGTAATCATAATGAAGCTGCCGGATGGCTTCCGGCTGTTCGAGCAGGATCCTGGCCGACCACAGGTCATCCTTCAGGTCGTAGCCGCGGTTCTCCAGTTCTGTGGCCAGTGCTCCGTCGAGCACCAAAACAGGAAAATGGTCAAGGATAGAAGCGATTGGATTCATAGGGCGTAGGATACCATACTCCCTTGACAGGCGATGGTTGTGGGTGTATTATATGTCGTAATACGATATATCGTTAATTGATTATTAGGTGATATATGTCTGCTGACCCCCTATCCTATCTCCCCTTGACCGAACCATCTTTCTATATCTTACTCAGCCTCGCGCCTGGCCGGAAGCATGGCTATGCCGTACTCAAAGATGTGAAAGAGCTAAGTCGAGAGCGTGTTATCCTCAGCACGAGCACTTTATACACAGCCGTCGGCCGCCTGCTGGACCAGGATTTGATCGAGCGCTTTGAGGATGAAGAAACCAACGGTCCCGGGCTGCCGCGCAAATCCTATGAGCTGACCGAGCTGGGCAGGCGGGTGCTTGAGGCGGAGACGGTCCGCTTGCAGGGCATGGTACGAGAGGCGCACCTGCGTCTGAGGGAGAAGGAAGCGTGAAGCGCCTGTATTCGCTGCTTTTGCACCTGTTCCCCAAGTCCTACCGTGATGAGTATGGCGATGAATTGCAGTCAGTTTTCAATCTGGCTCTCGACGCTGCTAAAAAAAGTGGGAAAGTGGAAGCTGCCCGTCTGGTCTGTCGGGAATTGATCAGTTTTCCAGGGGCAGCATTATACCAACACCTGCGTGAGAGGAGCACACAAATGAGTGGAACATTTGCCTCACGATTTGACTTTACTCCGGGTACCCGTAATGAGACACTGGCTGCAATGGCTCCCTTTGTTTTGTTTGGCGTGTTGCCTGTCTTTTTGATTGTTTTGGATACATTTATAGTCATCCCCCTCTGG
>DASUOS010000313.1:0-3567 GCA_036276515.1 Anaerolineales bacterium | reverse complement strand
TTCCTGTGTCCTGTAACTACCATCGCAGCAGCGGCCGGGGGCTTCATTGTAAAAAATTACTTCGAGGAGCAGGCTTGCAGAAGCGAGGTTTTTATGGGTACCCGTACCAAAGAGAGACAAAAGAAAACAGAGTTTTTGCTGGTCGGCGTTCTTCTTAGCATCTGCCTGGTGACCTTCGGTTTCCCTGCATATCTATGGAATTTGAGATATCAGAATCTGCCTGAGCCAAATATTGTTCTCGCGACGACCGGAGAGGCATCCACGACGCCAACGGTCACGGCCGCACAGACCGAAGCGGCCGTTCCTTCCTCAACGTCAACCATCCTAATTACTTCCACACCGACGGCTACGTACGTGCCCACGCGGACCAGCTCGCCCACTGTTCCTCCATCTGCATCGCCGACCCTGACCGCAACGTCCACACCCCTCCCGCCGACGGCCACACAACGCCCGCGGCACGATGATCCCACCCAGCCCGCCCTGATGGATGCTCCACCAACCTCGGCGCCAACCCAACCCCCACCCACTTCTGCTCCCACCCAGCCTCCACCGACCCGCCCGCCCACCATTCCGACGCTGATCAGAACTTTGATGCCTTGAGGTTCTAAATGTGATTGCGCAGTCTCCATTTTGATAGGCCCATGGTATTTTGTTGCGGCTTGAACGGTACTAAAACGTTCGAGCCGCTTCGGTTTCGTTCCTGGTGCAAAACACGCAAGGCCAGCCTGGCGAAGTGGGGCCGAAAGGACAAAAGCTAACCTTGGAAAGACTGCGCAAGGCATTGCACCATGAAGGTACATGGAACTCCCTGTTGTCTATTCCCTTCAAAAGCACTATAATTTTCTCAGCAGCTACAATAAAGAGAGGTCATATGAGCTGGTTGGGAATGTCGATTCCTACATTACCTGGCACGTCGAAGCGGCCACCTAGCAAGCATCCCGGTGCGGAGAACATCGAGAGGGAAGAGGAAAAGAACCGTCAAAAGCTTCCCGAGCGAAAGGGTCCTGCCGAACGACCGGAGATCAAGCCGGTTACCCGGCGGCGCCCTCCTGCTCCTTCTAGACGAAAACCCTGAATCCAGGGTTTGATCCCAAAGAACTCTAAATATAGATGGGTGTCTTCACCAACTATCTCGAAAGACTTGGCAGCAATTTTCTTGTCTCTGCCATGATTCCATCCTTGGCGCTGGTAGTTGCATGTATCCTGGTGTTCGACCCGATATTGAACATAGCAGTTGCCTTTATAGATCCAAAGGGAACCCCTCAACTGGTCAGCTTTAGCGTGATTGTCTTCATATTTACAGTTATCATCGGCTTTACCTTAACAGCTCTCAACACCTATATATTAAAATTGTTCGAGGGGTATGTTCCATTCTTTCCATTCGGTGCTTTATTTGCCCGGAGACGGAACGCACATCTGCAAAAGGCGCGCAGCCTGTTAGAGGAGCGGGACCGGTTGAAAAATTGGATCTTACAACTCGAGAACAATGCTCATATTGTGGGGCAAAAATTGAACGTAGAAGACTTACTTGTACAATATTACAAAGCAGTATCGGACTATGATCTGGCTTATCCCAAAGATCTGTCAGATGTGCTACCCACCCGCTTTGGCAACACCTTGAAGGCCGCTGAAAACTATCCAGGGGAGCGATATGGATTTGACGGTGTCCACTTCTGGCCCCGGCTGGTACAAGTAATCCCAGGAGAGTACAAGTCAAACATAGACAACGTAAGGAATGAGCTGTCGTTCCTGGTCAACATGTCGATCCTTTCGATGCTTTTTTGTGCATTCTGTATGCTGGCTATTGTGCATAGCATGTGGACAAGCCCTGGTGCTGGCACTGATCCATCCGTATTCTTTGAATTTATGGGTAAAGCTGGCAGGTACTTTCTAGCTGCTTTCGGCGGATTTTATTTATGTCGGTTCTTCTATAACGCATCGATCTTCTCTGTTGGTTCATTTGGCCTGGTCATCCGCTCTGCCTTCGACCTATTTCGGCTGGACCTTTTGAAAAAGCTTGGCTTGGAGCAACCAGTCAACTCAATCAAGGAGTTCGAAACCTGGCAGTCCCTAAATGAACTGATTGTCTTGGGCAGTCATTCGCTAACCTTTACGAAGCTCGATTACCGAAAGGAAGAATGACCCCTATCCCGGCCTTCCCATTACACTCCCAACGGACAAAGGCAGGTGGGGAAGGAGTCGAGAGAGGTTGAGGGAGAAATTCCACATCGTTGTCACAGGACGACGAGTGTGGACCTCGTTCGGCGCGCTTGTTCTTCTGGCGGCTGTGGTGGGACTCTATGCGTTATTTTTTGTGCGGGCAGCGTGTGATGTACAGGCCGTGGAGAGAGCTTCCTTCCTGCTGGTGCACCAGATGGAGCGATTCGATCATTCGTACCAGTTCGCCACTTCGGCCGCGCCGGATGCGATCGTACGCCCTTTAGCCGAGCTCCAGCTGATCATGATGGATACGCAGACGGTGGAAGTGCCGGGCTGTCTGCGGGCGGCGAAGGAGGACCTGGTCGAGTATATGGGTACGGTGGTGCAGGCTTTCCTGGCCTATGAGGCTCAGGAGGCAGACCTGATGAGGGACCTGGTGGGACAGTCAGATACACATTATGAGGACTTCCACATGGAAATGGAAAAGGTGATGGAGTGTGCGCCGTGGTGTTTCCGCTGATGGAACTCCGGCTGCATTCAGCGGGGCAAAGAGACTCGATGACCCATCCCTCCCATTGCGGGAAGACCGCTTTCCTTTGAAATAACAGTTTTCCCTGCTGGTTCGTTTGACCTCTCAGGAATGGACGCATGTGTCCAGATGATTGTGAGAAATATCCTAGGAATTCCCGGAATGAATCCTTTTTCGCGCAGGCTTCTGGCTGCTGCGATCCTTTTACTCGTTCTAACGAGCGCCTGCAATCTCCCCACTGCAACGGGTGAAACGCCGGTGGGCACGATCCTGCCGGCTGAAGGACAGGCCAGTCCCACCCCGGCTGTCACCGGGATCTGGAGCGGTCTCGATCTTACGCCCACCCTATCGATCCCCGTCACGGGGGTGGAGCCGGTCACTCTACAGTGCCAGTTCTGTGTGAACGATGAGCCGCATGCCGTCTTGATCCTGGCTGAAAATGTTAGCTTCAATGTGGCCGAGCCGTTGGCCCGGGTCACATGTCTGACCGCCCAGGTGGTCAATGGACGGCGCATCCTGCTCTGCCGCGGCGCGCAGCAGACGGCCTTCAATCTCAATGTGTGCGTGGATGGGGCCAACTGCTCGTACTTTCCCCTGACACTGGAAACGTGCCCGATCCCCGGCCTGGCCGGTGCCGGAACGGCTCGCCCAACCCTGACCCTCGCCGCGCCAACCTCCACGATCCCGGTGGGAACCGCGACGAGCACGCGCGTTCCACGCGTTACGCCGGTCAACACGATAATCCCCTCGCCGACGACTGTCATCGTTCCGCCCGCCGCGGCGACGCCAACCTTCTCTGCCCCGCTGCAGCCCACCATGGCGCCAATCCTTCCCACGCAGTCCGCCAGCAACAGCCTGGCCGACCCGGCCGGGTTCAT
>DASUOS010000312.1:0-4008 GCA_036276515.1 Anaerolineales bacterium | reverse complement strand
AACCCCCTGCTGGATTGGAACAACCCGGCCGATCGTGACGTGGACCGCCTGCTCTTCAGCGGTCTGGTCAAATTCGATGAACGCGGCATGCCTCAGGCCGATCTTGCAGAAGCCTGGGGCGTCGCCCAGGATGGCACGATCTATAATTTTTCGATCCGCCAGGACGCAGTCTGGCATGATGGTGAGCCCGTCACCGCCGACGATGTGATCTTCACGATCGAGCGGATGAAGGGAGCGGGCTCTTTCTATCCCCAGGATATCAAGGACCTCTGGGGGACGATCGAAGTCACCAGGCTGAACGATAAAAACATCAAGTTCACCCTGCCTGAACCCTTCGTTCCGTTCATGGATTATCTGACGTTCGGGATCCTGCCCAGTCACCTGCTGGAGTCGGTCCCGCCGGAGCAGATGGAAAGTGCAGAGTTCAATATTAATCCGGTGGGGAGTGGTCCCTACCGGTTCGATCAACTGCTTGTCGATGATGGACAGATCACAGGCGTGGTGTTGACACTATCCTCCACGTATTATGACAGGGCTCCCTTCATCGAGCAGGTTGTCTTTCGCTACTATCCCACCTCCGTCGATGCACTGGAGGCCTACCGCCAGGGCGATGTGCTCTCTGTGAGCCAGATCACAGCGGATGTCCTCGGCGCAGCACTGGAGGAGCCGAACCTCGCCATCTATACCAGCCGCATGCCCAGGATGAGTCTGGTGCTGTTCAATTTGAACAACCCCGAAGTCGCCTTTTTACAAAATGCCCAGGTACGGCGAGCGCTGATGCTGGGAATCAACCGCCCGTATATCATCAACACCTTTTTGCAGGGACAGGCGATCATCGCCAACGGACCGGTCCTGCCGAACTCGTGGGCTTACCATGACGGCACAGAGCAGTTCAAGTATGACCCTGAGAGTGCGATCAACCTGTTAAAAGCTGAAGGGTACATACTTCCCGCGGCCGGCGGTGACGTCCGTGCCAAGGAAGGGGCTTCCCTCACCTTTACAATGCTGCACCCTGACGATGCCACCCATACCCAGATCGCAGAGACGATCCAGGAGCAGTGGGCAGAGATCGGGGTCAGCGTGACCCTGCAGGCTGTCCCGTATGAGCAGCTCGTCCTGGAATCGCTCGCCTCGCGCACCTACCAGGCCGCCCTTGTGGACCTTGACCTATCGCGTACTCCCGACCCGGACCCGTATCCCTTCTGGCACCAGGCCGAAGCGACCGGCGGGCAAAACTACTCACAATGGGATAACCGTGCCGCCAGCGAATATCTCGAGCAGGCGCGCGTCACAGCCGATTACACCCTGCGCACGCGGCTCTACCGTAACTTCCAGGTCGTGTTTGGCAAGGAACTGCCCGCTCTCCCACTGTTCGTCCCGGTCTATTCCTACGGCGTAGACTCACAGGTCCAGGGCGTGCAGGTCGGGGCGTTGTATGACCCGTCCGACCGGCTGGCGACCTTCTCGAACTGGTACCTCCTGACACGCCGTGCCCTGGAGCAGACGGACGTCCCCACATCCGCACCGTAACTCATGAGCGACAGTCAGAAAATGGCTGTCGCTTTGTGAATCATCAGGAGGAACAATGAGCAATAATCAGAACGCCCTCGAGTATGCCCGCCAGAACCAGGATCGCTTTCTGGCCGACCTGACCGAGGCGCTGAAGATCCCTTCGATCTCGACGGATGCCCTGTATAACCATGAAGTCCTGCACGCCGCCGAATGGATGGCCGACCACCTGCGGGGACTCGGCATCGAGAATGTGGAAGTCATGCCCACCGACGGCGGGCATCCTGTTGTGTATGGCGAATACCTGAAGAAGCCTGGCGCGCCGACCGTGCTGGTCTATGGACATTATGATGTCCAGCCTGCCGACCCGCTCGAGCTCTGGGAGACCGGACCGTTCGAGCCGCAGGTGCGCGGTGACTTGCTGTTCGGGCGCGGCTCATCGGATATGAAGGGGCAGGTGCTTGCTGCGTTCCATGCGATCGAATCGCTGATGCGGGGCGGCGGGGAGCTGCCGGTAAATGTCAAGTTCCTGCTCGAAGGCGAGGAGGAGATCGGCTCCAAGCATCTCGAGCCGTTCCTCAAAAAACATGCAGAGCTGTTCAAAGCGGATGTCTCCCTCAATCCGGATGCCGGTATGATGGGCGTCGATATGCCCACCATCACCTACGGCCTGCGCGGGCTGGCTTATTTCGAGATCAACATCACCGGACCCCGGGCAGATCTGCACTCCGGGCTGTACGGCGGCGTGGTTCACAATCCGGCCCAGGTACTGGCCGAGTTGATCGCCAAAATGCATGATAAACGAGGCCGTGTGACCCTGCCCGGTTTTTATGACAGCGTCCGCCCGATCAGCAAGCAGGAACGCGCGGACTTCGCCCGTCTGCCCAACGATGAAAATCATTATCTCGTGGAGACGGGTGTTCCTGGCCTATGGGGTGAGAAGGGTTACATCCCTGCAGAACGGACCGGTGCGCGTCCCACATTGGAAGTGAACGGCCTGCTCTCCGGCTGGACAGGTCCCGGCTCGAAGACCGTCCTCCCTGCCAAAGCGATGGCAAAGATCTCCTGCCGCCTGGTCCCCGACCAGACCGATTCAGAAGTGGAAAAGCAAATGATCCGCTTCATGGAGGAGAATGCCCCAAAGACCGTGACCTGGGACGTCAAGAAGCTGACCGGCAGCCCGTTCGCGATCGCCGACCTGAACAACCCCGGCGTGAAGGCCATGAACGATGCGATGGAAACTGCCTGGGGCTTGCGCCCGTTCTACCGGCGTGAGGGCGGCTCGATCGGCGCGGTGGCCATGTTGCAGCAGATCTGCGGCGTGGAATCGGTGCTGGTGGGTATGGGATTGCCCAGTGACAACGTCCATTCTCCAAACGAGCATCTGCACCTGCCAACCTGGCGTAAGGGAATCGATGCGTTTATCCATTTCTTCAATAATTTGGGCTAAAAATACCTTGCGAAGGCTGCCGGAAACGGCGTGGACCTTCTCCAGGTTGGAAGCAGGAATTTACAGATACCATGGAAGATAAGATCATTTCATACGGCGGACAGGCGGTCATCGAGGGTGTGATGATGCGCGGCCAGAAGGCATTCGCTATTGCCATGCGCGCACCGGATGGCAATATTGTGGTTCACAAGGAGAACCTGGCCTCGGTCTATCGCTCGCGGATCACAAAAATCCCGTTCCTGCGCGGTGTCATCCTGTTGTGGGACGCACTGGGCCTCGGGATGCGCGCTCTCACCTTATCTGCCAACACGCAGACTGGTGAGGAGGAAAAGCTGGAGGGCCCGGCTTTGTACCTGACCCTGGCTACATCGATGGCCATCGGCATTGGCCTGTTCATCCTGCTGCCGGCCGGTGTGGGTGGCTGGGCGGAACATTCGCTCGGCTGGACGAACCTGGCTCACAATTTTCTGGAAGGATTGATCCGGCTGGTCTTACTGGTGGGCTACATCTGGGCCATTGGCTTCATGCCGGATGTCAGGCGGCTCTTTGGCTATCACGGTGCGGAGCATAAAACGATCAACGCTTTCGAATCGGGCGCGGACCTCACACCGGAGGAAGTGGCGAAATACCCGATCGAGCATCCGCGTTGCGGCACTGCCTTTATGCTGACCTTTGTGTTGATATCGGTCCTGGCTCACAGCGCACTTGGCGACCTGAGCTTCGCCTGGCGGCTGGCCAGCCGTGTGCTCCTGATCCCGGTCATCGCCGGGATTGCCGTGGAGTACATCCGCTGGACGGCGAACCACCTGAAATCGCCGTTTGTGCGCCTGCTGATCAAGCCGAACCTGGCCCTGCAATCCCTGACCACCCGCGAACCGGACCGGTCCATGCTGGAGGTCGCCATCGAATCATTTAAGACCATGCGTAAAGCGGAACAGGATTTTATGGTGTAATTGAGCATCGCATTCATGAGAATGTGTTAATTTCCGGGTGGACACCTGTCCACCCGGTTTGTTTATAATAATTGTATGAAATCCAGGTCTGTCAAG
>DASUOS010000311.1:0-9539 GCA_036276515.1 Anaerolineales bacterium | reverse complement strand
TTGGCGCGGATGGTCGCTTTCGGGTCGAGCTGTCCGCTTTTCGCGCGCTTCTGGCGCAGGGCGATGCGGGTCTTGAGCGCCGCGGCCAGGCGTTTGACTTCGCGCTGCAGAATCTTCTTATCCGAATCGGACAGCGCCTGGAACGGGCGGTTCATCAGGTTGTCCGCGCTTTCGCCCGGCGGCTGCTCGCTCAGGTTTTCGGCGATCCGCTCACCCGCAAACTGACGGATCTGCTGCTCGATGCCCTGCATGTTTTGCTGGATCTTGTCCTGCACGTCCTGCAGGCGCTCTTTGCTCATACCCATTTGCTGGAGCTGTTCCATCAATTCCTCCAGCGCTTCGCGCACTTCCGGGAAGGCCATGGCACGCATCATGCGCTGGGCCAGCCACTCCTGGTGGCGCAGGTCGTCGGTCTGGTTCAGGCCCACCATTTTTGCCAGCGCCTCCAGCTCTTCACGGGAGAGCTTCTCACCGTTCATCAGGCGTTCCATACGCTGACGCAGGCTCTCGGTGAACTGGCGCAGCGCATCGGCAAGCATTTGGGCTTCTTCGGGGGTCATGTCATCTGTCGGGTTGCCGCCCATCATCGGCGGCTCGCCCGATCCGAAAAAGAGCGGGAACAATTTATCGAAGACGGGGATGTCACGTACATCCTTGATAAGGGTCGCGCGCAGCGACAGCCGGAAGTGCTCGCGGTGCTGGATTCCCATCAGGTCCACGGCGGAGAATGCCTCCGCCGATTCGGCCAGGGACACGCGCACCCCGCTGGCGCGTAAGGCTTGGATTAACTGTAAAATGCGGGTTTCCATAATTTACATTCCTTCCCGGTGGTTGCGACGCAGCCAGTCGAAACCATCGTATCCAGTAAATATTCTGAGCCTGAAGTCCTTAATTGCCAGAAAATCGTCCAAATTCGTCAGGCTTGCCGCGCGTGGTGGGTGAAGGATTGATCAGCTGCCGGCGCGCCTTTTGAATGTCCGCTTCGTGCTTGACCAACACGGAGATCGTATCCTCGAGCGTGGTCCGATCGAGGCTCTTGGCGTTCAAGGCTACGAGGGCGTTCGCCCAGTCCAGTGTCTCGCTGATGGAGGGGGACTTGCGCATCTCTGCGTTGCGAAGCTTCTGTACGAATTCCACCGCCTGCTGCGCCAGTTTGGGATTGAGATCCGGGACCTTCAAGCGGACGACTGCCAGCTCCTCCTGAATGGTTGGGTAATCGATAAAGAGATACAAACAGCGTCGCTTCAATGCCTCCGAAAGCTCGCGGGTATTGTTCGAAGTCAGCACGACGAATGGTTTGTGGCGGGCTTTCAGCGTCCCCAGCTCCGGGACCGAAACCTGGAAATCACTCAAGACTTCGAGCAGGAACGCTTCGAATTCGGCATCGGCGCGGTCGATCTCGTCGATCAGCAGGACGGTCGGCTCATCGCACATGATGGCTTTCAACAGCGGACGCTGGAGCAGGAAGCGGTTGGAGAAGAAGACATCCTCCTGGCTGGCGAGCTTGTCGGCCGCCTCGGCCAGGGTCTCGGCCTTGCCCAGAGTGTCATTCAATTTATCTCGTAGAAGCTGGGTATACAGGAGCTGCTTCGAATATTCCCACTCATACAGGGCCTTGGATTCGTCCAGACCTTCATAACACTGCAGGCGGATCAGTTCCCGTCCCGTTGCACCGGCGATGGCTTTGGCAAGCTCGGTCTTTCCCACACCAGCCGGTCCTTCTGTCAGGAGCGGTTTGCCCAGTTTTTGGGCGAGATATACGATGGTCGTGATCTCGTCGGATGCGATGTATTTCTGTTCACTTAAAGATGCTTTCACTTTGCCAGTCGATTCAAATGGGTTTTTCATTTATCACCTGTAATCCAAATAGTATAACGGTTTTATAATCCTTGAAATTAATGGGATATGAGTATAGGTTTCAGCCCTGCAATCCCAGGTTGCGGTACACGGCCAGATTTCCATCCAGTTCGTTTCGAACTGTAAATCTGCTTTGTACAGTCCGTCGTGCGGAGGCTCCCAGCCGGTCTCGCTGCGATCTGTCTGACAATAATTCCTGCAGGATCGTCGTGAGCGAATGTACATCGTTGACGGGAACCATTCTTCCATTCTTATGATCTTCGATCACATCCAGTGCGCCGCCAACCGGTGTTGCGATCACTGCCTTTTCACATGCCATCGCTTCGAGCAATACATTGGGCATCCCATCCCGCAAGGACGGATGCACGACTACGTCCATTAATGAATAATACGAGGGAAGGTCACTATTTGAGACATAGCCGGTCACAGTAATTTTTGAAGTCGGTATAGACGTTTTAATTTCATCAAAGATCTTCTGATCTTCTCCGGTTCGAACATCGCCGACGATGAGCAGTCTCGTGGAATGGGTTTTGGTAATCTGCGCATAGGCACTGAGGAGGGTTTCCAATCCTTTTTTGTGACGCAGCTCTCCGGCAAAGCCAATGGTTGGCCGATCATCGGCAATCCCCAGTGCCTGCGCCAGGGCAGTATTTCTCTCCATGGGCTTGAAGAGTTCGGTATCGATCCCATTCTGGATCAAAATGATCTCGCGGTCGATGAACGCCTGTGCTTTAACCCGCAGCAGGCTGGCGTTGGTGGTCACTGCACTGGCATTCTGCAATGCATACATGATGTGTGAAAACCTGGAAGAATCGAACGCGGCGCGCTCGATATCGTTGCCGCGGATCGAGACAACACTCGCCAGTCCCAGGTACCTGCCCGCATACGCCGCTACAAATCCCGCCTGGGTTAAGTAGTAGGCATGCAAAAGGTCGAATGGCTCGCGGCGGTGGTCGTTCACGATCCGTTCGAACCATTCTACGAGTGTATCCTCCGGTCGCTTGTGCACGCCAAAACGGGTGATGCGGATTCCCCCCTGGCTAAAGGACCGGGTTTCAGAAGCAGGCATGCCCGGGCTTGGACAAAAGACGCGCACGCGGTGTCCAGCTGATGAAAGCAGTCTGGCCAGCCGTTCGGTTGAGATTGCCAGCCCGCCGATGTCGGGTGTATACTTTTCGGATAAGAGAGCAATATTCATATTCTGTGTTGGGCCAATGGGAACGTCGCTGCGCCCAAAGAGGATTCATGGCTGAACAATGTGAAATGATTATTGGTTACCTCGTGCCGCATCGCTGCGACAATCCAGCGCTTGGAAAATGCATAAAATGTGGACGGGGCTATTGTGATGAGCATACGAATCAGACCAGGGATGGGCGGGTGTGCCTGGCATGCCTTCAGGGGCTGGATCAGCCGGTGGCCCTGCCGATCGCCGCAGCGACCTTTACAGCCGCCGAGCTCGATTCGTTCAACCAGGCCAGCATGTGGGATGACGACGACCGTTCGGATATGTTCTCGGATCTGAGCTAGCACCAGCTTTCGCAAGGCGTCTTCATTAATACGGCCCGATCATCTCCCAGATTTTCTTATTCTCTCCAATAAAGTCATCGCAGCGCCTGCATGGACTTAATGCGGGCGGGTGCATTTTTAAGCGTATACGCTGGTACGCTGCGCTTTCCCAGATCTCCCTGAAAGATTGGTTTCTAATATTGCCCATGGGCGGAATCCGCTCGCGCGTCATGCAGCAGATGTATACATTTCCATTGAAATCGATGAGGCTGTGGGTCCAGGGTGCATAGCAGGGATGATCGTCATAGTAGCCAAGCGCATACCGCCCGGCGCGTCCCAAACGGACCTCCGATTCGCTCCGCCCGAATGGAAAAGCATCCTCATCTGAGACGATGAGTCCCAGTGCCAGGGCCCGTTCGGCGATCCGCGGGGCGATCTGCTCGTTGAAACAGGCAATATCCTTTTTTCGCATGGACAGAATTTCACCGCAGTGATCATCCACAGGGATCAGGTTGATGCCATCTGCTCCGAGCTCGTGTGCCAGGTCAGGCAGGGACTCGAGTGTCCGGTAATTTGTGCGGCTGACCACGGTGTTGATGCGGATGCTCAGCTTGCCCTTATGCCTGTAGCGCTGAAATAGTTCAACCGCCTTCGTTGTAGCCTTGAACGCACCTTCCACACCGCGAATTCTCTCATGCATCTTTCGTATGGGTGAATCGATGGAGACGTTGACGCCGCGCAGGCCGCTCTCAACCAGTCGTTTCGCCTTTGCTTTGTCCACCAGGGTCCCATTGGTGGTCATCGTGACCTTAATGCCCAGGGATGATGCAAGTTCCACAAACTCGGATATTTGGGGGCGCAGTAGGGGTTCACCGCCCGAAATGTGGATTTTCTTCGTTCCCAGCTCCCCCAGCTCGCCAATAACCTCCTTAAACCGTTCCGCAGAAACCGGCGGCTCGCGCCTCTCGCGCCAGTGGTTGCACATCTCGCATTTGAGGTTGCAGCCATAGAAAACTTTCATCTTCACATACAGCGGCACAAAGGGACGGCCATGCAGGACCGCCTCACGCAGATCCTCTTTTTGAGATTTGATCTCCTCCGGGTTATACATGGGCTTCCTATGCTATCATTGGGCGATTGTGCAAAAGACAGGCCGGTAAAAATTTCAGCAATTGTATCACCCGTCGATCCATGAGACTCAAAGCAGATCTGACCCTCCTCCTTGTTTCCATCATCTGGGGTTCTGCCTTCGTCGCCCAGCGCGTGGCCGGCCAGATGGGAAGCGTGTACCTGTTCAATGGCGCGCGGTATTTGCTGGCAGCCCTGGTCGTACTCCCGTTTGCCGCTCGAGCCATTGGGGGTCTGGGCCAAACACGCTCCATCACGCGCCAGCAATTCGAATGGATGTTCATTGCCGGTTTTGTGCTCTTCATGGGCAGCGCCCTGCAGCAGGTGGGACTGCTGTATACGACGGCGGGCAATGCCGGTTTTATCACCAGCCTGTATGTCGTCCTGGTGCCCATTGTGTTATTTCTATTCTGGGGTGAAAAATTCCACTGGCTGGCGATCGTGGCGGTGGTGCTGGCCGGAGTGGGCGCGTTCCTTCTTTCGACGGGTGGCCGGTTTGCCCTTCAGAAGGGGGATGCCATCGAAGTGGCCGGAGCGTTATTTTGGACCCTGCATGTCATTGTGTTGGGAAAGTATGCCTACCGCTTCGACGCCATGAGTTTTTCCGTGGGCCAGCTTCTGGTGTGTGGTGTTTTGAATCTGGCGATCGGTCTCTTCACGGAGCCGGCGATGTCTTTCAATGGTCCATTGCTATTTGCAATCGCTTATACAGCCTTTTTTTCCCTGGGTTTATGTTATACACTGCAGGTCTGGGCGCAGAGACATTCACCCCCGGCAGACGCAGCCTTGATCCTGAGCCTGGAATCGGTGTTCGCCGTGTTATCCGGCTGGCTGCTGTTGAACGAGAGACTGGTGGCCATCCAGATCCTTGGCTGTGTACTCATCTTCCTGGCCGTAATTCTATCCCAATTCAAGGAATGGACCCTTCGGGGTACAATTGACCGCGACCACCTTGTGGAGGGCCGATGACTGCCAAAGTGATATTGAACCCCTACTCCAACCGCTGGAACTCACAGAAACGCTGGCCCGATGCGGAAGCTGCCTTGAAGGCCGCTGGCCTGGAATTTGAGCTGGCAGTCTCCCACGCCAAAGGCCAGATCGTCGAGCTTGCCGAACAGGCCGCTCGCGAAGGCTGCTCGCCGATCATCGTTGCCGGCGGGGATGGCTCGATCGGCGACGCTGCCAATGGCCTGGCGAGGGCTGCCGCTTCCCAGACGGAGCTGCTCGGCCCCCTGGGGATCATGCCTCTGGGCTCGGCGAACGACCTGGTCTACTCTCTGAGTCTGCCCACCGACTTGAAGGAGGCTGCACAGGTGATCGCCCGGGGGAATGTCCGCCCCATGGATATGGGGATTCTGAATGGACGCTGTTTTGTGAACAACTCCGCTGCCGGTCTGGAGCCATACACCACCATCAAGCACGAAACGATCCATATCATCAAGGGCATGGCCCGCTATCTGGTTGCGGCGGTCCAGGCAGTGATGGACAAGCCCGAATGGCAGGGTGTGATCGAGTGGGATGGCGGTAGATATGAAGGTCCGTTGTCACTCGTTACCATCGGCAATGGACGCCGATCCGGTGGTTTCTTCATGACCCCTCACGCCGACCCGTTCGACGGAAAATTAACTCTGGCTTATGGCTATCGCGGCACCCGCCTCGGTATGTTCCAGGCGTTACCGCGTGCACTTAAGGAAGGGAAAGGGAGTTACGTGGAAATGGAAGGAATGCACGAGCTGCACGTGACGCGTGTATCCATTCATCTCGATAAACCCTCTCCAGCCCACACCGATGGGGAGTTGCTGCCTCAATGGCTGCAGCACTTCGAATACGAAATCCAGCCCAATCGCATCAACATGATCATTCCCTGATATGACAACTGAACTCTCATTCAAGCCTCTCAAACGAAACCTGTGGACGGACCTGGAGGAATTGTTTGGTCCGCGCGGCGCGTGCGGCGGCTGCTGGTGCATGTTCTGGAAGCTGCGCGGCAAGGCCTATGAGGAAGCGCGCGGCTACGAAACGCGCCAGATGCACAAATCCATTGTGGATTCGGGTGTGGCGACCGGCCTGCTGGCCTACCTGCACGGCGACGTGGTCGGATGGGTGGCGGTCGAGCCGCGTTCGGCCTATCCCAAGCTGGCGCATTCGCGCATTCTTCAACCGGTGGATGACCAGCCCGTCTGGTCGGTGACCTGCTTCTTCGTCGCCAGAAAGTATCGAAAGATGGGCATCACCGTTGCACTCTTGAAAGCGGCGGTCGACCATGTCAAGGGCCAGGGGGGAACGATCGTGGAAGGCTATCCGGTGGAGGCCCCCGAGGCAATGCCGGCGCCATTCGTCTACACGGGGACCGCTTCCGCTTTCCGGCAGGCAGGCTTTCAGGAAGTGGCCCGCCGGTCGCCGACAAGACCCATCTTCCGCTACTTCATCCAGTAACTGATGGCCTTCAAGGACATCCGCAAATCCAGGAAGTGGCTTAGCCCGGAGGAGATTCGCATCGTTGTTTTCCTCGGAATCCTGCTGGCGGCCCTGCTGGCCTTGAATGTCTACCTGGCGCGCACTCTGCCCGGGGGGGAATGGTTGTTTATGCGCTGGAACGGTGTTCGTTCTTTCCTGGGCCTGCAGGCCGATGTCGCGCTGGGGCAAAAGGGTTGGCGCCTGATGCCGGATGGCGAAGCTGTCATCCTGGAAGAGCTGCCGGAGATCTACGGGGGAGAGATCGCCAGACGCGTCCAGCAGATCGTCTACGGGCGGGATGCATTCGCCAGCGAATATCGCTACATCCTCAGTGATCCGTTCTATATTGTTTTGTTCTACACGCCGCTGGTGCTGGTCCCGGATGTGGTTAATTGGCTGGTTCCCGGTACGAATGCCGACTTTGCCCTGGCACGCGGCATCTGGATGATGGTCGCCGAGCTCCTCCTCTTTTTCAGCGTCTTGTTCTCTTATCGCCTTGTCGAATGGAACCCACCCCGCGCGCTGAACATTCTCTTGTTTGGGTTTGGATTATTCAGTTTTTTCAGCCTCAACGCGCTGGTCACCACGTCGCCAGCCATCTACCTCAATTTCCTGTATCTGGGCGCTCTGCTTGCTCTGCGCTCCTACTCTGACGAGCTGGCTGGAGCGCTGTTGTTTCTTGCCGCCTATCAATGGGAAGTGGGCGGTCTGTTCTTCCTGGTCATCCTGATCTTTGTGTTGGGAAACCGCAGGTGGGGCGTGCTGGCCGGGTTCGGCATGGCGTTATTCGTCATGCTGGTCATCACCTTCATGATCAACCCCGGTTGGGGGCTGCCATACATTCGTGCATCCCTCTCCAACCTCTTCCAGGGAGTTAGTCTGAATGCGGGGTCCATATTATCAGCCTGGTTGCCAGAAGTACCTTTCCCGCTCGGTCCGGTGCTTGCCCTCCTTATCTTGGCCATTGTTTTCATTGAATCGCTTGCATCCATCAATGCACCCTTTCGCCGGCTGGTATGGACCGCCTCCCTGGCTCTGGCCGCTATGCCGCTTGCCGGCCTGGCGATCTTCCCTTCGAATCAGGTGGTGCTTCTGCTGCCGCTGATCCTGGTGGTATCCCTGGTCTGGGAGCGCTGGCTGCGCAGGCGCTGGATCGTTGTAGCCTTAATCCTGCTGGTCGCGTTCCTGGCTCCCTTTGCCCTGTATTATGAAACGATCCTGGTCTATTCTCCGCTCTATACTGAATTGTTAAGTGTCCTCCCGCCCCTGGCGATGATCGTCGCGTTATACTGGATGCGCTGGTGGGTGGTGCACTCACCGCGCATCTGGGCTGACCAGATTGGGAACCGCAAATGAACTGGCGTCATTACCTCATTCTCTTCATCATAGGCCTCCTGGTTCCATTTGGGATCTCTCGTTTTCAATCCCTCCCCGGCTACATGGATGCGGATTATTACTTTGTCGGGGGCGTCCAGCTCGCCGAAGGGCAGGGATTTAGCGAGCCCTATCTCTGGAATTATCTCGACGATCCCCAGGGACTGCCTCATCCCTCCCACACCTATTGGATGCCGCTGGCATCGATCGTTTCCGCCTCTGGGATGTGGATCAGCGGCCAGTCGAGCTATGCCGCGGGACGCGCGGCGTTCATTCTCCTTTCAGCCCTGGTCCCTTTGGTGACCGCGGCCCTGGCCTTCGACGTGTCCCGCCAAACGCGGCTGGCGATGGTCTCGGGTTTGCTCTCGATCTTTCCCCTCTACTACGCGCCCTTCATGCCTGTTCCGGACAACTATGCTTTATATATGCTGTTCGGCGGAACCTTCCTGCTGCTGGCTCCACGCCCGGAAAAGTGGATTCCCATTGCTCTCGGTGCCCTGGCCGGTCTGTTGACCCTCGCCCGCAGCGATGGCCTGCTCTGGCTTGGACTGGCCGGTCTTACCGTCATGTGGAAAACAGCCGCGAATGTGGATCACTCCAAAGCTGTAGTTGTGGATTGGCTGAGGCGTATGATTCCGGCCGGTCTGCTTGCTCTCGCTGGTTATTTCATCGTCATGGGCGGATGGCACATCCGCAATCTCAATCTCTTTGACTCCTTCATGACGCCCGGCGGCGGGCGCCTGCTGTGGCTCGAGAATTACAACCAGACCTTTATTTATCCTCCCGATGCGCTGACGCGTGAAGGCTTTCTCAACGCCGGCTGGGACGCAGCCATCGAAGACCGCCTGATGGCGTTGAGCGCGAACACTGGCAATACCTTTGCGGCCCAGGGCGGCATCTTCCTTTTTCCATTGATTCTCATTGGGCTGTGGCAGCTGCGCCGCGATCTGCGGACGCGGATCGCGGTGACCGGCTGGATCCTTCTCTTTCTTGTGATGACGGTCATCTTCCCGTTTGCCGGATCGCGGGGCAGCTTCTTTCACGCCGGCGCGGCCTTCCAGCCGTTCTGGTGGGTCGCCGCGCCCATCGGCCTGGACTCACTCATTATGTGGGCGCGACAGCGCGGGCATTTCACCGATGCGAATGCGCCGCTGTTCTTCCAGGGGATACTGGTCATCCTTGCCGTACTCATGACGGCCTACCTGGTGAACTTCCGT
>DASUOS010000310.1:0-6278 GCA_036276515.1 Anaerolineales bacterium | reverse complement strand
TATCTAATATTCGGCATTCCGGAGGAATCCAGTGTACAGAAACACGCATTCTCCACCACTGAATGAAATAATCACCAATTCTCATCTAGGTTACTCGGCATATTTTATACTGTTCAGCATTGTATATGAGCTCAAGAAGCTTCGTTTCCCATTTTACGGCCTGTCGCTTGACCTCACCTTCCAATAACAATACAGGATGATTCGATTGCACTTTTACAATTTAATCTGACATAGGGCCGTATAACCAAGCAAGGCTTCATAAAGCTGGGCGATACGGTCCAAGAACTCTGTGACAGCCATTCGTTGCTGACTGACTTGATCGGCCCAGCGATGCAAACGCAAGACTTGCTGCTTATGCCACTTCCAGAGCTTCTCAATGGGATTGGGCCAGGAAGGTAGGCTATGTGATCCACAGCCTGATAAGTACAGTAAACCAGAGAACAGCCCAGGTGGCGAGAAAAAGAGCCGGGCGATTGAAGAGGGAAAGCAGTACAATGGAAAAATTATATCTTGTCACATAGGGGGAGATCATGGGAGTACTGATTCCAGCCAGCCTCTTATCTTCCAACAGCAATGCTTTATAGAGCAGATAGATGCCAACTGGAACCAGATAGGGAAATAATCCGAAATTCCATGGGTTATTCGTCATGTTAAATAAGTGTCTTGGCCAAAATCCATACAATAAGAAGGAGAGCAGGTAGGCTGCCGTGACAGGTGAAAACACCTTGACTACTTTCAGCATGCCTCCTCCTTTCCAGGCCATGTACATCCAATAGATGGCGATACAAACACCTATCTGGGGCTTCATCATCACGAAGAACAACCCAATGGCCGGCGGCATCCAGAGGCCCATTGTGACGAGAAAGTCTATATTTCCACTGTAAAGACAGCCAAATACGGAAGCAGAACAAAGGAACAAAACAA
This sequence comes from Anaerolineales bacterium, assembly GCA_036276515.1. Taxonomy (GTDB): domain Bacteria; phylum Chloroflexota; class Anaerolineae; order Anaerolineales; family Villigracilaceae; genus Defluviilinea. The sequence goes on along the minus strand of DASUOS010000310.1, from coordinate 5,354 downwards.
GCTGTGACCTGCTTGCCCCCATCTTCACAGCCGTCACGGTGAAAGCAATGATGCTCACGAGGAAAAGAAGAATACGTCCTGTCCAGAAGGGAAGGAGAGCGAAGGGCGCCAGAAGGATGTATGTCCAGAATGGCTCATACACACCATAAAACTCTTCGCCCACCAGGTAGGGATTGCCGCCATGCAAGAATACCTGAATGGCGGGCAGGAAATTCATCCAATCTCCCCCGGGAGGAAAAGTATAAGGAAAGTTCATTGATTGGCTTTTCCGGAGATCTATATTTCTTGTTATAGAATTCAACGAAAAACCAGGACGATCAAATCGTCCTGGTTTTATTTCCTGGTTCTTATTCGCCCAAGTAATCGCGCAGCTTACGGCGGATGGACGGGTGGCGGAGACGGCTCAACGCCTGTGCTTCGATCTGGCGGACGCGCTCCCGCGTCACGCCCATCTTGCGGCCGACTTCTTCCAGGGTGTATGCCTGGCCGTCGAGCAGGCCGTAGCGCAGTTGCAGGATGCGCACTTCGCGCGGCGGCAGGGCGTTCAAGACTTCGCCGAGGTGCTCGCGCAGCAGGTTGTAGGTTGCCGTGTCGTCAGGCGGGGGCGCTTCATCGTCTTCGATGAAATCGCCAAGCACCGAATCCTCTTCGTCGTCGGTCGGTGTCTCCAGCGACAGTGGACGCCGCGCCACCTGGATCATGTTCTCCACCTTCTTGGGTGGTACATCCAGGGCTTCGGCCAGCTCTTCGACGCTGGGCTCACGTCCCAGGCGCTGGGTCAGCTGGTGCTGGACGCGCAGCAGCTTGTTGATCTGGTCGCCCATGTGCACCGGCACACGGATCGTGCGTCCCTGGTCGGCAATGGCACGTGTCACAGCCTGGCGGATCCACCAGGTGGCATAGGTCGAGAACTTGTGCCCGCGGCGGTAATCGAATTTCTTCGTGGCGCGGATCAGGCCGATATTGCCCTCCTGGATCAGGTCCAGGAATGGCACACCACGTCCCATATATTTCTTTGCCACTGAAATCACGAGCCGGGAGTTGGCCGTAATGAGGTGTTCACGAGCAGCCCAGCCATCCTCGATCAGTTTACGCAGCTCGGTGCGGCGGCGCGGGCTAGCATTGCCTTTGGCAAGCTCCTCACGCGCCATGCGTCCCCGTTCGATGCGCTGGGCAAGCTTGACTTCTTCTTCCGCCGTCAAAAGCGGGACGCGGCTTACCTCCTTGAGGTATAGACCGATCGTATCGTCCGTGTCGATATTCGCAAGATAGTCGTCGAGCGAGAGATCGATCTCCGGTTCAGCCTCCGTGGCTTCGACAGCCACGAGTTCATCTTCCGTGGGCTCCGACGTGGTGGTGTCCTCCACGAACGGGATACCCGCGCTCAATAGCGCCGAAAAGGCTTCTTCCAGTTGCTCCACATCCTGTTCGGCTTCGGGGAAGAAATGCAGGATGTCATCCAGCGTGATATACCCCTTTTGACGTCCAAGCTCAATGAGCCGGGCAAGGGCTGAAAATTCTTCCTCTTCATCAACCATCAAAATTTTGTCTACATCCATTCGTGTGCTAATCCATTTTTCTTTTTAATCAGAATACACTGTTTTCAAGTGAATTTCAAGTCCGTAACATTGCTCTATCATAGACGCCATGGGGGTCAAAATGTTACGTCCGTCTACGGGGTGGCCGTTTCGGATAGGGCAGGCGTCGGTGTCTGTGCGTAGGGGGGATTCGTCAGGAGTCTCAGCAGGGCCTCCACGGCGCTTCTGCTGACGATGAAGACCTCTCCACCGGACGATTCCTGAACGTAATATCCACTCTCCGAGGGAGTGACAACACCGATATGGAGGGTTCGTTCTGTGCCGTTGTCAAACCCGGCTGTCAGGATGTACGCCGGTTCGGCCAATCCTACCAATTCCGAGTCGACCTCAGAAATCCTATCCAGAATACGCATCGTGGTCAGCTGGCTGGCAGCCGCCTCGGCCGCCCCCTGTTCCGCATCCGATTCAACAGGCTGGACCAGCGCCCAGGCGTTTCCGGCATTGCGGGACACTTCGACCGCTTCTCCCGAGCTTGACTCGATCTGAATGCGGGTCGGGATACCTTCCTCCGCTTTAAACAAGTAGGAAATTTCTTCCGTGCTCCCGGGTGTGACTTCGACCGCCGGCGGTTGTTCCCGGTTGTTGAGATAGTAATAGACCGCCGCGAGGGCCAGTAATATTGTTATATAGACAACAGTGGAGCGTCGAATCATACATTATCCCTGACGCCTGCGGCCCAGCCAGGTGGAGATACCTGCGATCAGTACCAGGCCCGGAATAACGAAGATCGAGCTCAAGAGGATCAGGATCCAGTGAATCTGGGAAGGGGCATTGAAAACGCGCTCCGTGGTCGTCCGCGGCGTGATGCTTGCCAGGTCCTCCTGCTCGGCGGTCCAATCCACCGAGTTGACGAACATATCACCATTCCCGAGAATATCAAACATCTGGTCGACCGCCAGAGAAGAGGTACCAAAGACCACTACACGACCACCGGTCGTGTTATTCTCACCTGCCACGGCCAGCACGAGTGGACCAACGATCTCATTATCATCCAGCTGGACCTGCCCGCCCTCAGACAGGCTGTCAAAATCCGTCTCGCCCCAGGAGCGTTCGTTGGTCTGCACGATCGGGGTGAGGGTCACTCCCTCCGGCGCGCTGGCAACAGTCAGGCTGCGCGAGAACGGGAAATAGGCCGCCAGGTTGTTCATATTGACCGTGACCGGATGCATCGAGTCGTAGTAAGCGGCCACCGCCGTGGTTGGCTGGGGGCTGTTCAGGTCGATCACAATATCATTGTTCAGCTTGATCCCCCAGTCCTGTTCGAGCATCTCGGCCAGAGGGTCGGGATCCTCGCCGAATTCGGTCAGGGCGCTGGGATCCTGCATGACAATCAGGGATCCACCCTTGGCCAGGAAGCCCTTAAGCAGCTCCACTTCACTGTCCGTCAATGGCTTGAATGGACCGGCGACTGCGATGACTGAAGCATCCTCCGGCACCTCACTTTCTGCAAGCAGATTGAGGGTCTTGACTGTATAGTTCTTGCTTTGCAGGGTATCCAGCGCCCGGGTCATCGATGATTCACCGGATTGCTGGGTATCGCGCTCACCATGGCCGGTGACGAAATAGATGACGCTGCTCTCCGGGTTCAGCAGGCGCAGCAGGCCCTTGAGGATCTCATCCTCGCTGGCAAAGGCAACGATCTCTTTTTGCTCGCCCATCTCCAGCAGGATCTTGCCATCGCCGGTGATTCCCGCATTGAGCGCCGCCTGGGGATCGAGGTCCGGGTTGATGAATCGATAATCGAATTTGCCATCGCTGTTGGACCTGATGTTGCTCAGCAACTGTTCGGCGGCTTCCGTATTGGTCTGGGAGAAGAAACCGGTGGCGGTCACCTCCTGCGGCAGGGCATTCACGGCATTCAGCAGTTCCTGCGGCAACGTATTGACATCGTCCTCGGTCAGGTCCGCGAGGGTAACCGGGTTTTGAAAGGCCAGCATGTTCCCTACGGTCAGAATGCCCAGAAATGCGATTGTCATGACGATGGCGTTGCTTCCATAGCGTGCCTGGCGTCCACCGAGGAACTGGCGCACGCGATTCGGTTCCAGGATGGCATAGGAGGCCAGCCCAAGGATAATCACGCCCAGGCTGACGAGGATGGCGCGGTTGAGATTGTCCACGTTGGCCACTGTAAAGACCTGCATGGAGACAAGTCCACGCGTGATGGCCAGCAGGATCGTGGCGATGAGAGCGATCAGCGCTATGACCAGCCCTATCATTGGATACCGGTTGGTTTGTTTCCTGCTGCTCATTAGCGCCATCTCCGGATCTCGACAGCCGTTGTGCCCGTGAACAAGCCCAGGGCGATCAGGCTGACAAAGTATGCTATGTTGGTCAGTTTGATGCTTCCGGCGTTAAGGGCCTCGGTGAAATGAGCCGACATATTGAGATAACGGAAAATCTCCGAGCCGCTTCCCTGGATCAGATTGGATAACAGGCTCATCATGAACCAGATCGTAAAGAACACGCCGAACGTGGCGAAGAAGGCGGCGATCTGGTTGGTGAAGATGGCGGAGATCCCCACGCCCAGGGCGAGCAGGGCTGCCGCAACCAGGATCACTCCCAGATAGGAGGACAGCATCAGCTGCCGGTCGATTCCCGGGCTGACCAGCGGCGGCAGGAGGGTCACGCTGCCGATCACAATGCCGTTCAGGATGATCGGGAAGATCAGCGTCACAGCCAGGATGGACAGGACGAATAACAATCCACCCAGCCATTTTCCAACCACCAGTTCATAGTCCCGGATGGGAGCGGTCAGGAGCAGTTCCAGGGTGCCACTGCGCGCCTCTTCTGAGAGGGAGCGCATCGTGATGGCCGGCGTTGCAAAGACAAGCAGGAAAGCAAAGAGCCAGTTGATGGGTGTGACGTCAGGGGGCTGGGCGCCGAAGAATGCCTGTTGCGAGATAATCCCTATGATATAGGTGAAGTAAATCCCCAGGATCAGCAGGATCATGAATGCCACGACATAGGCGATCGGGCTGATGAAATAGTGGTCGTATTCCCGTTTTGCTATGGTCCAGATATTACGCATGATTCCTCACGATGGTTTTTTGCCGGCAGCGTTGTCGCGAGTGAGCTCCAGGAAGATCTCTTCCAGGCTCAATCCAATGGGACGCATCTCGAGCAGTTCAAACCCCGCCAGGATGACAGCTTTAGCCACCTGCGGACGCACATCCTGCCCGGCCGAAAATTCGAATTCCACCGATCCATCCTCCTGGGTCTGCACATCGCGGGTTCCTTTGACCTTGGTGACTTTGGCGGCCAGACCATCCATCTCACCGCGCACGCGCAGTACAACCCGCTGTGAGCCGACGAGCCGCGATTGCAGGTTCTCAGGCGTATCCTCAGCGACAATCTTGCCCTTGTTGATGATCAGGACGCGGTCACAGATCTGCTGCGCTTCTGACAGGATGTGTGTGGAAAGCAGGACGGTCCGGTCCTTGCCGATCTCGCGGATCACATTGCGGATTTCCACCACCTGGGCCGGATCGAGGCCGATCGTAGGCTCATCCAGGATGAGCACTTCCGGGCGGTGAATCAACGCCTGGGCAAGACCCAGTCGCTGGCGCATGCCTTTCGAGAAGTTCCCGACATAACTGTTGGCTCGATCCCCCAGGTTGACACTCTCGAGTGTCTCATACGCCCGTTCCTGCGAATTCGGTATCCGGCGCAGATCTGCCATAAACTTAAGATATTCGAGGGCAGTCATATCGTTGTAGAGCGGAACGGTCTCAGGCAGATATCCAACCCGCTTGCGAA
>DASUOS010000309.1:0-8164 GCA_036276515.1 Anaerolineales bacterium | reverse complement strand
GGAGCGCTCTTACGCGATCGAAGAGTCTGGAATGTTAGTGAAGAAGACTCTTCGATTCGCTCAGAGTGACCCGGGAAGACCAGCGATGAGAGAGTAGAGATATAGTCCTCGGGAGGGCACTATGTCTAAATGCATCAAGTCGATCAGCAATCCAAAGCTGAAGTTGGAAGTCTTAACAACAGAAGAAGTCAAAAAGATCCACGAAGCCACGCTCTGGATCATCGAGCACGTTGGGGTGCGCTTCCCATCCAAGCGGGCGCTGGAGATATGGGAAGCCAACGGCGCGAGCGTGGACCGCGACAAGAAGATCGTGCGGGTCAAAGGCGACGTGATCGAAGAGGCGCTGACGAAGTGCCCGCCGGCCTACCCGCTGGCGGCCCGCGATCCGCAGCAGGATCTGCCGCTGGACGGCAACCATGTCTATCTTGGGACAGACGGCTGCGGCGTGGAGGTCATCGATATCCACACTGGCCAGAAGCGGACCTCCTGCCTGTACGACGTGCGCGACATCGCCCGTGTCGCCGACGCGACCGAGGAGGTCGCCTTCCATTGGGTGGCGGTCTCGGCCCAGGATGCACCGGTCGAGGCGCGCGGCCTGCACGAGATCAAAGCAGTGTGGGAGAACTCCACCAAGCACGTGCAGACCGAGAGCATCTACAACATCCACGAAGCCAAAGCCGCCATGGAAATGGCCGCCCTGCTCGTGGACGGCAAGCAAAACCTGAAGAAACGCCCGGTCCTTTCACTCATGCAGTGCACCGCTCCCCCGCTCGGGCATGATGGCGGCAGCCTGGACGCGGCCCTGATCGCCGCCGAGCACGGCATCCCGACCGGATTCATGACCATGGCCTCCTGCCTGACGACAGGACCCGTTACCCTGGCAGGCAACCTGGCCGTCGGCAATGCGGAAGTGATTGCGGCAACAGCGCTGTTACAACTGGCGTATCCGGGGGCACCGGTCTTTTATGCGGCCGCCCAGACTGCCTCCGACCTGCGCCTGGGCAGTTACACCGGCGGCGGACCCGAGGATTATCTCTTCGGCGCAGCCACCAACGTACTTGCGGACTTTTACAACATCCCGCTCTCGATGGGTTCCTTCGCCACAGGTGCCAAGGAGCCGAACTGGCAGGCAGGCATCGATGGCAGTCTCTCCACATTTATGGCGAGCGTGGTCATGTCCGACATGCTGCTGGGATGCGGGTTCCTGCACGGCAGCCGCATCTGGTCGTATGCCGAGATGATGATGGACTGCGAAATCTTCTCCATCATCCACAAAATGATGCAGGGCATCGTCGTCGACGAGGAGACCCTGGCGCTCGAAACGATCGCCAACGTGGGTCCCGGCGGGCACTACCTGGCGCAGAAGCACACTCGCAAGCACATGCGCGAGCTGTTCATGCCGCAGTTCATGGACCGGCGGCCATATAGTGAATGGGAAGAGAAAAAGGATGATGCCCGTGATTGGGCTACGGCAAAGGCAAGCCGGATCCTGAAGGAACACCAGCCTGACATGCTGGATCCAAAGATTAGGGCTGAAATGGAAAAGATCATCAAATCAGTCGAGAAGTAGGGCAGGCTTGAAGCCTGCCATGCCAGGTGTGTCCATGGAATGTCAGGCCACAGGCCTGACCCACGGTTTCCTGAGAGAAAGGAGATTACCGGTATGCAGCCCAAACTTTCCTTGCTGACCGATGAGCTCATCCAGCGAATTTTGGATGAGGCCTATCAGTTATTGCTCAAGCCCGGCATCAAAGTGCAGAACGCAGAGGCGCGGCAGCTACTGGCGGATGCGGGCGCGGAGATAGACGAAGAATCATTCGTCGCCAGGATCCCGGAGCAGATGGTCAAAAAAGCGCTGGAAACCGTCCCGCGCAACTTCTTTCTCTACGATTACGACGGGGAGCCCAAAGTCCAGTACGGCGGCGACGCGGTCCACTTCGACCCGGGCTCCTCAGGGGTGACTGTCCTTGATCCCGAGACTCTCGAACACAAGGACGCTGAGACTCCAGACCTGATCCGCATCCTCAAAGTGACGGAGCAGATTTCGCAGTACGATGCCCAGTCCACGTCGGTGGTCTGCACCGAGGTCAAGAAGGATATCCAGGACTTGTACCGCCTGTATCTGGTCCTGCTCTATTCCAAGAAACCGATCGTCACCGGCGCGTTCACGAACAAGACCGTCCACGAGATGATCGAGATGCTGGCGATCTTCGCCGGCGGGCAGGATGAGCTGCGAGAGAAGCCGCGCGCCATCTTTGATGTCTGTCCCTCGCCCCCGCTGATCTGGAGCAATTTCGGCGCGGGGAACCTGATGACACTGGCGAGGGCCGGCGTCCCGGCCGAGATCGTCTCCATGCCGCTGGCTGGCGCCGCCGCGCCGGTCACGCTGGTCGGTGCGATCACCCAGCACGCGGCCGAATGCCTGGCAGGGATCACCATCCACCAGCTGGCTCACGCCGGTTCACCCATCGTCTGGGGAGGTGCGCCGGCAATCTTCGACATGCGTAAAGGCGGCACGCCGATGGGCGCGGTCGAAACAGCCATGATCGATTGTTCCTACGCCCAGGTCGGTAAGTCACTCGGCATGCCGACTCACACGTATCTTGGTGCGACAGATGCCAAGCTCGTGGATGCGCAGGCAGGCCTTGAGAGCGGGATGGGAGCCATGATCGGCGCGCTGAGCGGCATCAATATGATCTCAGGCGCAGGTATGCTCGATTCACTCCTTTGCCATAGTCCGGAGAAGCTGGTCATCGACGCCGAGGGGATTGCCATGGCCAGGCGCATGCTCGAAGGTGTAAAGCTCCACACGGAAACTCTTGCGACCGGTTTCTACGAAGGCGTCAATTTCAAGGGCGGCGATTTCCTCAAACAACGAATTACCATGCAGCTCTTCCGCAAGGAACAATACATCCCCAGCGCGGTCATCGACCGGGATTCGATCCGCGGCTGGAAAGAATCGGGCGGGCTGGATGCCTTTGGCCGAGCCCGTCAGCGGGTGGACGATCTGCTCGCCTCCTATGCAAAGCCTGGCCTGGATCCCGCCAAAGTGGACGCGCTCCATGCTTATGTCCTGGATCTCGCCCACAAAGCCGGCATGGATACTCTGCCGGCACACGAGCTATCACCCGTTCCTGTCAATTGAATCAGTAGGCACGTATACAGGTATACATGTCTACGTGTGTTCGTGTTTACCTGTGTACCTGTCTACCTGCGTACCTGTCTACCTCTACAAATGTTGAACCTTACCGATCTTCTCCGCGTTCCGCAGGTAGATACCGGCCTGCGATTCGATATTTCGCCGGATGGACGGAATGTCGCTTTTGCATGGAATAAAACGGGAAAGTGGGAAATCTACGAATGTGGCGTTTCACCGCGAAAGCACGAAGAACCCAAAGCAATACAAATCTCAAGCGGCGAGGGGTCAAAATTCTCCCCTCGATATTCCCCGGATGGAAAAAACCTCGCCTATGTTCTGGACCCGGACGGAAGTGAGTCATACCATATCCTTATCCATGACCTGGGAACAGGGTCGCATATCGATCTCACCCCTGCTTCTGCCTACGCGCATCAGCCAAACGTCGCCTTTTCACCAGATGGGAAAACCTTGGCCCTTCTCTCCGATGAGCAGGGACAGTTCGCTCTTTTTCTTCTTTCGATCCTGACGGGAGAAAGAAAGCGGCTGTTGGATCTCCACCGCCCCCTCTGGGATGTACACTGGTCGCCGAACGGAAAGTGGATCGCCGTCGAAGCTGAGATGGAGGCGAGTGACAGGGGGATCTTCATTATAGAAGTCGAAAGCGGCCATTCCAGGCAGATTAAAACAGATAGCAAAAGGCTAAATGCCCAGCACCCTGCCTGGTCACCTGATTCCTCATTTCTTGCCTTTTCGGCCGAGTCGGGTGAGTGGTTCGATATCGGTATGTGTGAGGCAGAGAAAGGAACTGTCACCTGGCTGACACAGGGTCCGGGTGACGATACTTCTCCCTCGTGGTCGCGGGATGGAAAACGGCTCAGTTGGGTGCATGCCGAGGGTGCAACAAACAGCCTTTGCATTTTCGAACAACAGGTCACCCATTATTGGGTCGGGGCAGGGGTCCATTACCAGCCACAATTCACACCCGAAGGCGCGATCGTTTTCCTCTTCGAAAGCCCGCAGCAGCCGCCCGACCTGTGGAAGCTTGACCCGGAAGGCAGATTCGAACAATTGACAACTTCTCTGCCTGAAGAGCTCCGGGAAAAACCATTCCCTTCGCCGGAGGAGATAACCTACGAGATCGATGGCGTCTGCGTGCCGGCCCTGCTGTTTCGCGGCAAGAGGGAACGGGCAGTGATCAACATCCATGGCGGACCCAACTGGCATATCCAGTGCCTGTGGGATCCGTTTGCCGCCCACATGGCCTCCCGCGGCTGGACGGTCCTTGCCCCGAACTACCGCGGCTCCACCGGCTACGGCCGCACCTGGCAGATCGCCAGCCGCTTCGACATGGGCGGCGTGGACACCCGCGATTGTGCGGCAGGAATCGATTATCTAAAACGCGAAGGGCTTGGCACCATGTTTGCAGTTACGGGCAGAAGCCACGGCGGCTACCTGACCATGACCTGCCTGACCCGGTTCCCGGAGCTCTGGCGTGGAGGGTCGGCTGTTGTTCCATTTATGAACTGGTTCAAATCGCATACCGAGTCACGTGAAGACCTCCAGCACTGGAACATCGAGAATATGGGTGATCCGGATGAAAATCATGAGAGGTGGTACAACGCATCCCCTTATTTCTTCCTCGATCGAGTGCAGGCCTCCATCCAATTGATCTGTGGCGCGCACGACCCCCGCTGCCCTGCCAGTGAATCGCTGGATGCGCGTGATAAACTTATCGAGCTTGGCAGGGATGTTGAGCTGCTGTTGTATGAAGAAGAGGGACATGTATTTTTGAACATCGAAAACGTGATCGATGCAGAAGTGAAGCGCGTTGCGTTTTTAGCGAGAATCCTGGACGAACAATCGATGCGAGAGGAGAGTGTATGGACCGATTAAAGTTTTTATCCGACGACGATGTGCAATCCATGCATGAAGCGACACTTCGAGTGTTGAACGAAGTGGGTGTGATCTGGACTCATAAGCCCAGCCTGGATATTTTGCTCGAAGCAGGCTGTACGATGAACGGTAACCGGGTCTGCTTCCCTCCGGATCTTGTCATGGACAGTATCGCTAAAGCGAACAAACGTCCCTGCATCCGCGGGCGCAATGGACAGGTCAATGAGCTGGGGGGCGGCAATCTGTACTTCCACAATCTGGGCGGGGCCCGCGACGTCTACGATGCACGGACAAATACGCGCCATGTCGCCACAGACGAGGACGCGGCAAATGCGATCCGCCTGCTCGATGCTCTGCCGAACTGTCACACGGTGACGCCGTTCTTCACGCCTCCCGATATCTCGAACGAGCTGATGGCGATGCACATGTACCGCCAGGCGCTTTCCAATACGACCAAGCCCGTGCAGGGACCCGGCATTCAGTTCGGGCACGAAGTAAAGTATGCTGTGGAGATGGCCGCCGTCGTGGGCACGCCCCCCGGCGAACTGACGCTATCGCTGTCGCCGGTCAGCCCATTGACCATGCACGATATTGCCGCCGAAGCCATCATGGAGATGGCAAAGTTCGGCGTAGTCCATGCAAACCTTCCCTGCCCCACCGGAGGCGCCACCTCACCTATGACGATTACAGGCAGCATCGTCCAGCAAAGTGCTGAGTCCCTGGCTCCCCTTGTGCTGGCCCAGATCCTCAACCCGGGATGCGGCGTTGTCTATTGCGGCCGGCTCGGGATGCTGGAGCCGCGCACCGGTCTGATCTGGAGCGGCGTGGAGCTGGGCTTGTCCTCCGCGGCTACGGTGCAGCTTGGACATTATTACGGATTCGCCGTGAACGTCTATGGATTCTCCACGAACTCGCATACACTCGATGCCCAGAACGCCTTCGAGCGCGGGCTCAACGCTACGATCCCGGCCCTCGCCGGGGCCGACGAGCTTTCAGGCATTGGCGAAATGGAAGCCGGGGTGATGGGCTCCTTCGCACAGATGGTCCTGGATAACGAGCTTGCCAGCAGCGTACTTCGTTTATGCACCGGCCTCTCGGCAGACGGGGAACATCTGGCCGTGGATATCATCGGCAATGTGATGAACGGCACCCGGAATTTCCTGGGTCAGAAGCACACGATGAAACATCTCCGGGCGGGGGAGTTGGCACTGATTAAAACAGCCGAGCGCAATTCCTGGGACACCTGGGACGAAAAGCTCGAGCGCAAACAGATGGCAGACTACGCTGTCGAGGAAGCCGAAAGAATTCTGCGCGAGCACACTGTCCCGCCGCTGGAACCCCGGCAGGAACAGGAGCTGGATCGAATTATGACGGCGGCAGCAAAGGAATTTGAGAAGAAGATAAAAAAGTAGACAGGTAAACAGGAACCTTTCTACGTGTCTACCTGTGTACCTGTGGACCAACAGAGGAGAACATTATGCTCAAACAAGCTCATGCAATTTCCGAAGAACTTATCGAATGGCGGCGCGATTTCCACATGCACCCCGAGATCGGCTTCGAGCTTCACCGCACATCGAAGATCGTCGCGGATGAGCTCGAGAAAATGGGATACCGGGTCCGGCGCGGGATCGGCAAGACCGGTGTCGTCGCAGAGATCGGCGAAGGCGGCAAAGTCATCGCCATCCGCGCCGATATGGACGCCCTGCCGATCCTCGAACAGAATGAATACGAATACGCATCGAAGAATGCGGGCGCCATGCACGCCTGCGGGCATGACAGCCATACGGCCATGGCGCTGGGTGCGGCGCTGCTGCTCTCGAAGGAAAAACTGCCCGGGCGCGTGCGTTTCCTCTTTCAGCCCTGTGAGGAGACGACCGACGAGGAAGGCAAGAGCGGCGCGCAGCGCATGGCTGCCGATGGCGCGATGGACGGCGTGAATTATGTCATTGCCCAGCATGTGGATCCACTAAAACCCGTTGGGACGATCGGCATCAACGCCGGTCCCGCTTCCGGCGGCGTGGACACATGGTATGCGACGATCTTCGGCAAGGGCGGCCACGGCGCTCATCCCAACAAGACGATCGATCCGTTCTACCTGCTTGCCCATGTCATCTTTGGATTGAATGCCATCATTTCCCGCCGGATCAACCCGTTCGAGCCGGCCGTTGTCAGCATTGGCTCGATCAATGGCGGGTTCGCCGAGAATGTGATCCCGGAGAGCCTGAATATGATGGGGACTCTGCGCTTCACCGATGAAGCGGTCCACGAGCAGATCCATGAGGAAATGAAGCGTGTGTTCGAGATGACCAAATCTCTCGGCGGCAATTATGAGCTGCGCTACGAAATCGGATGGCCGCCCATGATCAACGATGAATGGGTGTCTTCCGTCATCGAAAAAACGGGCAGGGATATACTGGGTGTTGAAAATGTGCACGAGATCGATCGAACACTGGGGGCCGAGGACTTTGGTGAATTCCTCAAGCATGCTCCCGGTGCCATGTTCACGCTGGGCACCCAGAAGCTGGGACACGAGGACTACCTGCTACACCATCCAAAATTCGACCTCGACGAGCGCGCCCTGCCGATCGGCACGGCTATGCTGGTGGAAACTGCGAAACGATTTCTGGAAAACTGAAACATACCTGTAAGACGGCACATCATCCCGCGTCATCCAGATGCGGGATGGTTGTAACTTGTACATAAATGTTGAAAACTGTTATAAAATACAGCAGGGATCACTGTTGGGGTAAACTATGCTGCTTTATTACACCGGTGACATTTGCAAAGGAATTTTGATACTCTTTCTATTGATCTGGTTAATCGCGGGATACACATTTATCGTAAACCAGAATCGGAGTGCGGATGATCCAAAGAAAGATGTGTATCATCCGTTTGCCATCCTTCTTGCCCCGGTCACATTTCCGTTTTTTGCCTTGGCGGCACTTGTTGTTTTTTTCATCAGGGCTTTGCTATTTGCCCTATTCCTAATCATCTTCTCGATTTTGTTGATCGCACTTCGCAAGCCGTTCATCTTCAAACTTTGGGACATGTTTGCAACCTGGATCGGCGATCCCCTGTTGAAAGCGAACACCGCCCTGATCCGGATGGCAATTCGCCCCTGGAGTTCAAAGC
>DASUOS010000308.1:0-12527 GCA_036276515.1 Anaerolineales bacterium | reverse complement strand
GTGCCGGTCTGTGACCACCCTGAACGAATACGAGCGGTTAGCCAGGTCATTCATCCTGGAAACATATTCGTAAGGCGCGTAGGCCAGCACACCTTCACGATCGACAAACTTAAAGATGCCGACCACATCCCAGACTTCATCCTTCCCATCGATCCTGAGATTGAGTATGTCGCCCGGTTCCAAATCGGGATAGTACTTGCGGGCCCCTTCGCTGACCGCCAGCTTGCGCACATCGCCAGGCCGGATCCAGCGGCCGGATACCAGGAGCGGCTCGATCAGCTCGCTATCTGCAGGCGGCCCGAAGATGTTGATGTTCTCGAGCACATTCTGATTGGCATCCAGGACATCGCCGCTGACGAACTGCCAGCCTTCCACATGCTGAAAGCCATCCAGCTTCATGATCTGCCGCTCGATCTCGTTCAGCCGGTAGGGCCGGTCAAAATCGACCGAGACATCCGCAACAAAATAGTTACCGATCCGCCCGATGTAATCATGAAGCGAGACACGCACATTAAAGACCCCGATAAAGATCGCCCCGCCCATCGTCAGCGTAAAGAGAGTGAGTGCCAGGCGGCTTTTTCTTCGGAAGGTATTCCGCAGGGAGATCACGAACGGCCGCGGGATGTGGATACCGCGCGCCGCCAGGATACGGGTGGCCTTGACCTGCATCCAGTCGAACCACGAGACCCGCGCCTGATTTGCCCTGGCCTTATTCTCCTCTTCGGCGAGTCCTCCACTGAGGGCCTGCAGGACGGTGATCTTTGAGCCTTTGACAACAGGCGCCAGTCCCGCTACCAGCGGGATCAACAACCCCACCAGGACCTGGATCAGCAATGCAGCCGGCACGATACGATATCCCAGCAGGTTGAAATTCAATTCCCGGGCAATGAAGAGAGCCAGCCCATAGGCGCCCTGTCCGCCAAGAGGGACAGAGATCAGCAAAGCCAGTATGCCAAAGACCAGGATCAACGCCAGGTACATGCGGAAGACCTGGCCGCGCTGCCCCCCGACCAGCTTGATCACACCAATATGCCTGAGATGCTGGTTGAGCAGAGCACTCAGGGTGTTGGCGATCAGCGAACTGGAGAGCAACACGATCAGGACCCCGAGCGCCAGCAGGATGCCCAGGATGGCATTGATCGTGTCGCCCAACGGATGCTTATGCGTTTCTGAAAACCGCGAGCGGATGACGACATGTCCATCGTTTTCCAGCTTATCCTTCAGCCGCGCGCCCACGTCACGGATATGGAAGATATCCTCGCCGCCCTGCGAGACGATCACCAGAGCACGGTTGAATAAACGCGGTTCTCCCAGGTATTGCAATGTGTCCATGGTGATGTACGCAGACGGGGAAGCCAGGAAATCCCCCGCTCCGGCCGCCGTATCCTGGACGATCCCCGTCACCGGCAGGTTCCTGGTGGAGCCATCCGGGAGCTGGAACTCGAGCAGGCCGCCTACGCTCACGTCCAGGTCCTGCAGGGCATCCTGTTCGAGAAGCACTTCACGCTTGTCCGGAAGGATATCCCCTGCCACCGGCGTCAGGAGGTTGATCGCGTTCTGCTCGAAATCCTCGAAGGCGATCATGTCGAGCGTCGTCCACTTCTGTGTGCCGGGCACGCGCACCCGAATGTTGAAGACGCGCCGCGCCTCCGCATCCTCGACATGACGCTGGTTATGAATCGACGCCAGCACATCCTCGTCGAAGTTGGTCATGCGCATTTCGATGTTGGCGGGTCTGTTCGCAGCATACGAAGCGCTCATGTCATTCGAGATGATCTGGTAGGCGCCCGCGATGACGCCAATGGAGAAGACACCCACTGCAATGGATAGCACAACCAGCAGAGTGCGTCCCCAGTTATCGACCAGATCGTGAAATACCTTTCGCCAGCGCGGTTTCATGGAATTCTCAGCCTACGACTTTCGAAACAGGGAAAACGGATTGAACTTACTGTGATCGGCCGCACGATAGACCTTCGACCGCTCCTGCACGATACGGCCCACGGCTCCGGCGCTGACCGGCGACTCGGCCATGACGCGCTTGAAATCCTCACCTGGAAGGGTCAAAACTTCCAGCGGTCCATCGGAGCTGGCGCGAATACTGGCCATGGATCTTTTTCCATTCAACAGCTCGTTCTCACCAAAGAAATCGCCCGGTTTCAAACGGGAAAGGATGGTTTCCTTTTTTCGCCGCTCCTGCAGAACCACATCCGCTTCCCCGCTCTGGATCACGAAGAGCTGCTCCACAGGTTCATTCGGTGAAAGAACGATCGCATTCGCAGGGTAGGTACGAGTCTGGGCAAGCGTGGTGAATTCCAGCATGTGCCGGTGCCGCAGCCAGGGCAGGGCTTTGGCGATCGTCTCGTTGATCAGCTCACCGTCAGAGATGATGATGGTACGGGTGGTGCGCGAGGTCAGGGAAGGGTCGTGGGTCACCATGATGACGGTCTTACCGCGGCGGGAGAGTTCCTCGAACAGGTCAATGATCGTATTGGCGGACCTGGTATCCAGGTTGCCTGTGGGCTCATCGGCGACCAGTAACGGAGGGTCGCAGGCCAGGGCCCGTGCAATGGCTGCCAGCTGCTGCTGACCTGTGGATACGAGAACCGGTAATTTGTTCGCGATACTATCCAGCCCCACCAGCCTGAGCATGGCCATGGCACGGGCGGGACGCTCATCGAAGTCGTACATCTCGGCGAAGTCCATCGCCAGCATGACGTTCTCGAGCAGAGTCAGCATGGGCAGCAGCTGGAAGAACTGGAAGACGATCCCCAGGTTGCGTCCGCGCCAGCGTGAGCGCTGGCTTTCCGTCACGCCCGTGTAGATATCCGTGCCGCCGATGACCACGCGCCCGCTCGTGGGATGGTCGATCCCGGTGATCATGTTCAGCAGCGTGGATTTGCCGCTGCCCGATTTACCGACAATGGAGACAAATTCCCCGCGCCGGATGGTCAGATCGACGCCTTTGAGGACGGTAAATTCCCCGGCCGCATTCTTGAATGTTTTGACCACCCCGTGCATGTCGATCATTGCATCGGGGTGGCTCAGGTTCTTTTCAACGGAGGCCGTTTTCTGCCGGGACGGAGGCGTTTTCATTTCCTGCGCCTCCCGTTGTGGCTGCTGACCGTTTCCAAAGCCGGAGCCTCATCCAGCTCTCCATCTGTGATGCGCAGCGTACGCGTGAAGCGCGGGCTCAGCGACTCATCATGGGTCACCATAATAATGGTCTTCCCCTGCTCGGTGACGAGATGCTCGAAGACTTCAAAAATATGCTCTGCAGTCACCGAATCCAGGCTGCCGGTTGGTTCATCCGCCACCAGGATCGGCGGATCGTTCGCCAGGGCGCGTGCAATGGCGACGCGCTGCTGCTGCCCGCCCGAGATGAAGGCAGGCAGCTTATCGGCGTGCTCCTCGATCTCGACGAGCCGCAGAAGCTCGAGGGCGCGCTCACGGGACCCCCTGGAGGAATAGACTCCACACAAGTCCATGGGGAGGGTGATGTTTTCGACCAGCGTGAGCATGGGCAGCAGCTGGAAGGATTGGAATACGACTCCCAGGTTCTTTCCCCGCCACAGCGCAGCCTGATCTTCACTTAACTGATGGAGGGAAACCGCTTCGCCGTTGGTGTGGATCGTCACCTCACCCGCTGTCAGGTCATCTACCGCTGTGATCATATTGAGCAGGGTGGACTTTCCCGCCCCCGACTTGCCAATGATGCCCACGAATTCCCGGGGCTTCACCTGCAGGTTGATCCCTCTAAGCGCGGTAAAATCACCCGCCGCAGTGGAATACACTTTCACCACGTCGCGCATGTGAAGGAGTGGCTGGTCTGATAATTCTGATTTCATAAAACAACACAGAGATGTAACCCGAATGGCCGCACAGTGATTCCGCACCCGATAAAATGCACACAAAAACGGTCGCTGCAGCAACCGTCGAGGTCATGTACTGTATGTTTTCATTGTACTCGCATCCCCTGCTTGTGACAAATTTCCTAATGTTGTATTTATGTAGGAACCAATGCGAGATACCCAAATGACAGGATCGTAACAACC
Organism: Anaerolineales bacterium; assembly: GCA_036276515.1. Lineage (GTDB taxonomy): Bacteria > Chloroflexota > Anaerolineae > Anaerolineales > Villigracilaceae > Defluviilinea. The sequence goes on along the minus strand of DASUOS010000308.1, from coordinate 8,475 downwards.
CACTCCAGGACAGCCCCTGTATCAACGTAACCAAATATCTTGATAGGGCTGGCTCTTTCGGGGACGATCAGCGCTGAATTTTTTGAAGCTCCGGGTGCATTTTGAAGTTGTGGGATTGAAATTCTTCCTCTGCGCCAAAGGTATCATGGCAGGTCTCACAGGTATATCGGGAATGTACTCTGCGATTATGCTTCTCCCAATCGGCCCCATTATCGAATGTCTCACCACATATCTCACAGACAAATTCCTTCTCAGCCATGAGCGTATCTCCTTTCAGAGAAATATAAAAAGAAAAACTTCGTTCCTCTCGTGCTCACTTTAACGAAGGCACTCACATGCTGTTATCTGACCATGACGATTTTGTGAGTTGCAGAGAAGGCTCATTTATTCCTCTGGCCGTATTCGTAGATCGGACGTTTAATATCCCTGCATTGCTTAAAACGATACAAACCCGGATGACAGGACCAAGGAGCCGGATTACAGATTGACCCCATACATCTGATCCGGAGCCAGTATCGTTTCGAAGCGCGGTCGCAGTTGTGACCGCGCTTCGTAGCACAGGTGGCAGGCATCCGCGTAGTGAGAGGCGTGCGGCAGGTTGTACTCGGTCACCAGTGCGGCAGGTCCACCAGCAATTAAAGGCCCGCAGATAGGATGGGCATCTGCATCATATTCCTGGCAGATCTGCTTCAGCGGCTTTTCGAATAGATTGCCGATCACAATTCCCTGGCAAATATGGATATTCCCGAGAGGGTCAAGGTGAATACGTCCCGGCTCCCGTAAATCTTCATGTGGACAGGATGCGAATCCATCCCAGGGATGGGCCAGCGCGGACGAAGTCAGTTTTACTGCCGCCCTGCCGCGAACCATGACACCACTCTCCTCTTCCAGCTGGCCAGGCGGCCGCTGAGCTTCCGTTACTGAGGGATTCACGCTGATCATCCCGGTCGGGATGCCCAGCCATTTGGCGGCCACGATCGCGTTCTGCGGCAACTCACCCAGGCACTCGTCGCAGTGAAAAAGGTCGCTGCTTACGGTCAGGTCCGCCAGCCGCCCCACGAACGGACGCAGCCATTCCTGCGCATCGGCAATGGATGTGGCCCAGTAGGCATTCGAGACAATCCCGACGGAAAATCCCATGTCCGCTGCCCGGCGGACAGCTTTGACCAGCACCGCATAGTACAAAAAAGGCTCACCCCCCTCGAAATAGATCGAAGTGACCCCTGCTTCCTTTGCCTGGTGGAGAATGACTTCGATCTGCTCGAGGGTGAGCGTTCCCGTCTGTCGCGGGCTGCCCCACACAAAGCAGTGATCGCACTCGTAGTTACATTGATAGGTCAGGAGGATGTGCAGGCCATCGAGTCTCATATCCAACTCCTTGTTCTCATTAACTGTACGCTGGATGCATGTCAAAGTCATGGGTCAAAAATCACCTTCACGACTATAATAAAAATAACCATCCCCAAGGAGAATGACATGTCCAACGTCCATGCATCCACCCACCCCCTTGTCCACCACAAACTCTCCCGTTTACGAGATACCAAGACCGAACCCAAAAAATTCCGCGAGCTGGTGCGCGAGATTTCAGCGCTTTTGGCCTACGAAGCCACCGCCGACCTTGCAGTCATACCGCGCGAACTGGAAACACCTCTCGCCAAAGTGACCGGTGTTGAGCTGCAGGAAAAGATAGGCCTGGTCCCTATTTTGCGCGCCGGACTGGGTATGGTGGAAGGCGTATGGGGTCTGATGCCGAGCGCCGAAGTCTGGCATATCGGCCTGTACCGCGACGAGAAAACCCTGCGTCCGGTGGAGTATTACAACAAGCTCCCGCTCGAGCCGCGGGTGTCCGTGTGCCTGATCCTTGACCCCATGCTTGCCACCGGCGGCTCAGCCACTGCCACCGCGGACGTGCTCAAAAAGTGGGGTGTGAAGAAGATCAAATTCGTCGGGCTGATCGCCGCGCCCGAGGGTATCCAGGTGATGCAGGACCAGCATCCGGATATTCCCATTCATGTCGCCGAGATCGATTCTCATCTCAACCAGCACGCCTACATTGTCCCCGGTCTTGGAGATGCAGGAGACCGCCAGTTTGGCACCGGATAGAAAGATGGACATCGAACAACTTACCGATTTTATCGTCCGGGCCAAGGCGGGGACCTACGTTGGGGATGGCAAACGTGCAGCGCCCAGCCGCGCCGGGTCGCATGATCTTCGCTTCGAAGACGGGGATTGGGCGTATCACGACAGCTACTTTGGCGGGACAGACTTCATCGGACAGGAAGTTGTCTATTGGAACGCAAAGGCGGTCTGGGCAATGAATTATTATGGCCGCATCCTGTACGATGACCAGATCACCGCCGCCGAAGCAGGGCAAATGATCAAATCCAGCCTTTCCCGCCTGTACAGGGAAGGACGTTTCCTGGGCGGCTTCGAGCACGCGGAAAACGGCCTGTTCTATGTCGATCTCAGCCAGGGATCTGTCGAAACCTTTCAAGGCCGCGAAACGATCCGCCGCGGCCAGCTGATCGTCTATGAGCTGGAGTATCACGGCGGCCTGATTCGAGACTGAACTGAAAGGAGTGAAATCATATGCATGCTCTCATTCCACCCCGCGAACCGGGATCCAGCGATCCCATCCGCCCGCACATGGTCTACGTCGAGAAGCCGTTGAGATGGGAATATAAACAGGTTGTCCGCAACCTGGAAAGTGAGAAGCCGCTCGACGAGTCCGAGCTGAACGCTCTCGGCGAAGACGGCTGGGAGCTGGCGGGGGTAGCCCAGCATCCACCGTTCGCTTATTGTTACTTCAAACGCCCCGCGGAAAAGTAAATGGCTTACAACTTAAAACTAGCCGAGCGTATCCGCGGCCAGCTGGAGGGGATGCCCTACGTCGAAAAGAAGATGTTCGGCGGAGTTGGCTATCTTCTGCATGGGAACATGGCCTGCGGAGTTATCAAGGATGACCTGATCGTGCGCGTCGACCCTGAAAAGCATGCCGCCCTTCTCAAGAAGCCACACGCCCGTCCCTTCGATATGACCGGCAGACCGATGAAAGGCTGGCTCCTCGTTGAGGCCGACGGCCTGAAGACCAACCGGCAGCTCACTTCCTGGATCAGGGAAGGCGTGGAGTTTGCAGTGACACTGCCGCCGAAATGAAAGCCATGGTCCTGGAGGTGCTGACAGATGTGCGGGCGGATCCATCTCCCCTGCGCCTAACCTCAATGGATGAACCGGCTCCCGCTTCGGGCGAAGTCCTCCTGCGCGTGGTCCGATGCGGGGTCTGCCACACCGAGCTGGACGAGATCGAGGGACGGACCCCGCCTCCGCAGCTTCCCGTTGTTCCGGGCCATCAGGTGGTGGGAAGAGTTATGGAGTCAGACAGCTTGCTGTCTAATGACCAGCGACAAGCCGCCGGACTCCAAAACGGCCAGCGCGTAGGGGTAGCCTGGATCGCCTCCGCCTGCGGGACGTGCTCCTACTGCCTGTCGGGCCGTGAGAATCTGTGCCCCGAGTTCAAGGCGACCGGCCGCGATATCAACGGGGGCTACGCCGAGTACATGAAGATCCGCGCCGACTTCGTACATCCCATCCCCGATTCGATTTCAGACTCGCAGGCCGCGCCTTTATTATGCGCCGGTGCGATTGGGTACCGGGCCCTGAAATTAAGCAATGTGCAGGATGGCGGATCCATCGGCTTGATGGGATTTGGCGGGTCGAATCACCTCGTGTTGAAAATCGCAAGATACAGATTTCCAAACTCGAATGTTCTCGTGTTCAGTCGAAATCCGGATGAACGTGCATTCGCCCTGTCGCTGGGAGCCGCCTGGGCAGGCGCGATCGATGAGATCCCGCCGGAAGACCTGGATGCGGTGATCGACACAACTCCCGTCTGGGGTCCGGCCGGGGCGGCGCTGAAGGTTCTCAAACCCGGCGGACGGCTGGTCATCAATGCCATCCGTAAGGAGGAAAACGATAAGGATACGCTGCTGAAACTGGATTACCCATCCCAGCTGTGGATGGAAAAAGAGATCAAGTCGGTGGCGAATATCACCCGGGCGGATGTGCGCGAGTTCCTGCAGCTCGCGGCAGAGGCAGAGATCAAACCAGAATTCCAGGAATATGATCTTGAGCAGGCCAATCAGGCGCTCTTCGAACTCAGGCAGGGCAAGATTCGGGGAGCGAAGGTGCTGCGCTTATGAGCCTCCAGCGCGACCCCGAGCGCAATGAGATCAAATATCTGCGTCACTACGCAGACCTGGCCGGCAAGCGCGTGCTGGAGGTGGGCAGCGGTGAAGGACGGCTGACCTGGCAATATGCAAAATGGGCCGGCGCCGTCATCGCCATCGACCCGGATGTCGATTCGCAGCGCGTGGCAAAAGTGGACAGGCCCCACGACCTGGAAAACAAAGTTCATTTGTCAGCAGCCAGTTCTGAATACCTGCCCTTTTCGAAAGAGACATTCGATCTTGCCATCCTGGCCTGGTCGCTCTGATGCTTTGCCCCGGAGGGCATGGTCCATGCCCTGGAGGAGGTGCGGCGCGTGCTGGTCCCGGGTGGGGTCCTGATCGATCTGCGCCCCCTGGCCGATCGCTGGCGGGTGGAGGTGGTTTCCGCTGGCGGCATGCAGGAAACAGGCCGGGTCGACGATCTGCCCGGGCAGATCCACGGAGATGTTGCCGCGAACCAGTCGATGAAAGAGGCAGAGGGCCGCGGCTGGTTTCGGCGCGAAGCCGAAGAGCTCTTCCCGTTCTTCTATTCGTGGGATATGCCCAGCGAAATGGAGGAATTCGTCGAAGAGGATTGGGGAGGGTTTATCGAGCTGGGGGACGAGACGAAGATGAAAACCCGTTCTGCATGGGCCCTCGCCGATGCAGACAGCCGGGTCCGCATTCGGGTGAATATTTTAATTTCCCGCTGGCGAAAACTATAAGCACTTCCCTGACCTGGAGTCGAAGAAGTACAAACGGTCCGGGTCGATCCCCACTTCAACCGTCTGGCCCACCGAAAGCTTCCAATCCATGGGGCACACCCCTGAGAACTGGAATTTCCCCATGCGCAGGAATACGATCAGGATGCGGTGAACGAAGTCCGATTCAAACGCCTCTACCTGCGCCCGCAGGCGGACTCTGTTTGTAAGCTGTACCCCAATCCCCACCGCTTCTCTGCGGAGTCCCATCGTCAACCCTTGTCCATTATGAACGAACGGCAGGACATCCTTTGAAACAGGAAAGGAATATTCGTCCAGGATCAGACTGCCATCTGAGACCGAGCCGCCCGGGAACAGGTCCATGGGCGGCAGGCCCAAAAAACTGGCTACGAACAGGCTGGCGGGATTCTCAGTGAGTGACTTATAGGTCCCGACCTGCTCGATCTTTCCCATGTGCATGACCACGATCTGGTCGGCCAGCGCAACCGCTTCCACCTGGTCATGGGTGACATACAGGCTGGTGATCCCGAATTTACGAAGCAGGCGCTTGATCTCGGTCCGCGTCTGGACTCGTAGTTTTGCATCCAGGTTGGCGAGCGGCTCATCGAGCAGGAGCAGCTTCGGCGCACGGACAATGGCGCGGGCGATTGCCACCCGCTGCTTCTCGCCGCCTGAGAGTGTCCTTGGCCTGCGCGGCAGCAATTCCTTGAAGCCGATACCCATCAGCTCGGAAGTAAACTCGATGCGCTGGCGGGTCTGTTCATCGGGGATGTCGTGCATCCGAAAGAAGAATCGCAGGTTGCCCTCACTGTTGAAGTTCGGGTACAGGGCAAAGCCTTGAAACACGACGCCGATGGAACGATCTCTGGGCGGGATATTCTGCACATCCTCCCCATCGAACAGAACTTCTCCGGTGTAGCTCCGCTCAAGCCCGGCCACCACGCGCAGCAGCGAGCTCTTCCCGCAGCCGGATGGACCGACAATGACGAACGCCTGGCCGTTGGGAACGGTCAAATTCACATGGTCGAGCGCTTTGACACCCCGTGACGTCTCGACCGGCAGGTCCTCCTCGATCCGTTCCTTCCGGCCTTCGAACATCCTGAAAACAGGGTCCCGCAGGGCAGCCGGATAACTGAAACAGACATCGCGCAGCTTGATCGTCGCCATCACTACACTCCGGAAATATTGTATCATTGGGTCTGGCCAGGATTTCGGTCTTTTATATACATCGAGAGAGGACTTTAATGGAAACAACAACCTATTTATCGAGAGTGGAGCTCGAAGCAGGCCTGGAGCATATCCGCCGGTCGCCGAAGGACCAGGGTGTACTCCAAATGATCGTACGGCGTCCACAGGCAGATGAGCGCGAAGTGCTTGAAGAGGCAGAGCTTTCTTCGACCGATGGCCTGGTCGGCGACAACTGGAAATTCCGTACCAGCCGCCATACCCCGGACCGGTCCGCCAACCCGGATGCGCAGATCACGGTCATGAACGCCCGGCTCATTGCCCTGGTCGCCCAGTCCCCTGACCGCTGGCCCCTGGCCGGAGACCAGCTGTACGTGGATATGGACCTGGGCGTGGAGAATCTGCCTCCCGGCACGCGCCTTGCCATTGGATCGGCAGTGATCGAAGTCACGGCCACACCGCACACCGGATGCAGGAAGTTCTCCTCCCGCTTCGGGGTGGAAGCGATGAAATTCGTCAATTCACCGGAAGGAAAACAGCTGCACCTGCGGGGCATTAATACGAGAGTCATCCAGGGCGGGACCGTCCGCGTTGGAGATGTTGTCAGGAAGGTATAGAAACGCAGGAGCAGTTAGGCCTTTACCTATTCGAAGAAAGACAGCCTGGTTTTTTGACCGGGCTGTCTTGATTCTTAGCCAAATTCTTGTCCTTCAGGCTCATTTATAGTACAATTGTTCTATATTTTCCCGTCCGTTTCCCCTAACCTATATTTGATCCTACACATCTTCGGGGTGTGTAACAACCCTTTAAAAGCGGACGTTAACCATAAAGGAAGTGAACCATGTCTCTGTATTACGTGAATCTGGATGACCGTACGCGGCAGCTGATGCTCGAGGAAGTGGAGTACGATATCGTCCACAACCAGCTGCACATCAGTCCCTTTCTGAGCGGACAGGGCGTGCGGGATTACCCAAACCTGCTGCGCGAGGCGATCCGGGCCGGGAACGACGAGTCCCTGGCCGAACAGCTCCGGGCGCATCGCCGGATCACCAAGACCCTGCCGCGTAAAAAACCGAAAGGCGGGTTTTCCATCGCTTCTGCGCCCGTCAATGCCGCAGAAGTGCTGGCCGAGAGCGAGTTCAACCGATTCTATATCCGGGCCCTGGCGCGGCGGGCGATCGAGGAAGGGATCACGGACCTGATCGTCTACCGCGCCAAGCCTGTACAGAATCCGCGGCCCGAATCGGAGGCGCTGATCGAAGCCACGCTCCCGCCCGAAGACCTGCTCAATGATCTGCGCGCCCATCCCGACGAACCGCCTGCCTTAGGCGTCCCCTCGGGTCCGAACTCGGGATTGAGTGTCCGCCTGCCGTGACCTGCAAAATAGAGCGTACCTTTTTCTCCAGGGGCGACCCATCCGGTTGCCCCTGCATCGTTTAATCCATAGGTAGACAGACGGAAGGAAACGGATGACTGACAAGATCATCACCAAAGACCAGGTATCCGCCGGTGGTGTAGCCTTTCGCCAGGATGGAGAGACACTCCAGACGGTGATCGTCTCGGTCAAGCCGTCCCTCCGCTGGCAGTTGCCGAAAGGGATCGTGGATCCGGGTGAGACGCCGGAGTTCACCGCGGTCCGCGAAGTCCGTGAGGAGGCCGGAGTGGAAACCGAGCTCATCCGGCTGATCGATACGGTCGAATACTGGTACCAGCGCGTGCAATATGGGAAACGGATCCGCTTCCACAAGTTTGTGCATTTCTATCTGCTCCGCTACACCTCCGGAGATGTGGCCGATCACGACCATGAGATCGCCGAGTCACGCTGGGTGACGTTTGAAGAGGCGGTCGAAACACTGGAGTTCAAAAGCGAGCGTGGAGTGGTTGAAAAAGCACAGGAAATCATCCAGAAACTAACATAAGGGATTTTTGCATGTCATTCGATTATTCGCTTGATTTCAAGACGATCGACTTTCGTGAACATCCTGAGCTCTACCGCGTCGGCAAAGGGGAACAGGGTGTCCTGCTGGTCGAACCGTATAAAAGCGAGATCCTGCCCCACTGGAGATTCAAGACACCCCAGATTGCCCGCAAATCTGCCAGCAAGATCTACGGGATGTTCCTGGAATACAAAAAAGCAGGTGATTTTGTCGGGATGGACATGGCCCGCAAATTCCTGCAAATGGGCTACACCCGCTCCCGCCGCTATGCGAATCACAAATCCGGGCGCAAATATAAAGAGGGCACCCGTGACGTGCTCGATCGGGAGGAAGACGCCCTGAAAGCCGAGTCGGCCCGGGTCTTTTATGAGATGTGGGAAAAAGCCAGGGAGGACACCTTGTACCTGGAGTTGAAGAAGCGCCACC
>DASUOS010000307.1:0-9931 GCA_036276515.1 Anaerolineales bacterium | reverse complement strand
GCTCAAGTACAACCGGCGGCTCGGCCTGGATGAAGTGCATATCGAATCCTCGGAGGCTGATGTGGCCCGCATGCAGGCGCTTGTAGAATCCGCAAAGGCTGTGCTTGCCACGCAATCCACGTTGACTGCGCCGTTCGACGGGACCATCGTTTCATTGGATATTGCTCCTGCGGAAACGGTCGTCCCCGGGCAGGTCGTCATGGTGCTGGGTGATCTTTCCAAATACCTGGTCGAGACGACCGACCTGAGCGAGCGTGATATCACCCGCGTCCAGGTGGGGCAGCCCGCTGCGATTTACATTGAAGCGCTGGATCAGGAATTCAACGGGGAGGTCATCGACATCGACCGCATCGGCTCGACGCTTGGCGGGGATGTCGTCTACAAGGTCACCATCGAGCTGGACAGGCAGCCCAAAGGCTTGCTCTGGGGCATGAGCGCAGATGTCCGGATCGATATTGCCGATTGATGGAGGCAGAGTGAAACACGTTTTTGGATCCTCCCTTCTGATTTTGATGATTATTCTGACATTGTGTGTGAGTCCCGTTACTGCTGCTCAGAACGAGACCGTGGTCGCTTCAGCAGTAATTGTCCCTGCACAGATCACACGCCTGAGCTTTCTTACGTCTGCACCGGTCAAAGAGGTCCTGATCCAGAAAGGTGATAATGTCACAACCGGCCAGACTCTTGTTGTGCTCAACACACCTGACCTGGAATTCAACGCCATTGCTGCGCAGGAAGCGTATCGTTCCGCGCAGGCTTACGCGGAGCTGCAGCGCTATAAACGGGTCAAGGATCGAAGGAAAGGCAAGGTGGTTTGGGATGTGGTCCCGCCCGAAGTGAGACAGCGCGCCGATGCTCAGGCTGCCAGCGCGCAGGTTGCGATGGAGATCGCCCAGGCGACGCTTGCCCAGTCCACACTGACCGCGCCAGTGGATGCAACTGTCGCTTCCGTGGATGTGGTACCGGGCGAATTCGTGCAGCAAAATCAAGTGGTAATGACTCTAGCGACATTGAACGAATTACAGCTTGAAACGACCGATCTGAGTGAGCGGGATATCCCCAACGTACAGGTCGGTGCATCTGCAAGCATTTTTATCGAAGCGCTGAATGAAACGGTCAATGGAGAAGTGACAGGTATCTCATCCAGAGCAGATACGGTGGGCGGGGATGTTGTGTTCAAGGTCACCATTGCCTTTGACCGGCAGCCACGCAATGCACTGTGGGGTATGACAGCAGAAGTAACGATTGGCGAGTAAAATCAGATTCAACACAAAAGACACGATGTCCTGATGTTCTTCGTGTCTTTTTGTATTCTCGTTTTGGACAAACGGATTCCATGTCACTTTCAACAAAGGTCACGGTCACGGGTGCAGGCTCTGCATCGTTCGAGGAAAACATACTCTCTGCTTTAGGGTGAAATTCTTAACATGAACATACTCACTTTATCCCCTGATCACGATTCTCTCATCCAGCAGGCCGCCCAGCTGCTGGTGGATGCCTTTCGCGAACACTGGCCGGATGCCTGGCCAACAGTGGAAGAAGGGCTGAGAGAGGTGCACGAAATGCTCGAAACGGAGAGGATTTGTCGTATCGCTGTAGATAAAGGGGGGTATTTGCTGGGAATCATCGGCGGGATACCCGGTTATGACGGTAAGGTCTGGGAATTGCATCCTCTAGCCGTACAGCCATCCCTGCATGGACAGGGCATCGGCCGGGCTCTGGCAGCAGACTTTGAAGAACAGGTTCGCCAGAGAGGCGGCCTGACCATCACCCTCGGCTCGGACGACGCAGACGGCATGACCTCTCTATCCGATGTGGATCTCTACGATCATCTCTGGGAAAAAATCCGGGATATTCGTAATTTCAAGAACCATCCCTATGAATTCTATCGAAAGCTCGGCTATACCATCACGGGCGTCGTGCCGGATGCAAACGGCATCGGCAAGCCGGATATATTGATGGCAAAAAGGGTTAGATAGTGTCATTACCCGAAGCAATCTCCTTCTTTCATCGAGGAGATTGCTTCGGACCCCATCCGGGCTCCTCGCAATGACATACGCAACTTAATGCGTTTCCGTCACCTTGGTGATCGAGCGCGGCGTCTCGGTATCGTATCCCTTCACCTTCGTCAGGTGACAGGCGAACAACTGGGCGGGGACAATGCCCACCAGCGGGGTCAGCCATTCAGGGATGTGCGGCGGAAGCATGATCGGCGACTGGGCAAGACTCAATGCCTCCCTATCATCCGAAATGACAACCAGTTCCGCATCCTTTTGCCTTCGCAGTCGGGTCAGCATATCGGTCATGGTCTTGTGAACTTTGCCCTTCGGTGCAATAGCCAGGACAGGGAATCCGCCTTCCACCATCGCGATCGGTCCGTGCTGAAAATCGGCTGAGGAATAAGGCTCGGCGATCATATACGTCAGCTCTTTCATCTTCAGAGCCCACTCGAACGCCGTCGCATAATTGAATCCCCTTCCAAGCACAACACATTGATTCATATACCTGTAGCGCTGTGTCATTTCCGCGATCTGCTCATCGAGTGCCAGGGCCTGCTCCACCCAGCCCGAGACCCGGGCGAGCTCGGCCCAGCGTTCTTCCAAATCGCCCAATGCCGCGGAGAGCATCGCAACCGCCATCAACTCGGCCGTATAGGTTTTGGTTGCGGCAACCGCCTTCTCCTCACCCGCCTGAATATCCAGGACAAAATCCGCAGCCCTGGCAAGCGGCGAGTCTGGAATGTTTGTGATCGCCAGAGTCAAACAGTTCTGCCGGCGGCCCTCCTCCAGCACACTGACAATGTCCGGCGACTGGCCGGATTGGGATACACCGATCACCAGTGCATGTGCCAGACGCGGCGGGCTTTGATAATACGTAAACAGGGAAGGGGTTGCCAGCGCAAGCGGAAGCCGATTGTGTGCGCCCCACAAATAATTAGCATAGCGGCCGGCATTATCGGATGTTCCGCGCGCGGCCAGGAAGGCATAATGGATATCGCGCGATCGAATTGCATTTGCAATCTCGCCCACGATCGGTTTCTGATTCTCAAGAAGCGATGCAAGCCGCTGCGGCTGTTCAAAGATTTCGGAATGAAGTGTCATGTTGTCCTCTTGATCGATTCTACATCGTTTCGATTCAATTCAACAGATGAATTACAAACAGCATGGAAGATACAAGATCATGAAGCACAAAACGATATAGAGCATCCAACTATTTGTACATAACATCGCAAGAACGAATACGTTTACAACAACGAACTAAAAATGAATAATGATTTTCGATGATCATGCAATGATTGAATCATTTATAAAGTTTTATTGACGATATATACAGAATACTAACAAAATTTTAAACTTATCATTCATCAAAAAACCTTTACATAAACTAATAAATAGATACAATCAACATCGTTGCATGATAAAAATTTATATGATTTGATTCATTGAATCATATAACAACAAAAAAATATGGATAGATCAAAAGAAAATAAAACATGCAGCCCGATCGAAAACAAAACCTATATCGATGCAACGTACGATCGGATAAACAGAAGGAAAAAAGGACTCGACATGTATCTCTGTGTATTGACAAGCATACCCGACCCCAATGATGTTCCCTACGATCCATCGCCGCACATGAACGGGTACAAATGGAAACAGCATCTGGTAAGTCCGAAGAATGTAGAAAAACAATTGCGTGAGCTGACCGGTGAAGGAGTGGATGTTTTCTTAAACCTATGTGATGGCACTCCCGATGATGAACTCTCAGGCATTGGCCTGGTGCAGACCATGGAAAAGCTTGGGCTCGCTTTTACCGGTGCTGATTCGATTTTCTTTGATCCCTCCCGCCAGGAAATGAAGGCGTATGCAAAGAAATCCAATGTTCCCGCACCCAACTGGGTGATGGTGGATCGCGCCGAAGATGTGGAGCGGGTTTCGAAGCGTCTGCGCTTTCCCATCCTCGTCAAACCGCCGCATGGATATGCGAGCATCGGGATCACGCGCGATTCCCGCTGCGACAACCTCGAGCAGCTCAAGACCCAGACGGAAAAGGAAATCGAGCTGTTCGGTCGCGCCCTGCTTGAAGAGTTCATCGAGGGCCGGGAGTTCACCTGCCTCATCGCCGAAAATCCCGATGATCCAAATAATCCGATTACGTTCAAGCCGGTGGAGTTCATCTTTCCGAAGGGTGAATCCTTCAAGCATTACAATATGAAGTGGGTCGAATACGAGCAGATGTCGGTGGCGCCCGTTGACGATACCCGGATCGAGAAGATCCTGCGCGCTCAGACGTCCCGTCTGTTCAAAGCCATGAACGGCAATGGGTACGCGCGCTGTGACTACCGCATGGCTGCCGACGGCACGATCTATATGCTCGAGATCAACCCGAACTGCGGCATCTTCTATGCCCCGCATGAACCGGGCTCGGCCGATTTCTCACTGATCAACGACCCGGTCTACAACCATCAAAAGTTTCTCAAGCTGATCATCCGTTCCGCCCAGAAGAGACAGCTGAACCTGCTGGCAGCCAGGGCGGCCCGGAAACTGGCCAAGAAACAGCGCGTCGAGCAGATGGCCTATTCATAAACCCTAGGCTTAAAGCAATCGCCAGTCAGTGAGCGGACATCCTGTCCGCTCACTTTTTTTAGGGGGTGTGACAAGTATAATGTCCGCTATAAATATGAAAAGGAAGCATTGGAGAAGACCATGTTGAACAAAAAGATCGCCTTTATCGGGCCCGGTGCAATGGCAGAGGCCATCATCGCCGGTTTATTACGGAAGAAACTGGCCATGCCTGAAAACATCATCGCTTCAGGCCCGCGTGAGGAGCGCGGCATCGAGCTGAACAAAAAGTATGGGATCCAATCCACAACGGATAATGCCCAGGCTGCAGCCATTGCCGATGTGGTCGTGCTCTCGGTCAAGCCGCAGCGCCTCAGTGAAGTGATGAAGGGACTGAAAGGGATCCGCCCCGACGCGCTGCTTTTATCCATTATTGCCGGGGCAAGCATGAAAAAGATCGGGGCCGGGCTGAAACACAAGGCCGTGGTGCGCTCCATGCCCAATACTCCCGGCCAGATCGGTGAGGGCATTACCGTCTGGGCGGCCTCTGCCGAAGTAACCGAAGAACAGCAGGAAATGGCACGCCAAATTTTAGGCGCACTGGGCGAAGAGGTGTTTGTCGAGGACGAAGGGTATCTGGATATGGCAACCGCCCTCTCCGGGACCGGTCCCGCCTATGTGTTTCTCTTTACCGAAGCGCTGATCGATGCAGGCGTACATATGGGTTTCCCGCGCCGCATTGCCGAGCAATTGGTTTTGCAGACGATCAAAGGCTCCGCCTCGTTTTACACGCAGGCCGCCCGCCACCCTGCAACCCTGCGCAATCAGGTCACTTCTCCCGGCGGGACTTCGGCGGAAGCATTGTATTATCTCGAGAAGGCAGGGTTCCGCACGGCCATCTCGCGCGCGGTCTGGGCAGCGTATCAACGATCGTTGGAACTGGGAAAAGAGAAGCCCATCCATATCCCGGACACGCACGATCATACTGAGGAAGCATAATGGCGCCCTCACTGCCCGCCCGGGTGGTGAGGGTTGCTTTATAATTCGGGGGCAATTCACACTGGAACCTGTACGCTATGTCTCTGATCTCTGTAAATTCCCTTTCCAAATCCTTCGGCGCAGAGGATCTATTCGCAGGTGTCACCTTTTCGGTAGCGAAGGGCGCCCGGCTGGCGCTGGTCGGCCCCAATGGCATCGGAAAAACCACTCTCCTGCGCATCCTGATTGGTCAGGAGGAACCGTCCGGCGGGTCAGTCACGCGCGCCAGGAATCTGCGGATCGGCTATCTCTCACAGGAAGCCGATTTTGAACTGAAGGGCGTGCTCTGGGATGTATGCCTCGAGCCGTTCGCGGATCTCATCCGCATGCAGGGGGAACTGGAAAAACTCGAAGCTGACATGTCCGACCCGATTAAACGGGACCAGGCCCTGGCCCGCTATGGAACCGAACAGCAGGAGTTCGAGCGGCGTGGTGGCTATGTCTACCAGGTCCGCATCAAGCAGGTGCTCACCGGCCTGGGATTCGATCCCGATGAGTTTGGGATGGCGCTCGATCATCTCTCCGGCGGACAGCGCACGCGCGCTCATCTGGCGCGTCTCCTGCTGTCCAATCCCGACCTCTTACTGCTCGACGAGCCGACCAACCACCTTGACATCCGGGCTGTCGAATGGCTGGAAGGTTATCTGACACAATGGGAAGGCGCGGCAGTCATCGTCTCACATGACCGTTATTTCCTGGACCACGCCTGCAATGCGCTGCTCGAGATGGCGATCAGCGGCGCCGAATATTACCGCGGCAATTACAGCACCTATCTGCAGGAACGCGAGATCCGCTGGAACCATCGCTTCGAGATCTTCGAAAGCGAGAAGGAAAAACTGCTCAAGGAAATGGAATACATCAAGAAAAATATTTCCGGGCAGAACACGCTGCAGGCCAAGGGCAAGCTCAAGCGGCTTACGCGTGTGGTGCAGGCGATCGAACAGGTCGGCATGGAGGCGGTGACCAACTCCAACTGGTCACAGCTGAATGTAGGGACAACAACGAGTCCGTTCAGTGTGGAGGAAGCCGAGCGGCGCGTTCGCGCCCTGCGTCCTCCCCAGCGCAGAACACCGGACCTGCACCTGCATCTTCGTTCGACGAACCGCTCCGGTGACCTGGTCATCCGCACAAAGAATTTGAAAGTGGGGTATCAGGCCGAAGAAGACATCCCGGAAAAATTCCTGTTCTCCACGCCCGATATCGAGCTGCGGCGGCAGGACTGTGCCGCACTGATCGGCCCCAACGGCGCGGGCAAGTCCACGTTCCTGAAAACGATCCTCGGACAGATCGAGCCGCTCGCCGGAGAAGTCACACTCGGCGCCAGCCTGCAGATCGGTTATTTTGCCCAGGCGCACGAGGGATTGGATCCCGATAAAACGGTTCTGGAGGAGATCCTGGCCGCCTCGCCCGGCATGCTGCCCTTTCAGGGACGCGAGTATCTAGGCAAATATTTGTTCTCAGGTGACGATGTTTTCAAACTCGTCTCCATGCTCTCCGGTGGTGAACGCGGCCGGCTTGCACTGGCAAAACTCGCCCTGCAGGATACGAATCTGCTTCTGCTCGACGAGCCCACCAACCACCTGGACATCACCTCGCAGGAAGTCCTGCAATCCGTCCTGGATTCCTACAATGGAACGATCTTGCTTGTTTCACACGACCGCTATCTAGTCGACGCGCTGGCCACCCAGATCTGGGAGATCGACCCTGACGAATCGCAGATGACCACGTTCAACGGCACCTATTCTCAAATGAAGGAACAACGAGAAAATGAGGTGGAGCGTCTATCTGCGAACCAGATCGAAAAAAACGATGCTCGAAGTTCGAGCGTCGAAGCCAAACGGGCAAAGAGCAGGGAAACCAAAGAGGAGCGGCGCAGAGTCGCCCAGTTGCAGGAACTGGAGAACAGGATCACCGAGCTCGAGTCGACGCTGGCGAATCTCGGCGCGCAGCTGGAGAGTCCCTTTGTCAAGCCGGAGGAAGTCGGCAGGATCGGCACGGAGTATGAGCGGGTGCAGCGTGAGATGGATGAGAAGCTGAATGAGTGGGAAAGGATGCAGGGGTAAGTCAATGTATTGCGGAGGAGTGCAGCTGGAAAAGAAATGCTATACTTTGGTTAATCAGCATCCGGAGAAAGTACATGCCTAAAAATCCTCTTGCAGAAGTATTTGGATATCCTGTTGAGAATATGACGCAGGATGCACAAAATCATCGACATGGCAGATTATGTCCTTTCCATAATTCATCTGGCATGAATTGCACGAAAGTTAGCGCTACAGACCCAATAGGTGTGTGTTCAATTATTGAAAGAAATAACGTAGTCGCTACTTGCCCTGTTAGATTTCGAGATGATTTCAAAATAATCTCAGACGCAGCCAATTTTTTCTTTCCAGGCAAGAAATATATAGCTCTAACCGAAGCTAGATTGAAAGATTTGTATGGAAAGTCTGCGGGAAATATTGACATCGTTATAGCGTCAATTGGTGAAAATGGGGAAATTACCGATTTTGGCGCCATCGAAGTTCAAGCTGTGTATATTACAGGTAATATTCGTAAAGTCTTCGAGAGATATATGGAGAGCCCGGCAACCAATTTCAAAATGGAATGGCCTGCCAAAAATTATCCAAGCCCCGACTATTTATCATCTTCTAGAAAAAGACTTGCGCCTCAATTGATTTACAAAGGCAGTATATTACATCAATGGGGAAAAAAGATGACTGTTGTTGTTGATGAGAATTTTTTTGGTCAGCTGCCTGAGCTTCAAGAGGTCAGCAAAGAAGAAGCTGATATAGCATGGATGATATATGGTTTTCAAAAGAGTAAGGATAAATATGTCTTGAGCAAAAGAAAAGTGAAATATACTTACTTTAAAGATGCTTTGGATACCATCACAACACCTGATGTTGGCGATGTAACCAATTTTGTGGAATACTTAACCGTTAGAATTTCAAAAGGAAAGATAATGGGAACGCCTGCTGAAATTGGTATTGCACCAGAGGTTGAACCCTTGTCAAATTCTTTAGATAAGTAAATATAATGGAACAACTCGGATTCTGGGAAGTTGAAGCCCAATCAAAAGTGGTAAATGTTTCCTCCGTTCCACAAAGGAGTCCTTTTCGCTATCCCGGAGGGAAGACGTGGTTAATTCCTCAAATTAGAGATTGGCTCAAACATTTTCCCTTAAAACCAAAGCTGTTTATCGAACCATTTGCTGGCGGCGCTATTGCTGGCTTAACGGTGGCTTTTGAGAATCTTGCAGAAGCTGTGATTTTGGTTGAAAAAGATGAACAAGTCGCAGCAGTGTGGAAAACAATCCTCAGTACTAAAGATGGTGCAGACTGGCTGGCGAACGAGATTGCAGGCTTTGAATTAACGCTGGAATCTGCTAAACATTTGTTGCTATCCAAACAAACTTCAGTAAAGAAGCTAGCCTTAAAAACAATCGTTCAAAACAGAATTAGTCATGGTGGAATTCTGGCAAATGGAGCGGGATTAATAAAGAATGGAGAAAAAGGGAAGGGAATTCTATCCCGATGGTATCCACAAACATTAAGAAAAAGAATCTTGGACATTTCTAAAATTAAAGAACGCATCAAGTTTATTCAAGGCGATGGATTTGAGATAATAAAGAAAAATCAACAAAGCCCTAATAGTGTATTTTTTGTTGATCCTCCCTACACTGCATCAAAAAAGAAAGCAGGTTCTCGTCTTTATAAGTATCATCAAATTGACCATGAAAGGCTCTTCGGCTTAATGTCTAAAACAAATGGGGATTTTCTGATGACTTATGATGATGCCGAGGAAGTCCGCTCATTGGCAGTGAAATACAGATTTGAAACCCGGCTAATCTCAATGAATAATACACATCATGCTACGTTAAGAGAGCTTCTTATTGGAAAAGACTTGAGCTGGGTGGACAAATCATAAATCACGCTTTCTTTCTGACCAGATAAAGAACGTTGTATCAATAATTAATGGTTCAAACTATAGTTATCATTACCCCCCTCCAGGAAGAATATGATGACCTGTACAACAGTTTCTGCGCCCTTGAATTGAATTCACATCAAGGCAGGATCGGCAGGCTGGAGGTACATCACTTCCCATCTCTTAATGCCACCCTCGCCCGCGGCGGCCATGGGAAGACCCAGTTTGGCATTCAAACACAGCATCTATTGGATCATGCCCGGTTCGATCTGGCCATCTGCGCCGGCGCGGCCGGAGCACTTGCACCCGAAGTCCAGGTGGGAGACATCATTGTCGCGACGAGCACCATCGAACATGATTACAACCTGAAATTTGCCAAACGTCCCAAACCACAGTTCGCTGGCGATATT
>DASUOS010000306.1:0-5634 GCA_036276515.1 Anaerolineales bacterium | reverse complement strand
ATCGCCTCACTCCGCCGCACCGACCTGCGCCCTCTGCTGGACCAGGTCAAGGTCCCGGCAATGGGCATCTACGGCGACCGCGACAAGATCGTGCACCCGAACCAGTGGCAGCCGATGCTAAAGGGGATCCCCCATGCCCACATCGAGCGCTTCCCGCTGGCCGGGCATTTCCCCATGCTGGAGGAGCCTCAGCCGTTTGCTCTGCGGCTGAAGAACTTCCTCGACCGTGATGAATCCATGCAGGCGCCTCAAACGTCCCCAGCCTTTTCCACAAGCCCCTCGGTAACCTTATGATACCCACACCTTCCACCCCGATTGCTACGTTTAATTATCCGAACCGCATGGGCAGGATCATCCTGCTGTCCATGGAGGACGTGATGGGGCAGAATGGCGTCAATGCCATCCTGAAACTGGGGGAGCTGCCAGCGCTCATCGGTCATTACCCGCCGGATAATAATGAGCTGAATTTCGCCTTCTCGACCGTTCGGAACCTGACTGAAATGCTGGAGCATGCCTACGGTCCGCATGGCGGGCGCGGGCTGTCCCTGCGTATCGGACGGGCCTGCTTTAACTACGGCGTTCGCCAGTATGGCACCCAGATGGGCCTGACCGAGATGGCATTCCGCCTGCTGCCTCTGCCGGCCAAACTCTCGGCAGGAGCGGCCGCTTTTGCCGAGCTCTTTAACAAGTTCACCGACCAGCGCGTACGAGTCGAGCAGGAGGATGGAAAGATCCTCTGGCACATCGAGCGCTGCCCCCTGTGCTGGGAGCGCAAGTCGGCGGACCCGGTCTGCCACCTGGCCGTGGGACTTCTGCAGGAGGCCCTTTACTGGCTGAGCGGAGGCAAGGTCTTTAATGTCGAGGAAAAGACCTGCATCGCCGCCGGGGACGAGGCCTGCACCATCGAGATCGACCAGACTCCCATCTTTTAATCAAATACTGGCTATTCACAGTTTTGTCAGCGGGGTCAACTTCACATCCTTTTTTTCAGGTTTTGTGGAATAATTATCCAAAGACCATATGCTCAAAGTCATCCTCAACGCGCCGTATCCCATATCGCCCTTTAATGAACCCGCGCGTGATCTGCGCATCCATAATGCCCCCCTCTGGCTCCACCAACGGAATATCCTGGCTCCCTACACCACCCGCGAGCTTGAATTGAAGCCCGGCCAGCGCTTCCCGCTCGAGCGCGGGGAAACACTTGTCTACCGCGACAACCTGTTCTTTGACGAGGAATACTTCCGGGTCTTTATCACTACCGCCCGGAAGAACAAGCGTCCCTGCCGCGCTGCCTTCTCTGCGGACGACCCGGCCTTCCGGGAACACGCCCTCCCGCTCTCGACCTCTTATACCCCGGCCGGCCAGCTCTATCTGGCTGACCTGTGGTATTACCCGAACGGTCCCGTGGCGGATGTGGAGCCGCTGGTCATCGATCTGCAGGCGCGTGAGATCGGCTATTATCATGTACCTACTTACATGGCCGACCAGAGCGGCGACCTGGTGTTCCAGGTGCCACTGCGGGCCCTGATCGCGATCGACTCCTGGGTCCATATTTTCATCGCCGACGTGGTGTATGGTCTGTTCTCGCGCGGCGCGCGCTTTGAGAAACGATTGAATGAAGACCTGTCCTTCAAGCTGGGTATCCTCGGCAAGGCGCTGTATGAGGGCCGCCAGATCCTCGAATGTTCTAAATTAGTGCGCGTAGGGAAGAACTGTGTCATCGACCCACATGCCACCATCCATGGGCCAACCACGATCGGGGATAATGTCACGATCAACGCCGGCGCCGTGATCGAGAACTGCATCATCGGCAACAACGTCAACATCTCGCAGGATGTGCAGCTCATGCTTTCGGTGGTGGGGGATGGGGCCTTCCTGCCGTTCCGGGCGGCGCTGTTCATGACCACGGTCATGGAGAACAGCATGATCGCCCAGAATACCTGCCTGCAGATGTGCGTGGTGGGGCGCAACACGTTTATTGGTGCAGGCTCTACCTTTACGGACTACAACCTGATCCCCACGCCGATCCGTGCCCTGGATGGCAACGGCAAACTTAGTTTCTCCAACCGCCCGGTGATCGGCAGCGCCGTGGGTCACAACTGCCGCCTCGGCTCCGGGATGATCGTCTACCCCGCCCGCACCATTGAATCGGACGTGGTCCTGGCTGCCTCGAAGGATCGCCGCGTCATCGACCGGGACATCCGCTACGAGGACAGCGATCACCATACACTACGGTCCGCCGGCCTGCACAGACGCCTGTATCCGCGCCCGGGCGAGAGCCAGCTCGAGTCGTGGTAGCGCGCGTGGATACATTTGCCTTTATCATCCATCCCATCGATCCGAAGCGGGATGTCAGCCGTAAGTTTCCCCTGCTGGGGAAGATATTGAATGAGAGACAGATCGATTTCTTCTCCACATTCTTCCCGCCGGTGTATATCTCCGAGATCGAGGGAATTACTTCGGAAGCAACCGGCAGGGAGGTCAAAGGCTGGTTTATCGCCTGCCCGTACACGCCGCGCAGAATGCTGCAATTGCCTGAGCGGACCGTCTACCGCAAGCTCATCCAGACCGGGCAGATGGCCGAAAAACTGGGCGCGGATATCCTGGGGCTGGGCGCTTACACTTCCGTTGTGGGTGATGGCGGGATTACAATTGCCCGGGCTCTCGATGTACCGGTCACGACCGGGGATTCGTTCACCGTCTCGATGGCTGTGGATGCCATCCGGGAAGCAGCCCGGGTGATGGAGATCCCGCTCGACACGGCGACCGCCGCGGTGGTGGGGGCGACCGGGACAATCGGCCAGGTCTGCGCCGAGCTGCTGGCGGACGATGTGGAGCGGCTCTTTCTGGTCGGCCGCAGCGAGCAGGCGCTCGAGGAACTGCGCGCCCGGCTTGGGGTCCATGCCAGAGCCGAGCTGGTCACCAGCACCCAAATGGATGTTCTGGCCGAGGCCCAGCTGATCCTGACCGTGACCAGCGCCATCCACGATATCATCCGGCCCGAGCATCTGCAGCCGGGCAGTGTGGTCTGCGACGTGGCCCGGCCCCGTGATGTTTCTGCAATGGTGGCAGCGGCGAGAGATGATATATTAGTGATTGACGGCGGAATGGTGGATGTACCAGGCCCCGTTGATTTCCACTTTAACTTTGGATTTCCGCCTGGCAAGGCGTACGCCTGTATGGCTGAGACAATTGCCCTGGCGCTCGAAGGCCGCTTCGAGAATTACACGCTGGGCAAACACCTGACACGCGAACGCGTGGAGGAAATCGATCGAATTGCTAAGAAGCATGGCTTCCGCTTGAGCGGGTTCCGCTCGTTCGAGAGGGAAGTCACAGCGCAGCAAATCGAAATTGTGCGCCGCAACGCATCGACCTCACGCCGGATGCGCGTGGCGCAACTGTAACATTGGAGGCCGCTTATGGGAAAAGCCCGCCTGTTGGTAGTGGAAGACGATATCGACATCGGCAACATGCTGAAGATCTATTTCAGCGGAATGGGCTTCGATGTCGATGTAGCCGTGCGCGGCTCGGATGCCCTGGAGAGGACCAAGCAGGTCCTGCCGCATCTGATCGTGCTCGACATCATGCTTCCGGATATCGATGGCTATGAGGTGTGCCGGAGCCTGCGCACCAGCATGCGCACCAGCCACATCCCGGTGATCTTTCTGACCCAGAAGGATGAGCGCAGCGACAAGCTGCAGGGACTCGAGCTGGGCGCAGATGATTACATCACCAAGCCGTTCGATATCGAGGAGCTCAAGCTGCGCGTCCAGGGTGCGATCCGGCGCTCCGAGCGCGAGAGCCTGACCGACCCGCGCTCGGGTCTGCCGGCCGGTCGCCTGATCGAGGAACAGCTCCGCCGCATCATCCGCGAAAAAGACTGGGCGCTGCTCGACGCGCGTGTCAACCAGTTTGACTCGTTTAAGGATGTTTACGGCTTCGTGGCAGGTGACGACGTTCTGCGCTTCACCGCCATGCTGATCGGCGAGGTCGTGGACGAAATGGGAACCACCTCCGATTTCATCGGGCATGCCGGGGGCGATAACTTCATCATTATTACCACCGAGACCAAGGGTGATGCCATCAAGGCCCGGCTCAAGGAACGCTTCGATCAGGAGGTTCTGACGCATTACAACTTCATCGACCGCGAACAGGGGTTTGTAAGCGCTCCCTCCAGCGATGGGACGACCGTCAAAGTCCCCTTTATGACCATGTCTGTCGGCGTGGTCTCCCCCAGCAGGCATACGTTTGCTGATATTCGTGAGATCACCGAACTGGCCGCGGAAGCCCGCCGCCAGGATGCCGCAACCGGCGGATAAGGTGCTATTCGAGAATGGCAGCAGGGCTGGAAGTAGGCCTTGGGTTGGTGGTTATCTCCCTGATACTGATCGTCCCGGTATTGGTGGTGGTTGCCATGCGCCGGCTGCCGCAGGGGTCTCCTTCTTCCCCAGATGAGGTCGTTCCGTTCGTTGTCCCCGATACACAACATTCAAATGAAGCGATCCTGATCATCCAGGTAGGCGGCCGGGTGGAGTTTATGAACAGCCTGGCGCGCCTGTGGTTCGGCCTGCAGCCCGGTGAGCCTGCCGACCTGGAGCGCCTGGTTCGACGCGCCCGTCCGGCCGAGGAGCTGCTGAACCTGTTTGTCGTCCCGGGACAGAAACGTCTCTCGGTGGGTGGGCGGCTGGTGGAAGCAACCTCCTACCAGGTACCCGGGCCGTACCCATTGATGTTCGTGCTCATGCGCAATGTGGAGCTGACCACGAGTCTGGATGAGGCCGGCTCGCAATCGTCCATCCTGCAGATCGTCTCTGATTTTGGCCGGCAGGTTTCGGCCAGCCTGGATCTCGAAGAAACTCTCCACTCCATTCTGCTGAATGTTTCCCAGCTTGTCCCGGCGGACCTTGTGGAGATCAAGGTGTTCGATGAAACGGCACAATCGTCCACCATATTCACGCTGGAGACAACCGGCTCCTCCCGCCTGGTGCTGCCTGCGCATTCCCAGTTCGGTGAATTGACCCAGGCAGTGCTGGACAGTCGCAGGCCTCTGTTAATCCCCGATACCGGCTCTCCGCCCTTGCCGATCCCGGGCTGGAAGCCTGGAGCAGCCGTCCAATCCTATCTTGGAATTCCCTTGACCGCTGACGATCAACGGATAGGAACACTGGAAGTCGGGCATATGACGGCAGGGGCACTCGGACAGCATGACCTTGACCTGCTGCAGTTGGTATCGGCCCAGATTGCATACAGCATCCGAAATGGGATCCGCTATACCCGGGAGCAGAACCGCTCCATCCAGCTCAGCGGACTGTCGAACCTGGCCCAGGCGTTCGATCCCAGGGTCGAACACGCGGAACTGATCCGCCGCCTCATCGAAACGATCGCTCCTCTCTTTTCTGTGGAAGTGCTCGGTTTCCTGCTGTACGACGAGAACACCCGCTCCCTGCAGGGACAGATGCCGTTCCAGGGACTGCCGGAGCACATTGTTGCCATTTACAAGACCGGTATCGATGTGAACGGCTCTTCAGAGAAACTGCTGCAGGAACAAAACCCGATCATCACCCAAAACGCGGCAGACGACCGCCATTGGAAGGATCTCGGCCTGCAGACCTTTGCCCAGGCCGCCAGCTTACG
>DASUOS010000305.1:0-7456 GCA_036276515.1 Anaerolineales bacterium | reverse complement strand
ATAATCCGACACGCGCAGGCGGAATTCGTCCCATTCCTCCCACTTGGCGCGGGTAAAGGCCTCGCAGGTGGCATCGCCCAGGGCGTCCATGAGCAGCGTGTCCTTCTCAAGCTCGGTCAGGGCTTCGGCGAGTGAGCCGGGCAGTTCCTTCACGCCCAGTTTGCGGCGTTCCTTGGCATCCAGGTGGTACAGGTTGATGTTATTGAGCGGCTTGGGCGCTTCGAGTCCGCGGTCGATGCCGTCCAGCGCGGCGGCGAGCATGACGGTGAACGCCAGGTACGGGTTAGCCGAGGGATCGGGGAAGCGCAGCTCGGCGCGCACGGCCTTGTCGCGTCCCTCCGTATAGCGCGGGATGCGGATGAGCGCCGAGCGGTTCTGCTGCGCCCAGCCGATGTAGACCGGCGCTTCATAGCCCGGTACCAGGCGCTTGTACGAGTTCACACTCGGGGCCACCACGGCAGCCAGGGCGCGGGCGTGGGCGAGCTGACCGGCAATGAACGAGTAGGCCGTCTTCGAAAGATGGGCGGCATCGTCCTTGTCGAAGAATACGTTTTCACCGGTGTTCTTGTCGAACAGGCTCTGGTGGCAGTGCATGCCGGAGCCGTTGATGCCGAAAACCGGCTTGGGCATGAATGAAGCGACCAGCCCATGCTGGGCGGCGATCGCCTTGACGGTGTACTTGAGGGTCAGCACATTATCCGCGGTCTTGAGCGCATCCGCAAAACGGAAGTCGATCTCGTGCTGGCCCAGGGCCACCTCATGATGGCCCACTTCCACTTCGAGACCCATCGCATCCAGAGCGTCCATCAATGCCGTGCGAACGACAACGGCTTCGTCGAAAGATGAAAAATCGAAATACCCGCCCGTATCGTGGGGCACGGGATGCACGCCATGCCCATTCCCTCGTTTGAACAGGAAGAACTCCGGCTCGGGACCGATGTTAAAGGTCCAGCCTTTTTCTTCGATTCTCTTCAGCTGGCGCTTGAGTGTCCCACGCGGGTCGCCTTCGAAGGGATCCCCATTCGGCATGTGAATGTCACAGAACACGCGTGCCCGCCGCGACTCAGGTGAGGACCAGGGCAGGACCGCGTAGGTGGCCGGGTCGAGCATCAGGCGCATGTCGCTCTCCTGGATGCGGGCGAACCCTTCCACAGAGGAGCCGTCGAACCAGGCGCCGTCCTTCAGCGTATCCGCCAGATGGCGGACCGGCATATCGACACTCTTCACCGACCCGGTCACATCCGAAAACTGCAGGGAAATAAACTTGACTTTATCTTCCTTCACTCGTTCCAACAGATCTTTGCCGTCCATCTTAATGTCTCCTTTTCTATTGATCTTCCAACTGCTTCGATGCAGATAATGGATTTAGGTTGCAAGCCTCGCCGTAGAGGCGCCCCTTCCCGGAGTGTGGTAGTTAGTCATCGCCGTCGGGGACGGCCTGCAACGGTTCGGTCTTGACCTTCGTCTGCCGCGCCATATTGATCAGGAACACCGACCCGATAATGATCACCGTTGCGATCAGGACGCGGCTGTTCAGCAATTCGCCCGCGAAGAAATATCCAAGGAAAACCGCCACGACCGGGTTGACGTAGGCATACGTGGAGGTCAGTGAGACCGGCGCGTTGTGGAGCAGCCAGCCGTAAGACACAAAGCCGATCAGCGAGCCGAACGTAATCAGGTACAGGAGACCCAGCCACGAGCGGGTCGAGACCAGGCCGGGATCGAAGCCGCTCAATTCCCCTTTGATCAGGCTGGCAATGAACAACGCTACTGCGCCCGTCAGCATCTGCATACCTGTTGAAAGCAGTGTGGACTTCGGCATGTCTGCGCCCCGGGCATAGATGGACCCCAGAGACCAGAAGAACGGGGCGAACAGCAGAAGGATGGCTCCAAATGGATCGATGCTTCCCTCGCCGCCGGTGATCTCGGCCGGACCGATCAGCAGGAACACCCCTCCAAACCCAACAATCAAACCCAGGATGGACTGCCAGGTGGGTTTCGCTCCTCCCGAGCGCATCGATTCGAATAACACCAGCCAGAAGGGGGATGTGGAAATAATAAGCGCAGCGATCCCCGAGGGAACACTTTGCTCCGCCCAGGCGACCAGGCCGTTGCCGCCGAGCAGTAACGCGGTCCCGACGATCGCCGTGGCCTTCCAGTTGCCCGCGGTCGGCGCCGGGTCACCTGCCATACGCCGCCAGGCATACAGGATCGCACCCGAGATCAAAAATCGCAGCGACGCATGCATGAATGGCGGGATGGTCTCCACCGCAAAACGGATCGCCAGATACGTGGAACCCCAGACAATATACAACGCCAGTAAAGCTATCCAGACTTTAGTTTTCATTCTTTCCTAATTCGATTCTCTCGCACAGAGGGGTGCGAGTTGTCAGGCGAGTGCAGTCGAAGCGCAGGTTGAATAAGCGCTTCTTCTCATCGGTTTTAGCAGAGGTTCGGAGCTACTCAGCTGCCGAAGTAGTCATAAACTCTCTTGCCAGCAGCGCCTTCTTTCTCGACGCGCCATAGCGGTAGTTCCCAAAATCACCGACCTTGCGGATCACCCTGTGGCATGGGATCAGCACCGCGATCGGGTTATGCCCAACTGCGGTGCCAACCGCTCTTGAGGCATTCGGCTGGCCGACGCGCTGTGCAAGTCCTTCATACGTCGTCACGCGGCCAGCCGGGACCTGCAGCAGGGCCTCCCAGACTTTCAGCTGGAAGTTCGTCCCACGCAGGTGGACATGCAGTGGAGTTCCAGGGTTTGCATCGAAGATTGCACTCACCAGAGGAGCGGTGGATCTGGACTCCTCAACCATCCGGGCATTCTTCCAATCCGCCACGAGGTTGTCGATCGCCTCTCCTTCGCTCGCCTGGACAAAGCCCAGGTGGCAAATGCCGCGTTCGGTCACGCCGACCAGGCATTTTCCGAAAGGAGAAGCGTGTATCCCATAGCGAATGGTCAAACCCTCGCCGCGGGTCTTAAATTCACCCGGTGTCACCGCTTCCGTCGTCACTAACAGGTCGTGTAGCCGTCCAAGGCTGGAGAGCCCAACCTGGTGGGTGGTCTCCAGCAGGTTCTCTGAGCGGCTGAGCAGCTCCTTGGCGCTTTCCTTGGTCAGGAACTGCAGGAAGCGCTTGGGGCTGACCCCCGCCCAGCGGGTGAACAATCGCTGGAAGTGGAACTCACTTAACCCAATACTGGATGCGACCTGTTCCAGGCTGGGCTGTTCCTGATAATGATTTTCAAGGTACAGGATCGCCTGCTCGATGCGCAGGTAATCTTCAGAGCTTTGTTTGTAATCGGTTAGAGTGTTCATAGTCTCTCCTTTTAGTCCAATTCTATGAACCTCTTCTTACTCTGCCGACCCGATTCTTGCTCGATTTCTTGAGACTTCGGAGGTCTTTCGACTGTGAGCACTCCGGAAAAGACCTGCGAAGTCTATTTCGTTAAACAAAAAGGCATGCCCGGGGCATGCCTTAAACAATAGCAACGCTATTAAATAAAACTGCCCTTCCAGGGATCGACCAGGCAGGGAATCGCCTGGTTCACTGCGCTGGTCTTGTCCGGGCCGTTACCGGCCAGTTTTCAACCCGAGCAACAGAGTTTTTTTAAACCTGTTGCTCCTTGCGCTTTTTCGGAAGGGAGAAAGGAGTCTGTGACAAACTCCAGAGGCATCCGCTGATCAAATCCGATTTTCTCCCGGCTCAAGTTTGCCGGGATTAGCGTGTCTCTCGCGAGACAGAACCTCCACCTCGTGATCCCCATCTGGGGACCCAGCCGCTAGATCTCCGTTATTCGGTTGTTAATGGCGGCGATTGTACTCCGGCGGTCGGGCTACGTCAAGTCCGAAATGGTGATTGAAAATTCTGCGGATATTGGATAAGATTAGTCATTATTTTTTCTTTCATCGGAGGCATCATGCATTCTCAACACACCATCAGTGATTACATTCGTGTCGTCCAGGAGGGGATTGGCAAACACTTCGAGCCAGGCAGGCCCGGCAAGAAAGTGCTCATCGTCGGAGCGGGGCTTGCAGGCCTTTCTGCCGCATATGAGCTGCTCAAGGCAGGACACGATCCGCTCCTCCTCGAGGCCCAGCACCGCATTGGCGGTCGGATCTACACCATGCGTGAACCATTCGCCCGCGGCCTGTACGGGGAGGCAGGTGCCATGCGCTTTCCACGTTCCCATCACCTGACGATGGCTTATCTCCAAAAGTTTGGATTGCAGACCTCTGAGTTCCCCATGGGAAATCCGCAGACGTATGTGTATATCGGGGGTGTGAAGCGCCGAATGGCGGAGGTGATCGCCAATCCCGAGCTGATGGGCTTTGAGGTCTCAGATGCGGAAAGGGGGAGGATCTCCGCTAAACATTGGGAGGACACCATCCGCCCGCTGGTGGAGATGATCGAAAAGGAAGGTGAGGCCGGCTGGGAACAGATCAATGCCGAATATGACCAGTACTCGGTACGCGAGTTCCTGGAGCTCAAGGGCTGGTCGGAAGGCATGATCGAAATGTTCGGCCTGCTCAACAACCAGGAGGCCATGATGAACTCATCCTTCCTGGAATTGTTCCGGGAGGACGGCGGAAATTATTATTCCGACATGTGCCAGATCGTCGGCGGCGCCGACAACCTGCCTTGTGCGTTCCTGCCTGAACTGGGATCGCGCATCCGCTACGGCGCCCGGATGATCGCCATCGATCAGACTCCCGACCAGGTGATCGTCCACTACCAGACGCGTTCCGGCCGCTTCCAGGCCTGCGGCGATTATGCCATTCTTACGGTTCCGTTCCCGGTGTTACGTCATGTGGAGGTGCTACAGCCGTTCTCGCGCCTCAAGCAGCGCGCCATCCGCCAGCTGCATTACGATGCATCGGCCAAGATCTTCTTCCAGACGCGCAGCCGTTTCTGGGAAGCAGAGGACGGCATTTATGGTGGAGGCACAGTCACTGATCTGGCCATCCGTAACCTGTATTACACCGATTATGGAAAAGAGACCGGGCGCGGCATTCTCCTGGCCAGCTACACATGGTCAGAGGACGCCCAGCGCTGGGGCTCACTACTACCTCATGAGCGCATCGAGCAGGCCCTGGAGAACGCGGCCATGATCCACCCGCAGATCCGGGATGAATTCGAAACAGGCGCCTCCCACATGTGGCATGACGATCCGTTCGCGGGGGGTGCGTTCGCCCTGTTCGATCCGGGCCAGCAGACCCTGCTGCACGATGAGATCATCAAGCCGGAAGGAAGGATCCACTTTGCCGGAGAACATGCCTCGCTCTATCATGCCTGGATCCAGGGAGCTTTTGAATCAGGCCTGCGCGCAGCGATTGCTATTCATCGATCCCCATAATTATAAAGACCCTAAGGGTCGCTTCGCGAAAACCCTTAGGGTCTATCGATTCAATGCCCCCGCCGGTGCCGTGTGCTGCGGAGTTTTGAACCTGCTCACGCAGGTGGGTCCCTACCCAGAAACGCCGCCTTGGCTCAGG
Source organism: Anaerolineales bacterium (assembly GCA_036276515.1). GTDB lineage: Bacteria > Chloroflexota > Anaerolineae > Anaerolineales > Villigracilaceae > Defluviilinea. Next base: position 1,961 of record DASUOS010000305.1, on the reverse strand, counting down.
CCTATCGCGTTATTTCTAGAGGAGTTAGAGACCCTGAAAGTAGGTGTTGGCCCAAAACGGAAGGTGCAACATCACGAACATAGCAGGGACGATGATTCTTATACCATAAAGAATGGTGCAATGGTAGAGAAACATTAATAGACTATTCTTAAATTTGTCAGCGTCTCTATCCTTGACAAAATTATCTGTTTGCGCTGACAAGAAACTGTGCTACTCTATAACAAGATCAACACCTCTCAAGGAGAAGACGATGGCAACGGTTCCGGGTATTGACGTATCGTATTGGAACGCAGGGATCGACTGGCCCAAAGTACGCGCCGCAGGACAGCGTTTTGTTTTTGCGAAGGCAACCGAGGGGGATTACTACGCCGATCCCACGTTCGACGACAACTGGCGCGGTGCGAAAGCCGCAGGCTTTCTGCGGGGTGCCTATCATTTCTTCCGCGCCAATGTGGATGCAAAGAAACAGGCAAATAAGTTCATCGATTACGTCCGTTCGATGAGCGATACCGCTGAGCTCCCGCCGGTCCTGGATCTCGAAACTCATGATAACCAGGGCAAGGAAAAGATCATTACGCGGGCGAGGACCTGGCTCGACCTGGTGGAAGAGGCCTTCAACCGCAAACCGATGATTTACTCCGGGCAATATTTCCTGCAGGATCACTTTTCAGAAGCAGGCGGCGGACCCCCTTCCTGGGCCAAGGAGTATCCCCTCTGGCTGGCGCAATATCCCAACGTGTATGTGCCGGGATCGCAGCCTGTTCTGCCGCGCGGCTGGTTCACTTGGACGTTCTGGCAGTATAGCGAGAGAGGGCGGATCAACGGGATCAACGCAAACGTGGACCTGAACCTGTTCAACGGTTCACTGGAGGACCTGTATAAATTTGCCGGTGCCGAGGTCATCACTGAAAAGCCGGAGACGCAGCCAAAACATACCGTGGTGGCAGGCGATTCGTTTGAAACCATTGCCAATAAATATGGCGTGACCGTGCGTGAGCTGGTCAGTGTAAACCCTCAGTTGTTGAAAACGGGCGATCAGTTAACAGTGCCGGTTGCGATAGCAATCCCCTCTGAAAATGGTGGCGGTTCCACCGGCGGTGGAAGCGGGTCTGCGCCTTCTCGCAGGTCTCACACCGTCCGGACCGGGGAAAACCTGACGATCATTGCCATCAAATACGGCACGACTGTGGCGGCGATCGCATCCGCAAACAATATCGCCAACATCAACAATATCAGCGTAGGACAGGTGCTGATCATCCCCTGAGCCAGAGGCTCATAACAAAATGAAACGTCTCCGGATATTTCCGGAGACGTTTTCACTTTTCCCTGCCTACTTGTGTACCTTCGTTACGGATACACTCGCTTGATCGTGCGCGGGAAGGGGATCGCTTCGCGGATATGCTCGATGCCGCACAGCCAGGCCGTGACCCGCTCCACGCCCATCCCAAATCCCGAATGCGGGACCGAGCCGTACTTGCGGAGCTCCAGATACCACTTGAAGGACTCTTCAGGCAGTCCCTCCTTGCGGATTCGGGCCAGCAGGGCATCGTGGTCGCTCACGCGCTCCGAGCCGCCGCAAATCTCACCGTAGCCTTCGGGCGCCAGCAGATCCACGGACTTGCAGACCTCGGGACGGCCAGGCCAGGGCTCCATATAGAAGGCTTTGACCGCGCTGGGATAGCCATAGACAAATAATGGCTTGTCGTAAAGCCTGGTCAATTCCACTTCGTGGGGTGCGCCGAAGTCCATGCCCCATTCGAACTTGAGCAGCTCCCTGCGCTCCGGGTCGGTCTCTTTTTCATAGAGATCGATCAAGTACGTGGCCGCGTCGTCATAGGACATTCGTGGGAAGGGCGCGGCGATATTCTCCAGCACGGAGACATCCCGGCCGAGAAATTTCAGCTCCGCAGCGCAGTCACGCAGTACTGTCTGGACGATATGCGTGATCAGACCTTCCTCCA
>DASUOS010000304.1:0-4598 GCA_036276515.1 Anaerolineales bacterium | reverse complement strand
GAGGAGGTGCGCGTCGACGGCTCGTAGAACAGGTTGGCCAGGATCTTGCCTTTCAGCAGGTCGAAGGTTCCCACCCGCTCGACCATACCGCGCATTTCGTGCGCCACCCCGAACACATACTCGAGGTCACTGCGTGAAAATTGTTTGACGGAAATAATATCCTTGCCATACCAGGGCGCCGTGCGCTGGTCGCCGAACGGCAGATAGGGACTTGTGTTGATCATGTGCATTATTTAATCTCCTTGGATTTTTGTCATTGGGAGGAATGTTCGCTGCGAAAGGGCAATCTCATTTCATATGCAAGTGTCTGCTGCTCATTGTTGAGACGCCACGTCTTAAAAACCTCACAATAACAGTCTTAAAAGATCGGGCCTGTCGTCATTCCTTGAGATCCGGTCCATCATAGGGATTTCTAGACCTTGTTGCCAAAAGGCACACAAAGTGCTACAATTTGGACATGAAATATTTCTCATGGAATATAGAGAAAAATGAGCTTCTAAAGGAAGAGCGGCAGATTTCATTTGAAGAGGTTGTCTTTTATATCGAAATGGGATTTCTGCTCGATGTATTGGAACATCCCAACCAGGAAAAGTATAAAGGACAAAAGATATTCGTTGTACAGATGGATGATTACGTTTATCTGGTCCCTTTCATAGAGGATGAACAGGAAGTGTTTTTGAAAACGATCATCCCAAGTCGCAAAGCGACCCGGAAATATTTGAAAGGTGGTGAAGAATGAGCAACTTGAAACTCCAACAGGATGAACTGGAACTTCTTGCCTCTTACGAGGCGGAGGAGTGGAAATCTGCTAAAAAGCTTAACGAGCAGAAGGACAAATACAAGGCCTATGCAAAGGCTACGTTTCGCAAGGATAAGCGCGTCAATATTCGTATTTCAGAGAAGGACCTCCTTGCCCTGCAAAAGCGGGCTATTCGTCAGGGTATTCCTTACCAAACCCTGATTGCCAGCGTGCTGCACAAATATGTCAACGGCACATTAACCGAGAAATAGACAGGACTCTGTTTCACTTTCCGGACATGCTTTTCATATCAAAGAGGTGGTTTGCCAGTGGGATAATATTGACCAGCGGCTCCTCGTACGGGTGAACTCTTCTGATGACCTTCATCGCTTCGTTGACCAGCTCCCGCCTGCAATTGACCTCGATCTTATATTCCTTCACTTCGTTGATCTTCTCGATTTTTCCATCGAATGGGTCGGCGCCGGGCAGTGGGCGGTAATACCCCTGCACCGCGGAAAGGGCAACGCAATGATCGTAATTCCCGATCCGCCCGACCCCGATCTTTGCCAGCTCATCGCGGATCTTCAAAGCATACTCCTGCGGGGCAAAGATTTCCAGTTTTACATCTGTAAAGTTTTCCATAACTCCTGCTTTCTTTTCTTGATCCGTCACGCTGCAAGCGTGACCTACTCGGTTTGCTTCCATTGTACAGGTCTCTTTTTTTTGTGCTCATCCCATTCCCTGAGGAGGGTGGCATACATCAGTGTATCCCACCACCTGTCTTTGTAGTATTCGTTCTCACGCAGCCGTCCTTCCAGCTGCATGCCCAGCTTCTCCAATACATAGGCCGAGCCAATAGTATCTTCCACACACCAGGCCCAAACCCGGTGCAGGTTCAGGGCGCTGAAGCCAAAGTCGACGATGGCATGTGCGGCTTCGATAGCGTAGCCGCGGTTCCAGTATTTGGGATCCGGTTCGTACCAATATCCGCCTGGAAGCCACTTGGACTGTCCATGCGAATGCCACAGTTGCCGATCAGCAGGTTGTCCGATTTCAAAATGACGGCGAGCTGAAATGTGAAACGCGGCTGCTGTTTTTGATGATCGAGGAACCAGCCGACGAATTCCTGCACGGTCTCCGGCGTTCGATCTGCGGCGGTCCACTCATAATACCGGAGATAGAGCGGATCCGCCTGGTATTCGAGCACCCGCTGCCAGTCGTCGGCGACAAAATCGCCCAGGATCAGGCGTTCCGTCTCGAGCTTCATACCCTGCGAATATCCCGGCCGTAGCCGGGTTCTACCCCTATTTTCCCCTCTTCAAAAGCCGTCCTGCCGCGCAGGACAACCTTTCTCACTCTGCCTTTGACCTTCCAGCCCTCGAAGGGAGTCCAGCCGCAGCGTGTAAACTGGTCCGCGGCATGGATCTCATAGGTCGCGTCCTCGTCCAATTCAATCCAGCTTTCCGGCTGCTCGGGCAAATGGAAGATCCTGCGGGGATTGATGACCGATTTCTGAAGAATATCGTCCATGGTCAGCCGTCCATCGTCAACCGCCGTGAGCAGCAAGGGAAGCAGCGTCTCCAGGCCCGGGAAACCCGGCGGGGGATCCTCGGAGTCTTTTTCCGCGACGGTATGCGGGGCATGATCGGTGGCGAAGCAGTCGATGGCATCCATGTGCTGCCAGAGGGCATTCACATCCTCCTGCGTCGCTAAATGCGGACGGACTTCCTGACGCCCGCCCCTGATCTCTCCCCCCTCTTCTCCAGTAAGGAACAGATGGTGCGGACAAACTTCACATGTTATTTTGATCCCTTTTTCCTTCGCTGCTTTGATCAATAAAATTTCCTCTTTCAGGGAAATGTGCGCAATATGAACCGGCCGATCGTAGATCACAGCGAACAGGATTCCGGCAGCCATCGTCCTGGATTCGGAGTGAAGAACGATGGGGAAGTCCTTTGGATACTTCTCGAAATGCGGCATCCAGAGGGCCATATCGTCGAGGCGCAGCTCACCGAAGGTGGAGTCCAGATACATTTTCAGCCCGGCGGCTTGGGGTGCAAGGCCTGGCAGGATGCCTGCGTTGGCCGGACCTGCGCCGACGAACTGGGCATAATCGCAGCGCGCTTTCCGGCGGGCAGCCTCCAGAGCCAGCTCGAGCGTCGAAGCGTCGAAGATCGGCGGTTTTGTATTCGGCATGGCCAGGATGGTTGTGACACCGCCGGCGAGCGCAGCCTGGGTAGCGGAATCCCAGTCTTCCTTGTGAGTTTGTCCGGGCTCGCGGACGTGGACATGGGGGTCTATCAGGCCGGGGAGTTTGAGCATGGATCAGGTTTAGTATCAGGTATCAAGTGCAGGCATAAAAAAAGAGCCGCTAAAAGCGACTCTCTAACTTCCAAAAGCAGAAACAAGTATTCCGAAGGCAATGGGATGGAACAATCGCTTGCGATGGTGTTGTCGGTGCATTGGGCGGAATTTTACGCCGAATCGTGTGAGTGTCAAGAGGGGGATGAAAAACCTATTAAACGGCGAAAACGGCCGGTGTGGGCCGAAGCATGGACTACTTTCATGATATTCGTCACTAAAAGGAGCCAGTACCGAATGTTATAATCCCGCGCATATTCGTCGCAAGGAGAAACATGATGGCATACACAAACGTCAAGGTGCCCGAAGGTGGGGCGAAGATCTCGATCCAAGATGGAAAACTCCATGTCCCCGAGAATCCGATCATCCCGTTCGTCGAAGGCGACGGCACCGGCCGCGACATCTGGCGCGCCTCGGTGCGGGTATTCGACGCGGCGGTGGAAAAGGCCTACGGAGGCCGGCGCAAGATCCACTGGATGGAGGTGTACGCGGGCGAAAAGTCGTTCAAGCAGTTCCAGAGCTGGCTGCCCGATGAGACGACCGAAGCCTTCAGAGAGTTCCTGGTGGGGATCAAAGGTCCGCTCACGACCCCGATCGGCGGCGGCATCCGCTCCCTGAACGTTGCCCTGCGCAAGATCCTGGACCTGTACGTTTGCCAGCGGCCTGTGCGCTGGTACAACGGTGTGCCGTCCCCCGTAAAACATCCCGAATATGTGGATATGGTCATCTTCCGCGAGAACACGGAGGATATTTACACGGGTATCGAGTTCCAGCATGGAACGGAAGAAAACAAAAAGTTTAAAGCGCTGTTCAACGAAGCGTTCCCGAAGGAATATGCCAAGATGCGCTTCCCCAATACGGCAGGCATTGGCATCAAGCCTGTTTCGGTGGAAGGCACGGAGCGGCTCGTGCGCGCGGCCATCCAATGGTCACTCGACAATAAACGCAAGAGCGTGAACTTCGTCCACAAGGGCAACATTATGAAGTTCACTGAAGGCGCGTTCAAGGACTGGGGGTACACGCTTGCCAAACGCGAATTCCGAGACCAGATCGTCACCGAGCGCGAGACCTGGATCCTGGGCAACAAGGAATCGAAGCCTGATCTGAGCGTGGAAGACAACGCCAAGATGATCGACCCCGGCTTCGACATGATGTCGCCTGCCCAGCAGAACGATATCAAACAGGAAATCGAGGCAGCGTTGAAACTGTGGGACACCCACGGCGATGGCAAGTGGAAGAAGATGCTGTTGATCAAAGACTCCATTGCCGATGTGAGCCTGCAGTTCACCCTGATCCGGCCGCGTGATTATGATGTGATCGCCACCTTGAACCTGAACGGCGATTACCTCTCCGACGCGCTCGCCGCGCAGGTGGGCGGGATTGGCATCGCTCCGGGCGCCAACATCAACTATGAGACCGGTCACGCCATCTTCGAAGCGACCCACGGCACCGCGCCGAAATATGCCGACCTGGACAAGGTCAATCCCGGTTCGGTCAT
>DASUOS010000303.1:0-3066 GCA_036276515.1 Anaerolineales bacterium | reverse complement strand
CGCTGGAGGCCTAGTTCAGCCTGGGCGCGAGCATTATCGCATATCAATATCGAAATGAACCCTTTGTAGGGGCAATTCGGACTTTTCTCTACGATATAATACCCACATGCCCGGACGAGAAGATATCTTCCAGAAAGCAATGAACGAGGGCCACTCCGCGGCCTGGGACCAGGAATGGGGCAAGGCGGCCGTAGCCTATCGCCAGGCCTTGCAGGAGATCCCCGACCAGCCAAAGGCACTCAACAGTCTCGGTTTGGCGTTGTACCAGCAGGGGAGCTTCGAGGAAGCCCTGCAGATCTACCGGCGCGTCGCGCATGTTACTCCGACCGACCCGGTGCCGATGGAAAAGCTGGCGCAGCTCCTCGAACGGACCGGGCATCTCAAGGAAGCCATCGACGCAGCGTTCAAGGCGGCCGACCTGTTCCTCAACCGGCGCGACATCGATAAAGCGATGGAGAGCTGGGTTCACGTCACCACTCTCGACCCCGAGCACGTGCTGGCGCACTCCCGTCTGGCTCTCGCCCATGAAAAGCTGGGACACAAGGCGCAGGCGGTGACCGAATACATCGCGGTCGCCAGTCTCGTCCAGCGCACAGGCAACATGCAAAAAACCGTTGAGCTGGTCGCCAGGGCCTTGAAGATCAGCCCCGAAAGCATGGAAGCAAAGCAGGCGCAAACTCTGCTCCATTCCGGCCAGCTGCTGCCAAAACCGTTACGGCCCAAGGGAGGCACAGGTCCTATTGCAATGGCGCAGGTCAGGCAGCTGGATCAGCCCAAGAAACAGGCCGATTCGGGTCTGGACCCGATTTCCGAGGCCCGTCAAAAGGCATTGACCCGGCTGGCAGAGATCCTCTTCGATTATTCCACCGACGACGGCGCGTCGGTCCAGGTGCGGCGCGGGCTGCAGGCGCTCATGCGCGGCACCGGCCAGCTCTCGATGCAGTCCTCCGAACAGACCAAGGTCGTCCTTCATCTCGGCCAGGCGATCGATGCCCAGACCAAGGGCAACGAGAACCTGGCAGCCGAGGAACTGGAGCATGCCCTGGAGGCAGGCTTCAATCATCCCGCGCTGTATTTCGACCTGGGTCTGCTGCGATCCAACGGTGACCGGCTCGAGTCGGCTGTCCGCCACCTGCAGCATGCGGTCAAGCACAACGACTTCAACCTGGCGGCCCGCCTGCTCCTCGGGCAGATCCAACAAAAGCTGGGCAGGCTCGGGACTGCTTCGATCGAATACCTTGAAGCATTGCGACTTGCCGATTCAATGGTGGTCCCTGCCGAGCAGGCCGAGGAGATCAGCCAGATGTACGAGCCGCTGATCGAGGCGCAGGCGTCCCAGACCGATGAGGCCTCGCTCCGGCGCCTGTGCGACAACATCAACGAAATGCTCATGCGCAAGAACTGGCGCGACCACCTGTACCGGGCGCGCGAGCAAATGCCAAAATCCCAGGATGATGACATGCCCATGCCGCTGGCCGAGGTCATCCTGCAGGCTCAGTCGAGCCAGGTGCTGGAGGCGATCAACCACATCCACCAGCTGGCCCGCGCCGGGCAGCTTCGCACCGCCATGGAGGAAGCCTTTCAGGCGGTCACGTACGCGCCGACCTATCTCCCCCTTCATACGTTGATCGGCGATCTGCTCGTTCGAGAGAACCATACCCAGGAAGCGATTGCAAAATTCAGCACGGTGGCACAGGCCTATAGTGTCCGAGGCGAGGCGGCTCAGTCGGCCAAGATGCTGCGGCGAGTCGTCCAGCTGGCACCCATGGACATGGGGGTGCGCTCCAGGCTGATCGAACAGCTGGTTGCCCAGGGCCAGGTGGACGAAGCCATCCGGGAATATCTCGAGCTGGCAGATATCCACTACCGGCTGGCCGAGCTGGATGATGCCCGCAAAACCTACACGCGGGCACTGCGCTTCGTCCAGCAGGCCAATGCCGACCGCAGCTGGAACGTCCATATCCTGCAGCGCATGGCCGATATCGATATGCAAAAACTGGACTGGAAGCAGGCCGTCCGTGTCTATGAGCAGATCCGCACCCTGCGTCCGGATGATGAGGGTGTACGCAAAAACCTGATCGAGATTAGCCTGAGGCTGGGACAGCCCGCCCAGGCAAATGCCGAGCTGGAAAGCTATCTTACCTACCTGCAGTCCAGCGGCCGCAACGGGCAGGGTGTCAAGTTCATCGAAGAGCTGTTACAGGACCGGCCGGACGATTTGATGCTGAAACGAGCACTCGCCCAGCAATACCAGCAGGCCGGGCGAGTCGAAGACGCCGTGGTCCAGCTTGACTCGATCGCCGATTCGTTCCTGAGCGCGGGACGCAAGGAAGAGGCGATCGTCACGATCAACCAGATCCTCTTGATGAACCCGCCTTCCGCGGAGCAATATCGCCAGCTGTTGATGCAGTTGCAATCCTCCTAGAGAGCGGCCCGCCTCGTAACAAGGCGGGTCTTTTTGTTCTCCTGAGAAAACTCACATGTGAAAGATTGCACCAAATGCTATAATGCCAGCGATTTCGTTTCTGGAGAACACAACATGCCTCAAACTCACCGGGAGAACACCGGCACTTCGCGCAACCGCGCCGTGATGAACTGGCTCTTCCTGTTTGCCTTCATCGTGGCGTTTCTTATTGTCTTCGGCGGGTTCGTCCGCCTGACCCGCTCAGGGCTCTCGATCACCGAGTGGAATCCGATCAGCGGGACGGCCCCGCCCATCGGGCAGCAGGCCTGGCTGGTGGAGTTTGAAAAGTACCAGCAAACCCCTGAATTCCAGCAGGTCAATTTCAACATGGACCTGGAGGAATACAAATACATTTTTTACATCGAATGGTTCCACCGCTTCATCGCCCGCTTTGCCGGGCTGTTCTATGCCATTCCTGTCTTCTATTTCCTTTTCACAAAAAGGATCCCCTTCAAGGAATTCGGCATTTACTTTTTGATGGGAATGCTCTTTATCTCCCAGGCCTTTGCCGGCTGGGTCATGGTCGCCAGCGGGCTGGTGGATCGCCCCTCTGTCAGCCACTTCAACCTGACGATCCATTTGCTGCTGGCTTTAACGCTGCT
>DASUOS010000302.1:0-10405 GCA_036276515.1 Anaerolineales bacterium | reverse complement strand
AAGGAGGTTACCTCCTGGCCCGGGGTGACCTCCCAGCCGCACCGTTTCGGCGACGTGGAATACGTGATCGGCAGGCGCGAGATCGGGCATATCCATGGGAATCACCTGGTGGACATCCCGTTCCCGAAGAAGGTGCGCGATGAGATCGTCGCTACAGGGCGCGCACAGCCTCATCATATCCTGCCCGACAGCGGCTGGATCAGTTTTATCCTGCGGCAGGACTCGGATGTGGAGCAGGCGATCGCACTGCTCGAGGAAAGTTACCGGATCGCGATCAAACAAAAATCCAAAACCATAGAGGTACAAGATGAACAATAGAATCATTGCAGTCACAGGGGCGACCGGCCAGCAGGGCGGAGCGGTGGCACGAAAACTACTGGCCGAGGGATGGCAAGTACGGGCGTTGACACGGGATGGGAACAAGCCTGCCGCCCAGAAACTGAAAGCGCTTGGCGCAGAAATTGTCCCCGGCGACCTGGACAATCGGGCTGAGCTTGATGAGGCCTTCCATGACGCCTATGGAGTCTTCAGCGTGCAGAACTTCTGGCTTCCGAATGTGGGCTTTGAAGGGGAGATCCAACAGGGAAAGGATGTAGCCGATGCTGCCAGTGCCTCCGGGGTTCAGCACCTCGTGTATTCTTCTGTAGGCGCGGCCCACCGCGGCATGGGACAGAAGCACTTCGAGAGCAAATGGCAGATCGAGCAATATATCCAGTCCCTGGGCATCGCCTATACCATCCTGCGCCCTGCGGCCTTCATGGATAATTACAACTGGAGCCGGGCGTATATCCTGAATGGGACGTTCTCCGCCAACGGTTTGCGGCCCGATAAGAAACATCAGATCATCGCGGTGGAAGACATCGCCGTGTTTGCCGCGCTGGTTTTTGCGAACCCGAAGGAATACATTGGCCGGACCCTTGAGCTCGCCGGTGATGAGCTGACTGAGCCCGAACTCGCCGGGACGTTCAGCCGAGTGATCGGGCGGCCCGTGAAGCTGGTACCGCCCTCCGGTGGCTGGAGCAATGCTTCGGAGGAGGAGATGAAAGCCGCGTTCAACTTCTTCAACGGAGAAGCGTACACCGCCGACATCCCGGCGCTGCGTAAGCTGCACCCTGAGCTGCTTACCTTCGAACAGTATCTCCGTAAGAACGGCTGGGAGAATCAGCTGCCGATTCCGATCCCTGAGAACACGGGCTGGTAATCAAACGAGTGGACTGGCAGCATGCCAGTCCTTTTTGTTTTGGGGGATGGCGGGTAAAATTATATATAATTTTGGATGATCCGCAATTGTCCATTGTCTATCGTCCATGGTCCAAAATCGGAGTAACCCTATGCAAGCCTACGAACTCGCCCACCTGATTTCCCAACAAAAAGACAGTAACGAGCTTTACCTGGAGTTCCTCAAAGTCCCTGACCTGAGCATGGGATTGTATGTTCTGCCTGCCGGCAGCACGGACCCCCAATCGCCGCATACTGAGGATGAGGTCTACTATGTGGTGAGCGGGCGCGCCAAGATTCTCGTCGCGGACGAGAGCCGAGATGTGCAGGCAGGCTCAGTTGTATATGTGGCAAAGAATGTGGCTCATCGATTTCATTCCATCGAGGAAGACCTGGCGGTGCTGGTTTTCTTCGCCCCGGCGGAGTATTCGAACAAGCAGTGATATAATGACGGATAACTTACGTCATATGACGGTTGTTTTCCGTCAGGTGGAATTGAAAATGATCGAATCGCTCCTCGGCTCGAAAAATGCAGAACGGGTACTGATGTATATTTTTGCACGTGAGGAGGGCTATGCGCGCGAAATTGCCGGTTTTTATAATACCGACTTGAAATCCATTCAAAATCAATTAGATAAATTTGAGAGAAGCGGAATTCTGGCAAGCCGTTCAGTAGGTCGTACGCGGCCTTATGTTTTCAATCCGCGATATCCATTTTTGGGTGAATTGAAAAACCTGTTAAAAAAAGCTTTTTCCTTTTATTCCCCAGAAGAACAAGAAGAGCTGATTATGAATCGCCGGCGGCCAAGGGCACGAGGGAAAAGCTTGTGAAACAAATCAAGAACATGAGCCAAGCGGAACTGGCAGCATTCATACAGGATTCTTTAGATGCCGAGGGGATCAAGGTTGTGCTTTCAGGCGGTAGTGCAGTTGCTTTTTATAGCAGTGATAAATATGTTTCCAAGGATTTGGATTTGATCAATGCCAACTTTGTGCGGAGAAGCAAAATCAAATCTGTGATGGACACACTCGGGTTCCAGGAACAGGGCCGTTACTTCACAAATCCTGAGACGCAATTCTTTGTGGAATTTCCAGACGGTCCCCTTTCAGTAGGGGAAGAGCCTGTAAGGGAAATTAGCGAGTTTAAATTGACAACAGGGACACTACGCGTGATTTCAGCAACAGATTGTGTGAAAGACAGGTTATGTGCCTTCTATTTCTGGAATGATTATCAAGGGCTGTTACAGGCAACCCTGGTCGCTCAAAGCCAAGATGTGGATTTAACTGAAATAAAAAGATGGTCAAAAGCAGAAGGCATGGAACAAGAATATGAAATTTTCGAACAGAAACTTGCTTAACATATTAAGTATTGAACAATCAATTTGAATGGCCTACGTTAATTGTCCACTGTCTTCTTAGGAGCCTATGTTCCAACTCAAAAACACCCCATTCCACGAACGCACTTCCAAGCTTTGCCTGCCGCAAAACTGGCGGCGCTGGGCGGGATATCTGGCCGCCGGCTCGTACGACCTGACCCTTGACCGTGAGTACTGGGCGATCCGCAATGCGGCGGCGCTGATCGATGTCACGCCGCTGGTCAAGTACACCCTCACAGGCAAGGATGCCGCGGCGCTGCTGCACCGCGTCACCACGCGTAACATTCATAAGATGAGCGTGGGACAGGTTTTTTACACGGGCTGGTGCGATGAAGAGGGCAAGATGATCGACGATGGGACTGTCTCTCGGCTCGACGAGACCACCTTCCGCCTGACGTCTGCCGAGCCAAACCTCCGCTGGCTGTCGATGAATGCGGTCGGCATGGATGTGGAGATCAGCGAAGTGACGGACGACGTGGCCGCGCTCAGTTTCCAGGGTCCGAATACAAGGAAGATCCTCAATAAAGTGACCGACATCCCTGTCGACGGGCTGAAATATTTCCGTCTGATGAAGAACCGCATCTGCGGGAAAGAGGTCACGATCTCACGCACGGGTTACACGGGTGATCTCGGGTATGAGATCTGGATGGATAACAAAGATGCACTCGCAGTCTGGGATGGGTTGATGGAAGCCGGCGCGGACTATGGCATTGCGCCCGTAGGCATCCTGGCCATGGACATGGCGCGCGTCGAAGCAGGCCTATTCATGCTCGACGTGGATTACACCTCCACAAGCCACGCCTGGATCGAGCCGCAGAAATCATCCCCGTTCGAGCTGGGACTGGACTGGACGGTGGCGCTCGACAAGCCCGGCTATTTCGTCGGAAGGCGCGCCCTGGAACGTGAGAAGCGCGAAGGCTCCATGTGGAAGATGATGGGACTGGAAGTCGATTGGGTTGGAATGGAAACGATCTTCAAGTCCGTTGGCCTGCCGCCGCAGATCCCCGGCATGGCGGTGCGGGGCAGTCTGCCGATTCTCGTGGGCAATGTGCAGGTGGGTTATGCCTCCACATCCACCTGGTCACCGTTGTTGAAGAAGTATATTGCACTGGCTCATTTGCAGAAGCCATATTTCGAAGCCGGCACGGCTGTACGGATGGAGATTACGGTAGAACATCACCGCAAGCACGCGCCGGCCCGCGTTGTAAAACTTCCATTTTATGAGCCGGAGTGGAAAAAGCAGTAAACGTTGGAACGTTGAACGTTTGAACGGAGAATTATGACATCCAACCAATACGATGCAATCATCATCGGCGGTGGGCATAATGGCCTGGTAGCAGCCGCCTATCTGGCCCGAGCTGGCAAAAAAGTTGTCGTGCTCGAGCGGCGGCATATCGTCGGCGGGGCGGCGGTGACGGAGGAGATTTTCCCCGGCTACAAGTTCACAGAGTTCTCGTACGTGGTCAGCCTGCTGCGGCCGGAGATCATCCGTGACCTGGAACTGCCGAAGCATGGACTCAAAATCCTGCCACTACCCAGCACTTTTACACCCACGGAAAACGGCGATTATCTTGCTGCCTGGGATGACCATGACCTGACCCGCCAGGAGCTGTACCGCCATTCTCCAAAAGACGCAGAAGCGTACGACGAGTACGCCCGCGTCATGGCCCGCGCCGCAAAGGCCATAAAACCTATCATTAACCTGATTCCCCCTGACCCCTCCTCCCTATCCCTTCGGGACTTACTTGGTTTGCTCAAGGTCGGCCAATACGCCAAAAGCCTCTCTGAAAAAGAGCTGTACATGATCGCCAGGCTCGCCACGCAGTCCTCGGCAGACCTGCTGGAAGAGTGGTTCGAGACCGATGCGCTGAAAGGCACAAAGGCCGCCAGCGGGATCATCGGCACGTTCCTGGGTCCGCGCTCGCCCGGGACGGCGTATGTGCTGCTGCACCATTACATGGGTGAGATCGACGGGGCGTTCCGCGCCTGGGGCTTCGCCAAGAACGGCTCGGGCGGGGTCAGCGGCTCGATCCATAACGCGGCGAAGGCACTTGGTGTCGAGATTCGGGTCAGTGCGGGTGTGAAGCAGGTCAGGGTCAAAGGTGGGCGAGCGGTGGGCGTCATCCTGGAGAACGGCGATGAGCTCGACTCGAAAGTCGTCATGTCGGCTGCGGATCCAAAACGTACCTTCCTCCAATTTGTGGAGCCAGAGCATTTCCCCGATGAATTTGTGACGTCCATCCAGAATTTCCGGACGCGCGGCTCGTCGGGCAAGGTCAACATTGCCTTGAGCGAGCTGCCCAATTTCACCGCGCTGCCGTTCCAGGGCAAGGGTGCAGACTCGGTCCTGCACCGCGGCGCGGTCTCCATCAGCCCGAGCATCGACTATATCGAGCGCGCTTATGACGATGCAAAATACGGCCAGATTTCGAAACGGCCCTATCTCGATATGATCTTTCCGTCCATGATCGATCCGGACATGGCGCCTCCGGGACAGCATGTCATGTCCTGTTTCGTTCAGTACGCTCCCTATGATCTCGAGGGCGGCTGGAATGATGAACGCCGGGATGAGCTGGGCGAAGCGGTACTCTCGACGATCGAGGAATACGCGCCGAACATCCGTCAATGCATTGTCGGGATGCAGGTCATCTCGCCGAAGGATATCGAGCGCATTGCCGGTATCACGGGTGGCAACATCTTCCATGGCGAGCTGTTACTGCACCAGATCTTTTTCCTGCGTCCCACGCCGCAGTGGGCTGACTTCCGCACGCCGCTCAAAGGCTACTACTTCGGCGCCAGCGGCGCGCACCCTGGCGGAGGCGTGATGGGCGCGGCGGGAATGCTGGCGGCGAAGGAAATGTTGAAGGATGGGATGGTTTGACGATGGACAATGGACGATGGACGAATGAGTAACATGATCAAGCCTCAAAAGCTTGCACCTGGCGATAAAGTTGCGACGGTGTCTCTCTCGTGGGGCGGGCCCTCGATTTTTCTGTATCGCTACCATATCGGCGTGCAGCAATTGAAGGATGAATTTGGCCTGGAAGTCATGGAAATGCCCAACACATTAAGCCCTGCAAGCTGGCTCTCCCGCAATCCCAAGGCCCGCGCCGATGACTTAATGCAGGCATTTGCCGATCCATCGATCAAAGGCATTTTTACCGCCATCGGTGGGGACGACTCGATCCGCCTTCTCCCGTTCCTGGATTTGGATGTGATCCGTAACAACCCTAAGATTTTTATGGGCTATTCCGATAACACGATTCAGCACCTGGTCTGCTATCAGGCGGGCCTGGCCTCCTTTTACGGCCCCAGCATTATGGCAGAGTTTGCCGAGAACGGTGGGATGTTCCCGTATATGGTCCGGTCTTTGCGTAAGACTCTCTTCTCCAGTGAGCCTATAGGCGAAATCCAGCCTTCCACAGATGGATGGACGGCGGAACACCTCGACTGGGCTGACCCTGCCAATCAGAAGGTCAAACGAACATTGAATCCTTCCACCGGCTGGACGTTCCTCCAGGGCGACGGCATCCGCCGCGGGCATCTGGTCGGTGGCTGTCTCGACGTCCTCGACTGGGGGCGCGGCACAGAGATTTTCCCTCGAAACTGGCAGAATGCCATCCTTTTCATCGAGACCTCCGAAGAGGCTCCGCCGCCAGAGACGGTGACGCGCATCCTGCGTGTCTTTGGCGCGGTGGGGATCCTGCAGCAGCTCTCGGGTATCCTCTTTGGCAGGCCCGGCGGCGACCTGCCCCCGGATACTTTTGCGGATTATGACCGCGCCATCCTGCAGGTGGTATGTGACGAACTGGGTTTGACAGACCTTCCCATTATCACCCGCATGGACTTTGGCCACACCGCTCCCATGTTCGTCCTGCCCTATGGTGTCCAGGCGGAAATCAACTGCAAGACAAAAACATTCTCCATTATTGAGAACGCAGTGGTCGACTGATCCCTGCTTCAAGGAACCTTTTATGGCAAATCATTACGACAGGATCATCATCGGCGCAGGGCACAATGGACTGGTCGCTGCCGCGTATCTGGCCAGGCAGGGCAAAAAGGTGCTGGTACTCGAACGGCGCGGCATGGTCGGCGGCTCGGTCGTGACCGAATCGTTTGGGGACGGTTTCAGTGTCGATTCGGTGCAAACAGGTGGTACTTTGCGGCCAGATATCATCAGAGATTTGAAGCTCTCGCTTACTCTAGTTAAAGACCAACCTTCATTTATTTCTCTCCAAGCTAACTCCGATCACCTGACCCTTGACCCCAATCCCCTGACCGCTGCCCAGGCGATCAAACGCTTCTCCGAAAAGGATGCCCGGCGCTGGGGCGAGTTTGTGCGCTTTATGAACGTGTCGGCGAAGATCCTGGAGAAGGCCTATTCCAGGATCATGCCGCGCCTGCCGCTCAACTTCAATGCCAAGGAAGGCCTCGGCTTGATGGATCTGGGAATCAGTCTCCGCCTGGCAGGCCGCAAGGATATGCTCAATTTCATCCGTGCCCTGCCGATGACAGCCCAGGAGCTGGTAGAGGAATATTTTGAATCGGAAGCGGTCAAAGCGGCCGTGGCTGCCGTCGCAATCCACGGAAACACGCTGGGACCCATGTCTGCTGGGACGGGTTATACCCTTATCCATAACTGGATGAACCGCGGCGGGCTGGCGCATATCAATGTAGGAAGGGCGGGCGAGATCACGCAGGCGCTTGCCAATGCGGTGAAATCTTCTGGAGGCGAGATCCGCTGTGATGCGGAAGTGGATTGCATCCAAGTTGAAAATCAGGTGGCAAAGGGGGTCGTCCTTAGAAATGGCGATGAGATTACTGCGGATGTAATTCTCTCCTCTGCAGATCCGAAACACACACTGCTCAAGCTGGTCGGTCCGCAGGACCTGCCGCCGGAATTCGTCTGGCACACGCAGTCGATCAAGATGCGCGGCTCGGTGGCGAAGGTCCATTTGCTGACGGATGGACGCCATGGAATACCAGGCGGGGCCGTTGTCCTGGCTCCCTCCATCAAATATCTCGAACGCGCCTATGATGCGGCCAAGTATGGTGAGATTTCTCAAAGACCCTATCTGGAAGTGACAACCTCAGGTAAGGTAGTCTCCATTCATTTCCAATTTGCTCCATACTTTCTGAAGACAGAAACCTGGAATGACCAGCGCGCCCACCTCGAAGCTTTGGCCATCAACACCCTCGCCGAGTACTTCCCCAACCTAAAATCCTCAATCCAAAATCAAAAATCCATCACTCCTCTCGACCTCGAACAGATCTACGGCCTCACCGAAGGCGACATCAACCACGGCCAGCTGATGCTCGACCAGTTCCTGTTCATGCGGCCCATGCCGGGCTGGTCCAATCACAGGACGCCGATCGATCATCTTTATCTTTGCGGGAGCGGCGTCCACGGTGGGGGGGGAGTCAGCGGCATCAGTGGGCGAAATGTGGTGAAGGTGTTATGAATTTATCCCTGTTGTCTATGGGAAATAAAACAAAAAGTATACTGAGCCACACAATCTGGCTCGTCGTGATTGCAATCTTATACCGGGCCATATTTCTTATCCCGCTTCCTCCACAATTTAGGAGACAAGGGATCCCCTTGACCGATGAATTCCTCCTGGTTGTGCTGGTGATCCTGGTTTTTCTTACGTATCGGTTACCGGATTGGAGAGCCAGATATCTCCGCCTGGGGCTAATACTCATTGCTTTTACACTGCCGCTGATACGCTTATGGCAGACCGCCGAGAGCACTTGGAATATTGTCCTTGGTTTGCTGCCATGGGCGGATGCCATGGAATATTATTTTGATGCCAGCAGGTTGATCGAAGGGGATTTGTTCAGTGCTTTCTCAGGTCGCAGGCCATTATACGCCAGCCTGCTTGCAGTCCTGCTGAAACTTAGCGAACAAAACTTGCAAATCACACTCATCCTTTTTACAGTTATTAACGGGCTGGCAGTTTTTTTCTTTGCTGAGGAGATTTTTAAGCAGTTGGGAAGTGTCCCGGCAGTCGTTGCCATGTATCTTTCTCAGCTCTTTTACCGGCCTTATGTTGGAACCACACTTACTGAACAATTGGGTTATCCGGTCGGTTTGCTGGCGCTGGTTATTTTAATGAGAGCAGTAAAAACCCGAATTTTTTGGCTGTTCTCACTAGGGATAATGCTGCTGACGTACGCGCTGCTGATCCGGGCGGGGACATTCTTTGTCATCCCGATTCTCATCCTGTTCGGCGTCGTCAATTTTGCAAAGGACCGCCGGGACAATATAAAATTCTCCATTATTCTTCTGGCTGCACTTGCAATTCCTATCCTATCCAATTCCTGGCTGGGAAGCGTGATTGCTTCACCCGGTGCGGTTGAATTTGCAAATTTTGCAGATACGCTTTATGGTCAGGCTCGTGGAGGCGTCCGCTGGACTCAGGCCGTTATCGATCACCCGGAACTCGCCTCGATGACGGAGCCGGATCGATCCCGCCTGCTCTATCGTCTGGCATTCGAAGAAATTAAAAACAATCCAATGGGGTTGGTGCAGGGGTCGGTCAAAGCCATCGTAGACTTTATTCGGCCGGGTCCATTGTCTGGATTTGGATTCTTGAATTTTGGTAACAAAGTGATTGACTTCCTGTCCCAGGCTTCTGCTGCGCTGTTATTCCTGTTTGGTTTATGGCGGATTTGGATGAATAGAAAGAACGCGGTCCTTGCATTCATGTTCGCTTTTTGGTTGGGAACCTTTCTCTCGATTCCCTTTTTGCCACCGATCGATGCAGGCGTTCGGCCGTATGCGGCGACAATTGGGTCCTTATTTCTGCCAGTTTGTTTTGTCTTCTACCCGGTTGTTTTCAAAAGCTGGGAGGATTCACGGCTTGCAGATCAAATGATCCCTGTTGGAGTTTCCTGTTATGTGGCGTTTGCGTTGATCCTTCTTTCACTGATCGGCGCTCCACTACTCAACGCGACTGCCAGGCCTGTACATGTACAGCCTGTGACCTGTGCATCGGGTCTGGTACCTGTCAGATTCAAAATAAATACCGGATCCTATATATCGCTCTCTTCGCAGGAGGAGATATATAAGACCCAGGTTCCCAAAGTTCTACTCTCCGATGTCCGGCAGAGTTTCGACGATTTTCCATACGGCAGCTTTGCGAGCCTGGTGCGAAAAATAAGAGAGCCCGTATTGATCGCAGCGGTGACGGATATTTCTACCGGGCAGGGTATGTGGGTCGTTATTTTTGGTGAACAGAAGGGCCATGAAGGCCAGGTGGTTTCCGGATGCGCCGAGATGATTGTTGCAGTATATCCTGTATTGTTTATTAGGATACCCGAGAAGCCATGATCGATTCTTTGGTCGTCCTTTTCTAGTGCTTTGTGTTTTTCTTTCTATATCAGTTCCAAGTTGTCATGAACGTCATGCAGGAATGTTTTTCCTGCGTTTGATGATAGAATTTCTTCATGCCTAAACCAGTGATCATGACGGTGGATGATGATCAATCAGTCTTGAATTCCATCGAGCGCGACCTGCGCTCCCACTATGGACAGGACTACCGCATCATCCCCATCGATTCAGGCAGAGCCGCCCTGGAATACTTAAAGAAATTGGAACAGCGCAACGAGGCCGTCGCGCTGTTTTTGGTCGACCAGCGCATGCCTGAAATGAACGGGGTGGAATTCCTTAAGGAAGCGGTAAAAGCTTATCCGCAGGCCAAGCGCGTCCTGTTGACGGCTTACGCCGATACCCAGGCCGCGATCGATTCGATCAATGCGGTTGGGCTGAACTATTATCTTATGAAGCCCTGGCACCCTCCTGAAGAGAG
>DASUOS010000301.1:0-8234 GCA_036276515.1 Anaerolineales bacterium | reverse complement strand
GCATGCCCCCGGTGCCATGTTCACGCTGGGCACCCAGAAGCTGGGACACGAGGACTACCTGCTACACCATCCAAAATTTGACCTCGACGAGCGCGCCCTGCCGATCGGCACGGCTATGCTGGTGGCAACTGCGAAACGATTTCTGGAAAACTGAAACATACCTGTAAGACGGCACACCATCCCGCGTCATCCAGATGCGGGATGGTTGTAACTTGTACATAAATGTTGAAAACTGTTATAAAATATAGCAGGGATCACTGTTGGGGTAAACTATGCTGCTTTATTACACCGGTGACATTTGCAAAGGGTACTTCTGGATAACGGTATTTGTTTTAATTTGTGTGATCTATTCGTATCGATCGAACGCCCGGCGGAATAGCACCGATCCCCGAAGGCGGAATTTTCACCCAGCCGCCATCGTTCTGGCTCTTTTCACATGGCCCATTCTCCTGATCCTGGTTCTTTCATTCTTGATCTTGAGAATCATGGTCTACGCCATCCTGTTTGGAATATTTATTATTCTCTTTACGCTCGCACTGATCGGAATCCGAAGGCCATTTTTCTTCGTATGGCTGGATAAGCTCTTGAGATTCGTGGGAGAGGCATTGCTGGAAGCCAACACACGTCTTATAAGACTATTCTTAAGCCCATGGAGTTCAAATCCGCAGCCCCCATACTAGAAAGCCGAGCGTTTTTATTTATCCAGCTTTTGGAAATATAAGTGATAGGGGATGACCATCAGGAATCCCAGGGCGATCACAAGCTGGCCGATCAGCACACCGCCCGCCTGCCAGGGACCGAAGTAGGGTACATTCGGGAGCGGCTGTGAGCCCATGCCAAATACATCCGCCAGGCCGGTAAACACAGAGATCACAAATCCTGTCCCGACGACCCGCAGGCCGATATCTGCGATGATGCTGCGCTGTTCCTTACCCCATAACGCGGAGAGTCCTACGAAGCCGCCCAGGCAGATTAACGCAAGACCCATAAGAAAAACGGCGATCTGAATGAAGCCGACCACAGGGCTTCGATCCCAGCCATACCAGTTGGGTTTTGCTCCAATGGTAAAGATCAGCAGTCCGAGGGTGACGCTGATCAGGCTGAAGCGGACTCTCAGATAGGATACGCTGCCGTTTGCCGCCTCGCCATTCATGTGGGCAGGTTCCTGCGCAGAAATCTCAGCCAGTTCCCTCCCAAAATATTTTCGACATCTATATCCCCATATCCACGCGCTTTCAATCCGGCCCCGATCACCTGCAGGTCGGCGATCGAATCCAGTTCCGGGGGTATGGACTGCAGGCCAAAGCCGCCGTCGAAATCCGAGCCGATCCCGGCATGCAGTGAGTCCCCAGCGATCTGGCAGACATGGTCGATGTGCGCAATCAGGGCATCCAGGGGAACTTCCTCGCGGCGGCTGCCGCTTTTACGCAGCCAGCCGACTTTGAGAAAGGAATTCAACGGGATCAGACCGATCACTCCATCGCGCTCGATCAGGCCCTCGATGACGCGGTCAGGCAGATGCCGGTTGGTATCCGCGCCCCGCATCAGCGCGGCACAGTTCGCATGGGTTGCCATCACCGGTCCCTCGTAGCGGTCGAGAGATTCGTACGCGGCAGCTTCGTCCATGTGGCTGAGGTCCAGGATGAAGTTGTAGTCCGCCATCGCAGCGATAAGCTCGCGCCCCTCGGGCGTCAGCGGACCCGGTTCCCCCGTGCCCCCGCAATAGCGCGTCCCGGCCCAGGCGAGGCCGATCATGCGCAGGCCCAGGTCATACCACTCGCTGAGCTCCTTCGGTGAGCGGATACCATCTGCGCCTTCCATCAGGTAGACCAGGCCGACAGGATGGCCTTCGCCGTTAAGCGAGGGAGTCGACCAGTGTTCGATGACGGAATCGAGTTCCTTCGTTGTAGTAATGAAACGGAATTTATCTGGATGGGAATCGACCAGCCTGCGGTAGACGGTCACCTGGTCCATGTAAAGCCGGTGTGCTTTTTCGGGGTCCGCATACCAGAGCGTATCGTACGCTTCCTTCTTTTTGGCAGGGGTGGCGAACAGCGTTGCAAAAATGACTGCCACACTCCCGCGCTGGTACTCGGGCCAGCCCGCGGTCGCATCACCATTCACGTCCGGGACGATGGTGCCCGCTTCCAGCCGGCGGGTCTCCGCCACGGGGCGCGTGTAATCACGTCCAAAGGTGAGCATGTTCCAGGCAATATCTTGATGCGAATCGATGATCAGGGGCATGATGGTGAAAGAGCGCCCCGCCTGTGCGGAACGCTCTTAATTTTATTTCAGGCTTCCTTGTTTTCCTCGGGGGAGTCATCCGGCGGGGTGTCGGGGGTTTCGTCGGGAGCTTCAGGAGCCTCTTGCTCCTGCTCATCTTCAGACTGGAACTCGGCAGTCAGTAATTTGAAGTCCTTATCGGCGAAGGCCGCTGAATCCACTTTGCGAAGGCTCAGGCCGATGCGGTGCTGATCGGGATCGATGCGGATCACACGCAGGCTCTTCACTTCACCTTCCTTAAGAACTTCCTTGGGATGCTCGATGCGATGCTCGGCGATCTCGGAGATATGGATCAGGCCTTCGATGTCGCCTCCGAGGCGGGCAAAGGCGCCGAACTTGGTCAGACGGGTGATGACGCCTTCGACCAGCTGTCCAACGCTGTACTTTTCCACGCGCGAGCGCCAGGGATCACTCTGCAGGGCACGGACGGAAAGACCGATGCGCTTCTTCTCGCGGTCGACATTGATGACTTTGACCTTGACTTCCTGGCCCACTTCCAGGACTTCGCGCGGGTGATCGATGTGGTCCCAGGAAAGCTCGGAGAGATGGACCAGGCCATCGGCTCCGTTGATGTTGATGAAGGCGCCGAAATTGGCGAGGCTGGTGACGCGGCCGGTATAGACCTTGCCCTCTTCCAGCTCCTCGATGACGCGCTCCTTGATGGACTGGCGGGACTCGCTGCTGGCCGCGCGCTCGGAGAGGATCAGGCGGCGGCGTTCACGGTCGACTTCGATCACCCGAACCGAAATGGGCTGGCCGATCATCTTCTGCCAGCGCTGCTCGGGCGTATCACCAGTGGACTGGCTGCGGCGCATGGCACTGATCTGGGATGAGGGGACGAAACCGCGCAGTCCCTCCACGCCGACGATCAGGCCGCCCTTGTTGAAGCCGATGATCTTGCTCTCGATGGTGGTATCCCCTTCGAGCAGCTTCTCGACGTTCTCCCAG
Organism: Anaerolineales bacterium; assembly: GCA_036276515.1. Taxonomy (GTDB): domain Bacteria; phylum Chloroflexota; class Anaerolineae; order Anaerolineales; family Villigracilaceae; genus Defluviilinea. The sequence goes on along the minus strand of DASUOS010000301.1, from coordinate 5,003 downwards.
GACATCTGTTCCTGGGCGCGCTTCAGCGAAAGGACAACATTCCCGTTCTCGTCTTCGGGGTTGAGGACATAGACATGGACTTCCTCGCCCACCTTCAGCGCTTCCCGCTCTTCCGGGGTCAACTGATCCAGTTCACGACCAGAAACAACGCCTTCCGACTTGGCGCCAATGCTGACGAGGATCTGGCTGGGGCTGATGCTCGCGATCATCCCGGTGCGAATTTCGCCGGGCTGAGGCAAATCGACGTTCAGGTCCTGTTCGTTGAGCAAAGACTCCATCGTTTGATTGTTATTATTGTTATTATGATGTTCTCCCTGCGGATTGGCATCATTCCCCTGTGCAGGAAAGGCTTGATTCTGATCTGTCACTTGAAACTCCGGTTGAGAAAAATGTAAAGGGGATTATACAGGTGATTGGAGAAGTTTGCAACCCTGCCCGGTAAAAGAACATGATAGCCGTATTAATTAATGAAACGAGGTTGGAATCTGCCCTCCCAGGGGGATTCACGCGTTATAATCGCAAGTCGGAGTTGAGAATACATGCCACCCATTTTTCCATTTACTGCAATCGTAGGTCAGGAGCGCATGTTACGTGCGCTCATCTTGAACGCTGTCGACACTCGCATCGGCGGGGTCCTGATCCGCGGCGAGCGCGGTACCGCCAAATCCACCGCGGCGCGTGCTCTGGCCGCGCTGCTTCCCAAGGTAGAGGTTGTCGATGACTGCCGCTTCGGCTGCGATCCCAATAAGCCGAATACCTGGTGCACCGAATGCAAGGAACGCTTCGAAGGTACAACCAGGATCCCTTCACACAACAGGACAACCTCTTTTGTCAACCTGCCCGTTTCCGCCACGGAGGATCGCGTGGTAGGTACTCTCGACATCGAGCAGGCCATTCAAAAAGGCGAGCGCCATTTCGAGCCGGGCGTGCTGGCCAGCGCGAACCGCGGCCTGCTTTACATCGACGAGGTGAACCTGCTCGACGATCACGTAGTGGACGTTCTGCTGGACTCGGCCGCGATGGGCGTGAATATGGTCGAGCGTGAAGGGATCTCCTTCAGCCATCCCGCCCGGTTCATCCTGGTTGGGACCATGAATCCCGAAGAAGGCGAGCTCCGCCCTCAACTGCTGGACCGCTTTGCCCTCTCCGTCGATATCGTCGGCATCCGCGATGCCCGGAACCGCGTTCAGATCATGGAGCGTAACCTGGCCTTCGAGCAGGATGCGGATGCCTTCCGCAATACCTTCCTGCCAAAGGAAGAGGAGCTTTCGCATAAGATCGAACAGGCGCGCGAGCTCGTTGGACAGGTGACCCATACCAGCCGCGACCTGCTATCCATCGCCGCCCTGACCGCCTCTCTCAACGTGGACGGTCACCGCGCCGACCTGGTTATTCTCAAAGCCGCCCGTGCCCAGGCTGCCTTCGAAGGGCGGACGAAGATCAACGATCACGATATTGCCCTGGCCGCCGAGCTGGCTCTCCCCCACCGCATCAAGCGGACTCCCTTCCAACAGGCCGAGATGACGACCGAACAGCTGCAGGAACGCATTGAGCAGCTGGCTGGCCAGTCGGTCCCGAGCGAGGCGGAGCAGGAGACCGAGGCCCAGCAGGGCCAACCCGAGCAAAAAAAAACTTAAAACTCGAAGATGAGCGCGAGGAAGGCCCGCAGGAAGGCAAGCCCGAGCAGATGCCTCAGGACGTGTTCGCCAACACCAGCGCCAACTGGTGGGAAGGCGGGCAGAAGGTCAAGCCCGGCGAAAAGTTCCAGCCGCGCAAACTGAACACACCGCTCGATAAACTAGCCCGCAAGCATGCAGGCCGCCGCTCGTTGACCAAAACGGAGCGCAAGCACGGGCGCTATATCAAGGCCCGCCCCGCCGGTGAAAAGAAGGACGATATCGCCTTCGACGCCACATTCCGGGCTGCGGCTCCCTTTCAGAAGAAGCGTACCGAACAACGCAAGCGCCTCGCCTTTGCAATCGAAAAAGGCGACCTGCAGCGCAAGATCCGCGTCAAGCGCGTGGCCAACCTGGTGCTGTTTTTGGTGGATGCCTCCTGGTCCATGGCGGTGGCCGAGCGGATGAACGCAACCAAGGGCGCGATCCTGTCCCTGCTGACGGATGCCTACCAGCGCCGCGACCGTGTCGGCCTGATCGTCTTCCAGAAGGACCGGGCTACACTCGTCCTTCCCCCGACCAATTCCGTCCAGCTCGCCCAGCGAGCTTTAATGGATATTCCTGTGGGCGGCAAGACCCCGCTTTCGGCAGGACTCTTCCTGGCTGCGGATGTGCTGCGGCAGGAGAAGACTCATCATCCCGATATCGAGCCATTGCTTATTGTTCTAACCGATGGAGCAGGAAATGTTTCGATCGGCGCGCTGCCTCCCCAGGAGGAATCGTATCGATTCGCGGAATTGATTGCGCATGAAAAGATCAAGAGCATCGTCATCAACATGGAACACGCCGCCTTCGACCAGGGGCTTGCCCAGCAGCTGGCAAATCATCTCAAGGCGCCGTGCTATGCGCTGAGTGAGTTAAAAGCTGAGAACCTGTATCACACAGTGAAAGAGGAAATGACCAGGCCGGCGAAGAAATAAAACAAAAACTCCGAGATTCAACAAACCTCGGAGTTTTTGTGTATAAAGAGCTTGTTAATCAAGAATAAAACCTGGAGGCCAGCTCAGCAAACCTGCTTTTTGCCCGGCCATCCAAAGTTCTCGGTCGAAGGTCGCAAGAACAATCTGCACACCTAACGTTTCTTGCCAAAGCAGGGCTCCGGCAAGATGCAACGAATCGTACCCTCGTAAATCATATTTGAAGGCGTTTTCCGATGCCCGTTCAATTGTACTGGTAAAAACTCGCAGGCGCGTAAGCGACTGCCAATCATCCAGAAAATCCTGCCACACCTCGGTAGCAAGCCTTGAAGTGGTTGCTTTCATGCGTAGCGCACGCTGTAACGCTGCAGCCATTTCCACTTGTGTCACAACGATGCTGCCAAACAAATGACCCCCACTGTTGAATAACGAAATGATCTTGTCCGAGTCATCCTCTTGCAAATATCTCTTGACGAGTGCACTCGTATCAAGATAGATAATCATCGCCGATCTTCAATCACCAGATCGGACATCAATTTTCCGGTACGATTCACTATCTTTGGCTTATAAGGCTTAGGTTTCTTACCGTTCCAATCCGCCAGGCCAGCATCTACCATGGCCCACATACGATCCTCCACAGTCTGGCTTGCGGGTCCTAGCTGGGCTATTACTTTGCCGCGTTCCGTGACGATAATCGTCTGTCCATTCTTAACACGCCGCAAATACTCGCTCAACTTGCTCTTTAACTCACGAGTTCCAACTCTAACTTCGTCCATCCAGCTCTCCTTTATGTGACCACATTATACTAAATGTGGTCACATAATACAAATAAGTCTTGTTTTATCTATTTTCAGACTTCATTAGCTCTTCTACCATCGACGCTGGCACTTGCACTGCAACCAGCTCCCCACGCACGGTGATGATTCCATTGGCTAAAATCCATTCTTCAATAATTACTTTACGTCCCTTGAGTTCCTTCACCCGGCCGCGCACTTCGAGCTCCACGCCGAGTGGGGTTGGCTTCAAGTAATCCACGTGTAGGGAAGCGGTGAGAGTGCGCGTGTTCGGCTCGCTGTCTGGGTCCTGCTCTTTTGCAACTCGGTACAGCGCCGCCGCGGCGGTCCCGGTGCCGTGGCAGTCGATCAGGGAAGCGAGCAGCCCGCCATAGACGTAGCCAGGGATGGCGATATGGTACGGTTTGGGGAGGTAATGAGCAACCGACTCTTCACCGTCCCAGTAGCTTTTGATCTGGTGCCCATGCTCGTTGAGACGGCCGCAGCCGTAACAGTGGGCAAACTCGTCGGGATAGCGATCCTGAAAGGATATTTCGGTCATTTATCTGCCGTCCTTTGCCTGTAAGAAGGCGGATCATCCATTTATCTTATGGTGTCGCCGTCACGCCCGGAGTCTGTGTAGGCGTAAAAGTTCTTGTCACAGTTGGCGTTCGAGTCGGTGTGAACGTCCTCGTGGGTGTGGAGGTTCGCGAGGGGGTCAGCGTGAAGGTGGATGTTGAGGTCGGCGGCGCGGTCGGTGCGTCCCCTTGCAGAAGGAATTGGCCAATCACCTTCCAATCCAGCCCGACGAAGACTTGTACGGAGTAGGTACCGGGCAGCCATTCTTCCGGCGGCGCTTCCCATTCGGTGAAACCATACCCACCCACTTCGCCGTCCCAGGGAAGGGTCTCATAATGGACCAGCCTGCCGTCTCGCAGCCAGAGGGCAGTCCACTGGGCGCCGGGGGTCATCTGGTCGTAGGTAAAGACCGCACACATGTAGCGGATGGGGTTCTGGAAAACAGTGGCAGTGTTGATCTCGACAAAGTTCGAACAATCCTGGGTAAACTGGAGCTCGCTGAATATCGCGTTCGGGTTGGGCGTCACGACGCTTTCGAACATGGCTTCGATGACAGGCGGGATAAAGGGCGTGGGTGTGATGGTCGGCGTGTCACTGACCGCGGGGGTGAAAGTGATCGTCGGTGAGAGAGTTATGGTCGGTGAAAGGGTGATCGTCGGAGAGAGGGTCGTGGTCGGTGTCAGGGAGGCGGTGGGCGAGGGCGGAAAGTAGCGATAAGCGACCGGTTCGCCGTACATCGCCAGCGATATGCTGATCCCCAGCAGCAGGAGGCCAAATCCCACAGTAAACCACCCGCCTCGTTCGCGCTGGCGCCGGATCCGGTAGAACGTGAGTCTCCTTGCCGAGCGCAGTGTCCGGAACCCGGAGCGGAAGATCCATAACGCGCCGATAAAAGAAAGCACGACCGCGGCAATGATACCTGCACGAATATCCATGTAAAAGATTATAGCATGTGGAGATTCATCAACGCTTTTACGGCGTTGGCGTTCGGGTCGGCGTCAGTGTGCGTGTGGGAGTAGACGTTCGGGTGGAGGTGGGTGTCCGGCTTGGAGTCCGCG
>DASUOS010000300.1:0-5415 GCA_036276515.1 Anaerolineales bacterium | reverse complement strand
TTCAGGCAGTGCCTAGGAGGCCCGCAGTCCTTCCGAGACCTGGAGCGCCGGCTCCGAGGGCTCGAGCACGATCGGGTCATCCGGGTGCTCTTCGTTCCACAGGGCGGCGATCTCCTGGCTGGTCTTGCCGATGTTGGCGCTGTTGGTGACTTTACCAGTGAAGGCGCTTCTCATGTTGAGGGCGTCGATAATGCGCCTGTCCACACGCACACTGACGCTCAGGTTGCCCTGGGCATCGATGGTCGGGCGGAAGATGGCGATGCCGGTGCGAACAGAGCGCCCTTCCCTGAGCAGGCCGATCAGTGTTTCCACTTCACTTTCCTGCACGTTCTTGACAACGCCGGCCGAGAGGGTTGTGTTCTGGGTAATGAGCTCCATGAAGCGTTTCGTGTCTGCGGGTTCCCCCAGGTCGATCTTGGGGCAGTATTTCGAAAACGCTTGTATCAAAAGGGCCATTGCTTTACTCCTTGGTAGTTGCCTGTCTCTCGCAATATTGGGGCGGGAGGCAGGGTCGTAGTCGAATGACGGTCTGGGGGTCGAAGGCTCGCTGTACAGAATGCATCTTTCAGTGAGGAAAGCCGGATCTTCCTATGAGGAAACGCTCAGGTTCCTCTGAGGAAGTCCGTGGTTTCCTCTGAGGAAAAATAATTTTCCAGTGAGGAAACCCTGTGCTTTTTCGGTACCTTCCAACCTCTCAACGGGCACAAAGAGGGGTTAGGGTTGATGTTCCTCGATAATGTCTCCTGGCTTGCTGTGATATCCGGGCAGTGCCCGGGAGACATACGACAAAAAAGGCCTGGCTGATGAAAGCCAGGCCCAACAGACACAAAACAGGGTACTAGACTTTCGGCGGCCTGGCGATCTTTACCCACAGCGTGCGTGTGTCGAAGACCCATGGCTTTGCGTCGCCGGTTTTCACCGGGTTTGCCTTTGTCGTTTGTCGACCCCAATAGTAGCATAGACAGGCGGATTTAACATTGCAAAAGAATTTCAAGAGGGTAAAGATTGTCCGAGTTAGTAGGTCACGCTTATCGCAGACATTGTGCCCGCAGGGTATTCCCGAAGGGGGCAGCGTGACGGGTTCATGAAAAGTTCTGGGTTACATGCATCCTGTCACGCCAAAGGCGTGATCTACAAGATGAAAAACGCAGGGGAATCGCATGTTGCAACGCCGCCTGAGCGTTGTACAATAATCATACAATCCTTACCATCGCTGCCCTCTTTCCAGCCACCCGTATACACGCATATCATTCCAAGGAGGAAAAATGAACAGTGTGCGGATACCCCTTCGTCTTATCCTGAGTCTGGCCATCACGTGCAGCCTGATCCTGGCGTTGTTCCCTGTGGATACGTCCCAGGCGGCTCCGCCTGCGCCCAGGGTCAGCTGGAGCTCCTGTTACCGTGAGTTTGGCTTCCCCTTTGAGTGCGCCACGGTCCAGGTGCCGCTCGACTACAACAACCCGGGGCGGGCGACGATCTCGATTGCCCTGGTGCGCCTGCCGGCCGGCGACCCGGCCAATAAGATCGGCTCGCTCTTCTTCAACCCGGGCGGGCCGGGCGGCTCGGGCGTGGATTTTGTGCTCTTTGCCGGGCCGTTCATGTATACCGACGAAGTCCGCCAGCGCTTTGACCTGGTCGGCTTCGACCCGCGCGGCATTGCCCGCAGCACGGCCCTGCGCTGTTTCGGCAATCCCCGGCAGTGGGCGCCCTACTTTACCCCGTTCTCCTTCCCGATCACCCTCGAAGAAGCAGACGAGTGGGAAGCCGCCGACCGCTATCTAGACGAGGCCTGCGCCCAGCGCGGCGGGAAGATCATGGATTATATGTCCACGGCCAATGTGGCCCGGGACCTGGACCTGCTGCGCCAGGCGGTCGGCGACGAGGGGCTGACCTATGCCGGTTACTCCTACGGCTCCTTCCTGGGTGTGACCTATGCCAGCCTCTTCCCGGACAGGGTCCGCTCGGTAGTGGTGGACGGCGTGCTCGACCCGGTCGCCTGGACCACGGGACAGGCTGGTGAGGGCGACACGGTCCCCTTCTCCACCCGCCTGCGCTCCGACAAAGGCGCCATGGATACCCTGAACGAGTTCTTCCGCCTGTGCGATGAGAACCCGGCGACCTGCGCCTTCTCGGGCGGCGCAGCCGAGCGCTATGCTGCGCTGGCAGCGGGCCTGCGTGAAGCGCCCATCCAGATCCAGTTCCCGGATGGCTCGTTCTTATTCTTTAGCTACCAGGACCTGATCGGCAACAGCCTGGGCGCCATGTACAACTCGTTCTCCTGGCCCGATTTTGCTCTCTTCCTGGCCGATATCGAGTCCCTGGCTCCGCCGTCCCAGCTGGGGATGCGCCTGTATGCCTTCTGGGAAGACCTGGGCTTTGTCAACAAGCGCGGCTTCCCTCACTATCCCAATTTCATCGAAGGCTTCCCGGCTGTGGCCTGCGGCGACTCGGATAACCCGGATAACTATGCCGCCTGGTGGGATAACGCCCAGCAGGCCGAAGCAGACTTTGGCTACTTCGGCCCCATCTGGACCTACGCTTCGAGCATCTGCGCCGCCTGGCCCGGAGAGCAGAACGGGCGCTATACCGGCCCCTTCACAGTCGATACGGCCAACCCGGTGCTGGTGGTCGGCAATTACTATGACCCGGCCACCCGCTACGAAGGCGCCCAGATCGTCGACGCTCTGCTGCCGAACTCACGCCTGCTCTCACTCGATGGCTGGGGGCACGTCTCGATCTTCCTCTCGCAGTGCGCCGACCAGGCGGTTTCCAGCTATCTTCTGGACGGCAGCCTGCCTCCCGAAGGGACAGTCTGCAGCCAGGACCTGGTGCCCTTTGTCGATATCACGGCGTCCACGGCCCAGGAGGGTACTACCCAGATGCGGGCCCGGCTGATCCCCGGCCTGGTCCCGGAAGCCGTGCACAGAGGTGTGCGCAACGGGAAGTAACAAGACAAGCAGAGAAGCCCGCCAATGGCGGGCTTCTTCTTTACAAAGGCCGAATGTGCTTTGTCACATGCATCCTGTCACGTCACAACCCGGTTATGCACGGGGTGAGGCAGTCCCTGAGGTGATGGGGGGACTGGCTTTGAAGGCAGGCGACATCCTTCTTTTTCGCAGCTGGCGCAACCCAATTCCAAGCGCGATGAAGAGCGCAGACATCAGCAGTCCGTTCATGGGTGAAACGAGCCAGTCTGTCCCGGGCGTGATCTGGATATATTTCCCTGTGAAGAGCTGGATCAGGAAGGCATCTTCCACCATGTGCATCAGGACCGCCGGCCAGAACGAATTCGTCAAGAGGCGGATCTCACCATAGACGATCGACCAGGAAACCATGACCCCGATTGCCAGGGGAATGTACATGGCCAGATCCAGCGTCGTGAAGTCCGCAAGCACCGCCCGGTCCAGGAAGAACAGGTAATACGGGATGTGCCATGCCCCCCAGACCAGCCCGACGATTGCGTGACCGGCGAAATCGTTCAAGCCCAGGGAATACACTTTAGGGGCAAGATAGCCGCGCCAGGGAGCCTCTTCGAAGATATTCTTGATGAACTGCGGCAGCAATCCAAGGATGAACGCCTGAAGGAGCAGTCCCAGCGCGCTGGGCGAGAAGCCGGGGAATGTAATGAAACCCAGGCCGCCGCCAATGACCAGGACGAGGGCCGTCATCACGGGAAAGACGAGCAGGGCGGCTACGTACCACACCCAGTTCTCTTTGACGTTTGGCCTGATCCCAAAATCGTTCCAGCCGTCTCCGGCGAAGGTCCGCAGGAGTAAAGTCAGCACCAGCGGCGTAACGATCCACACGAGCATACCCAGGCTTTCCGCGGAGGAATTGCCCATCCACACATCCAATCCCCATCCAAGCCAGCCGCTCGCCAGAACGAAGAGAGCGAAAATCCCCAGATTACGAAGGGTGGTTCTGTTCCTCACATTTTGACTTTTCATTGACCAGACTCCTTTATGGGATGACAATCAGGCCTGAACAACGCCCACATTGCCATCGATTTTCCAGACTCTCAAATCTGCCAGCTTCCGCCGCTGACAGAGATACCGGATCAGGACCATCATCAGCAGCGATACAATGCTAAAGGTGGTCATCCGAATGCTCATGCCCGGGTTTACGGCATCCAGGGTGGCAACATGGAGCAGGTTGAGCGTTGTGTTCGTCAACGTATGCGCCATCCAGGCGGACCACAGGTTTTCCGTCTTCAGATAGGCATAGCCCCATACGAGTCCCAGGCAGATCTGCGGCAGAAAGTTTGCAACAATTCCCAAACCGATCTCAGCCGGTGTCGACACGACACCGGTTTGATACCATTTGAAGACCCACACCAGATGCCAGGCGCCAAATAATAGGGCCTGCAGACCGTTCGACTTCCAGAAGGAAAGCCTCAGACGATACAGGTTCAACATCACACCACGGAAGAGTCCTTCTTCCATGAAGGAGTTGATGAAATTACCCATTACCAGCCACAAGGCAAACAGCCAGCCCCCCATGACCCCCGCTTTCGGATCGATAGCGGAGAACAACAGCCTGGGCTCCTGGCCCGCCTGCTGGAGGAGCATCCATTCGACAGTGTAGGCGACGATAAAGGGCAGGATAGTGATCAGGATAGCGATCGAAAGACCCTCACTGAATCGCCTGCCGTGAAAACCGATCGAACCAGGTTTCCTGCCGATTGCCCAGAGGAATACAAGTACGACACCAAACCCCAGGGCTTTGGATAAGATGATCTCTCCCAGGCGTTCATCCAATCGGAGAACAAAGATATCCATCAGGCGAAACATCAGGGCGATGAATAGGAGCAGGATACCGGTCAAAATGGGTTTTTGGTACGTATGACGTTTGATGAAATTCATGATGGTACTTTCCTTTGCTTGTTTTTTAGCAGCCCAACAATCGTGTGCCCCGCGCGTTTCGGGATGTCTACTTCTTCATGATCATGAGTGTAGCGAAATAGACAAAAAGTCTCCCCCGCCGCCAGGAGAGTCTACACCTATCCCAATGGACAGGATGAAAGATCTACCCAGCTCAAGCAGCTACCCTCTGAGGAGGCTTCGCGACAGGCGTAAACTGCAAGGGTTGAATTTCGAATTCCGTACAAATCTCATCACAATTACCGAACAAGGAGTAGAATAGGCGAAATACGCCCAAGGAGAGCTCAGAGGAGCATGGACACCAATATGTTCTATGCGGTCACGGCGGCTACCTGCTTTACGCTGGTGGGGCTGTGGTGGTCGGTGGTCAAATCCAAACCGGAATGGATGAAGAGCGAAGCGGCACGCCGCCTGGCGGGAGGCGTCTACGCTTCGTTTTTGATTCCCGGGCTGATGAGCCTGGCGGCCCAGATCGGCGGGAGCAGTCCCTTCGTCTGGCAGTTGGTCTTCATCATTGCCGCCGGGGCAGGGATTA
>DASUOS010000299.1:0-9969 GCA_036276515.1 Anaerolineales bacterium | reverse complement strand
CCCAATTGCGAGGTAGTTGGCAAGATCCCGCCCGAGGAGCTCGACCGGTATTACCAGCAGGCGAGTGTCTTCTGCCTGCCCACCCATCTCGAGCCGTTCGGGATCGTCTTCATCGAAGCCATGACCGCCCGCCTCCCTATTGTGGCCACCCGAGTGGGAGCCATTCCCGATTTTGTCGAGGAGGGCAGGAATGGCTGGCTGGTGGAGCCCGGCGACATCCAGGGTCTGGCAAATGCCCTGCTGAAGCTTGTGGAAAGCCCATCCACGTGCAAGGCGTTTGGGGAGCATAGTTTTCATCTGACCCGGGAACGGTATTCCTGGCAGGCCGTTGGGAAACGTTTTCAACATCACATCCAAAGGGTACTGGAGGAATCACATAAAGACCGGGGATCTGCTGAATAAAAGGAGATGCACACCATGATCGCTCAATATAAAGAAAATGGAGAAGATACAGCCATCATCGATGACATCACAAACACCATTCGACACTCGCTGGACGAATGGTATGGAAAAGGCTCCAGCCTGGAGGATCCTGAGATCCGTTCCTACCGGAATTCCTTTATTCTCCGCTATCCGGTTAACCGCGCAGATTCCGGTAGAAAAACCATCCTGGTCAAGATCCGCCGCAATCCAAAAATGGACTCGTTGACCCAGGCTGTTCAAAGCGACATTCACCAGAACATCCCGACCGAATACCAGTCCCTGCAGTTTGTGTATGGCAAGCTCGCGCACATGGAACAGGATTTTGGAGCCATTCGTCCCCTCACCTACATGGATAAGTATCATGCCATTGTGATGGAGGAGTATCCCTCCCAGACCCTGAGGCAGCTGCTTGTCAGCCAGCGTACATCCAAAAATCCAGAAACCATGGATCAGCTGAGGGACGCAGCCCGGAAAACAGGCAGGTGGCTGCACTATTTCCACCACCACATTCACATCCCAATTGAGAAACGATATACGACCGATGACATACTCACGGAAGTAGAAACGTATGGAGAGCGGCTTGAATCCTTCAGCCGCGGCCGTATCCGCTCGCAGCTTCTGGTGGAAGCCTTCGCCCGGAAGATGGAACATATCCATCTCGACCTTGTGACCTTCTCCCAGTCCCACGCCGATATGACCTGCGACAATGTCCTGTATTCCTCTGATAATCGGGTTTGTATTATCGATATCAAGACCCGCCAGGCTCCGGTCTACGCGGACCTGGGCCTGATCCTCATCCATCCGGAAACTTCCAAGCCGCAAATCTTTTCCCGCGGGACCTACTACCCCGAATCCCTGCTGCGGGAATACCGCTCAGAAATCACCGCGGGATATTGCGATGAAAAGCCCGTCAACGAAGTGCTGATAAGGGTATACAGCGCCATGAAAGTCCTGGATAAGTGGTTGATGTATGAGGAGCTGATGAACCGCTATAAAGGGGTGAAGCATCTACTGGCTTACCCCGTTGCACCTTTTGTCACTGCCTATTTCCAGAAATTGCTGAAAAAGCACCTGGAGCTGATCCATTCGGCCAAACCTGAGAAGGCACTGAAAGTGACCCATCAGGCAGACCGCTCTGCCTGATGGGTCAACTCCCCAGCGTTTTCAGGCGGGCCAGCCGTTCAGGCTCATGCTCAGACAGAAAGGCGTCCTGAGAAAGGATGTCGTAGGCCCCTGTAAAATATTTCTTTGCATCCTCCGGCCGCTCCATCGCCAGCAGGCACTCGCCGATCTCCTCCAGGACGTACCCATCCGTTTCCCCCACAATATCAAATTCCTTCTTGAGATCCATCTGCCGCGACAAGGCCTCTTCCAGCCGGTTCAACGAGCGCAAGGCCCGGGCTACACACCAGACGGCGACCCGGACATCAGCGGCATTCCCGTTTGACCTGCGCCAGGTTTCGGCTTTCTCGAACATTTCCAAAGCCTGTGCATACTCTCCCATGTTATGCAGGGACCAGCCTGTATTGTTGTACAGCGACCCCAGCCAATTGCGGGCCCGCTCATCCCTCGAGTCCTGCGCGCATTGGATAGCCTGCATATTCAGCGTCAGGCTAAGGTCTGGCGGGGCAATCACCGCCAGCATGTGCAGTGCGTCCACGGCGTGGAAATCCTCCGAGAGCTGATCGGCCAACTCGAAGGCCAGCTCAAACAAGGGCCGGGCCCGATTTGGATCGCCGGCCGTGTTGAATACCCGGCCGCGCTCCAGCAGATAGCGGACACGCGGGCGGGAGGGGATGCTTCCCAGCCTGCGTTCGACCTGGTTCAGCGTCTGATGGGCGTGATCGAATTTGCGCTGGAGTCCCTGGGCGCGGGCGATCTGGGTCAGCAGCTCCAGAAAAGCAGGGACATTTTCCGGGATCTGGAGCAGGATCTCCCGAAACCGCATCTCGGTCCGGTCGGGCTGGTTATAATCCCACAGGGAATCAAAATCGATGGGGCTGGATGAGGACATGTCAAGTCTCCGCTACGGTATCCGAATAAAGTCAAGGTTATTGATTTGGATGGATCTTCCCGGACAATATCAAAAAAGTGTAGCATGGAAACAGGAATGAATCATCCTACTGGAGGAGTATCTTGCCGTAAAGCGGAGAAAATATGCGTAGACTCGGATGCCGAAATGGCGGCATTCCGCCGGCAATCCTTCCCGATTACCATGACCTCCCTCGGTGCCGGTTGTGAACGACGGACCGCTCAACACCCGCTCTAATTATCCTGGATTCTGTGTACCCCCGGCAGGTCCAGACCATCGATCCCGTCGATCCGCGGACTAAAGTAGCTGCCCCCGCCGTAGAGAGCACGAACGGCGGTCACCAGCTCCTGTCCGGCCGCATCTTTGAGGACAAAGCCCGAAGCCCCGGCCTGCAGGGCATGTTGTACGTGCTCCACCGTGTGATAGATCGTCAGCATCACGATCCGTGTGCCGGAGCAGTGACCGCAGATCCGTTTTGCGGCTTCGATCCCATCCATGCGCGGCATGGAAATATCCAGCACAGCCACATCCGGACAGAGACGCATTGCCTGCTCGACGGCCTCCTCCCCATTCGCTGCTGTTGCTATAATTTTTATATCTCCCTGAGCCTCCAGCAGGTAGCACAGGGCATCTCGTACCAGGGTGTGATCATCTGCAAGCAGGACTGTAATCATAAGTGCTGATCCTTTTCAAACTTTTGTCTGTCATCATTAACAAAGGGAAGGTGCGCCTCGATGCGGGTGCCTTTCGCCGGGAGGGACGCTATGGTCAACGTACCACCGACCGCTTCTGCACGCTCTCTCATCAGCATCATCCCATGGCCTTCCCGATGATTCATATCCCGGGAAAACGGTAGGCCAACGCCGTTGTCTTCGATGTTAAGCAAAACGGCATCTTCTTCCCACTCCAGAGAGAGGGCTACATGGTCGGCCTGTGCATGGCGGGCGACATTAAGCAAGGCTTCCTGGGCAATACGCAGGATCGTCATTTCCAGGCCGGCTCCGAGGCGGGGGATGGCCCGGCTGGACCTGGCAAAATCGACATGGATGCCATAGCGTGTTTCATACTTGCCCAGGTAGGCCTGGAGGGCGGCTTCCACGCCATATTCGTCAAGCACAACCGGACGCAGGTCTGACATCACATCCCGCACGATGGCGATCATTTCCGTCACCAGCTTGATCGAATCGGCCAGCCGCTCGGTGATGGGCAGGGTGCTCTGATTCACAAGCTGATCGTTGACGATCGTCAGGTTCAGATTCAGGGCTGTCAGGGTCTGGCCGACGCGGTCATGCAGCTCACGTGCGATAGCCCGGCGCTCCTCCTCCTGGACATCAACCAGCCTCTGGGAAAGGATCTGCAGACGTCTGCGGCTTTCGAACAGCGCCCAGTTGGCGGCCTGCAGTTCAGCAGTCCGCTGCTCGACACGGCTTTCCAGCTGAAGGTTAAGCTGATGGAGCGCCTCTTCCGCCTGCTTGCGTTCATTGATATCCACGACGACGAACACAGCCGATTGAGGCATGTCGACCTCGTCGAGGATTGGCGCGGCGCTCACATTGGCCCAGAGTGTCGATCCATCCTTACAGATAAATCGATTTTCCTGCTGGAAAGGTTTGCCTTTCTCCTTCAAACGGTCGAACAGTCTTCTGCTCTCTTCAATATCGTCGGGATGGATGTACTTCCAGATCGATTCACCGATCAATTCAGACTCGGCATACCCGAGCATTGTGCACAATGCCTGGTTGACGAACAGAGACAGGCCTTCGATATCGGACCGGACTATACCTGCCGTTGCCTGATTAATGATAGCCCGGAAGCGCTGTTCGGATTCACTTAATGCCTTCTCTGCCTGTTTGCGCTCAGTAATGTCCAGAGTAATCACGATCGCATGTCCAAGGGGGTCGTCCATGACTGCATGCTGGGTCCAGTAGATGCGGCCCTCATGTTCTGTCTCGTAACTGATCGTCTCGCCTTCGAACGCCCGCCGGAAACGAGCCTCCATTCGGGCGGCGATCTTAGGATCAAAGACCTCGGCAATCGTGTGACCTTCGAGCGATTCCTTCGTCACGCCGAACTGTTCCGTGACGGTTCCTTCGGCGATCACATAGCGAAGAGTACGATCTACTACAAAGATCCCGCCTCGTGGAATGCTGCGGGCAATCGCCCGGTAGAGCGCTTCGCTGGCCTGCAGGGCTTCCTCCGCGCGTTTACGGTCGGTAATATCCAGCCAGGTACTGATAGCTGCCACAATGTTTCCCTGGACGTCATGGATGGGAGCGGCATTGACCAGGACAGGCAACCTGCCCCCGTCCTGTGTCTCCATAACCAGCTCCACGTTCCGTACCTCCTCCCCATAGCGGCTGGCCCGGTAAAGCGGCATCTCCTCCAGAGTGGGTTGGGTCACATCGTCCGGATAAAACGTTCTCAGCGCGCCTGAATGCTGCGGACCCGGAGGATAGCGCACCCAATCGTCCCCTCGACGCTGGTTCATTTCCTCTCCGTGACGGCTGAGCCTGAGGATTGGAAAGTGAGGGGGAGCGCCGGTCACTGCGAGCCCAACAGGAATATTCTCTAGAATGGCCTCTAGCATGCGCCGTCCTTCACTCTCCCGTTTCAGCAAACGAATATATTCCGAAAGCAATCCAAACAGGACAATGATATGCCCCCCGACCAGCACCACACGCTGGATATACCACCAGAGATCATAGCGCTTTCCACCGATCAACACCATCATGCTTATAAAGACAAGGGCCATTTGCGGAAAGGCAATAAGACCTGCCAGCTTATCGCCTGAACGCTGGTAATGCAGGATGGAAAAAATACTGCCTGCCGCAAAAAAACATAACTGGACAGCGACCCATATCCGCAAAGGAGCAGTAAATGAACCGGTTTCTGTAACGAAGACCGGCAGGGCATTTTCAAAGACGATGAGCAAAGTAAATAGAATGGAGGCGATGGCCAGGCTGACAATCACAAATCGCAGCCAGCGGTTCCCAGGCAGACTTACCTTGCCCGGCCATGACATCCACACGGCTGCCAGTAAAAATACTTCCAGTATGGTTAAGTCCACCAGGGCAATCAGAGACGAGGTGTTGAAAAAGGAACCGAGGATGGGGCTGCCATCAGGCAGTAAACCCGGCCAGGTCAATGCGTAAAAGACCTGCCCAAGGCTGTATAAAATAAATCCTGTGCCGGCCCAAAAGGAGACGGGATCCCGGAGTACCTGATATCGGCCAAGTGCAAGATAACCAATAATAAGAGTGATGAGTGAAACAAACGCGCTAATCAGGGGAATATACCAGGGCAGCTGTTCTAGTACCGGACCGGTTCCCCAGATGATCGCCGTCCCCCAAACCAAAATTGCCAGCCCGATGGCTGTAGCATACAAAGCCATCAACAAAGCATCCCGTTTTGGCCGAGCTGACTTTTTATCCCCGCCTGTCAGTTCCTCTGTAACATCCTTGTTGAACTCTACTGTGTTTTGTTTCTCCACTTCAATCATCTTGTATCCAGATCATTACTCCTAAAGCGTTTCAATCGTTAATGCTCTCGATTATTTCGGTAATTCTACATCTTGAAGATTAATTTCAGACCGCTTGCATGCCAGGTCTTTCATGAATTCGGAGCGGACGGCTCATCGGTGATCGAGGTCACGCCGAAGCGGCGCTGAATCGAGAAAGGCGGCTGGTAGGCAATCAGAATGACGAATGCAGCACCCAGGCCTATTAAGCGGCTGATCACCTGCCACCAATCCTGCTGTCCAATACCCGTAATGCTTGCCAGGAAGGCGCTCATGAACCAGATGATAATACTCCACGAAACGAGCAGGATTCGGTATTTTTGAGTGGGGTTCCTCACCCGAAAGTAGAGCGTGAAATAGGCCAGGCTGCCTATGATCTGAGGGAACACGAGCAGGAGAAGGGCAATGTAAAAGAGGGGTCCACCCGCCTGCCTTTCAAATACAAGCCCGGCATTCCAGCGGCCCACCGTAACATCGATAGGGATCCGCGCCTGGATATAGTAGATCAACAACAGGTAATAGGCTATATAAAAAATAGCCAATGGCCAGAGTACGCGGTAGTTGCCTGTAAAAAGGTAAATGAGATAAAACATCAAGCCATATAGGGCAGTACAGAGTGCCAGAAAATTGGCGTAATTGAATGTGATGAAGAGCGGCACACTTCCAGCTCCCATGGCGCCAAGCAGACTGACCAACGCTCCAGAAATTGTGGCTGCCGCCAGGGCATACCACCAGACCACGAACAACGACCATGCGATACCTGCCTCATGGGAAGTCGGGCGGCGACGACTCAGTACACGGCCCACGTAAAAATAAATACCTGCACTTACAAGAGATAGGGTGGCTCCAAACAGCAATGTTGGCTCAATCATGGGTGCTCCTCATCAAATCAAATCTCTTGCACGGTCGACAACTGTTTCTCTGGATTCCGGCGTGACACGCTCCGGCTGCACGCTCTCGGCTCCCAACCCTTCCACGGGCTGAAGGGTAAAGTAAAACGTCGCGCCCTTTCCCGGTTCCGAATCCACCCAGATACGCCCTCCGTGGCGTTCCACGATCTTGCGGCTGATTGCCAGCCCTGCACCGGTGCCCGGATAATCATCCCGGCTGTGCAGGCGCTGGAATATGACAAAAACGCGCTCGGTGTAGCGCGGGTCGATGCCGATGCCATTATCGCGGACGTAGAACAGCCAGCGATCGGTGACCTGGCTCACTCCCATATGCACACGGGGCGGCTCCTTGCCTCGGAACTTGATGGCATTATCGAGGATGCTTCGAACCAGCAGCCTCAAATGGGCTGCATCGCCAAGCACGGTGGGAAGTGGATCGTGCGTCACGATCGCCCGGTTATTCTGAATTTCCTTTTGCAGGTTATCCAGGACCTGGGTGAAAACGATCTCCATGTCCACCGGGGCGTAGTCCCTGAGGCTCGTGGAAATACTTGTATACGCAAGTAGATCGGCCAGCAGGCTTTTCATGCGACTCGTCCCTTCGAGAGTGAAACCGATGAATTCATCCGCATCCTGGTCCAGCCTGCCCAGATAGCGTCGGGATAAAAATTGCACATTGGTCGAAACCAGACGCAGCGGCTCCTGCAGATCGTGAGAGGCGACGTGGGCGATCTCCTCCAGGTCCCGGTTCGACCGCTCCAACTCCTCGGCCTGCTGCCTGAGCCTTTCTTCAGCAAGACGGCGGTCAGTGATATCGCGGGCTGCAGCGTACAATAGTTCATCCTGGGGAGAAGTCACCACCACCCAGGCAAGCCAGCGATAATGACCTTCCTTGTGGAGGAAGCGACTCTCAAAGCGGCCCGTTCCCTCCCTGACGATCTTCTTGAGCGCCGCCTGTGTGGCGTGCACATCCTCCGGATGGACCAGATTGGAGAGGATCTTTCCGGCAAGTTCTTCCAGGTTGTAGCCCAGGGATTGTTTCCACGCAGGATTAAGATCCAGCAGGCGGCCGGTGGCATTCAGTGTACAAAAGAGATCCGGGCCCAGATTGAAGAATTGTTCGGCCCGGCGGCGCATGGTCGTTTGCTGTTCCACCAGCGCCTCGGCCATTTTGTTGAACTCGACGGCCAGCTGTCCCAGCTCATCTTGTGAGGTCTCATCCAGCCTTGTCTCCAGATCGCCGCGGGCGAAACGTGCCGCCCCTTCCTGCAGGGCCAGGATCGGGCGGGTCAGGCTCCGAGCCAGGGCAAATGCCAGTACAACCGCAGCAAGCAGAGCAATCAAACTGCCTGCGGCGATGGTCCAGCCAAACGTCCGGATCGGCTGATAGGCTTCTGCCTCACCAAGGTTTACGACCAGGCACAGATTGCGCTCAGGCAGCCAGCGGTACAACACTATCACCGGCTCATTCCGATAATCCGAGGTTTCGATCACCCCACTTTGTTTCTGCAGACAAAGTTTTACATCCTCCGTGTGAATTCCCCTCTGGAGGACCGCTGGATCGGTCAAAAATCGCGGCTGTGTTGCGAACAGGTTGGATGTATTCACCAGGTAGGCATCATCTGTCTCGTGGACTTCTGTGCGTCTGCTGATAATTTTATTCATTTCGGCCAGGTCAAGCCGGGCAGCAATAACAGCGAGGAACTCGCTGTCGGGTCCCGTTACAGGAGCGGATGCCGTCATGGTGATATCCTGTAAGGCTACAGAATAATAAGGATTTTGAATGAACGATCCGGACCTTCCATTCAGGAAGTAAGTGCGGTCCTCCTTGAACTTGCCTTCCTCATTCGGGGTAGTGGATGCAAATACCTGGCCGGTCTGTGGATGGAGCAGGCTTACCTCCAGAAATTCCTCGTTGATCAGGTGCGGCTGAACACCTGCCATAAACAAGCCATGGGCCTCGCGAAATTCCTGAGAATCACGATCAGTAGTCAGGAGTACAGCCGCTGCTTGGATCACTGCGGGGTTGGCAGCCAGCACAGTTATATCCGTCTGCTTGTCACCGATCCATTGATTTAAAGCAGCTTCCTTTTCAAGGGCTGTTGACTGGAGTTCTGAAATGGCTGCGGAACGCAGGGTTTCCTGGCCGCTGTTGTAAGCAAACAGCCCAACGCCGATAAACAGCGCGGCCGCATACAGCACCAGGACAAGGGTAAACCGGGGTGTAATCTTCACCGCAGGTAGGCCTCCTCGATAAACTGCATGGTATACACATGCTCTATATCAAAGCTGCCTGTCAACAGCCCCTCATCGCGCAGTGTTGTTTCCATTCCCGTCCAAATTCCAGGTTTCATCCAGCCGATAAAATCCTCACCCGTATTCACCAGTGGGATGCTGGCAGTCATTTTTGCAATTTCCAGGTCTGAATCAGCATCCGGGTTGTAATTTTGTACGAACGGTCCGGTTGCTTCAGGGTTCTCGACAACATAGGTCCAGCCCCTGAGAGTGGCGCGTAGGAACCGACTGACAATATCTGGGTTCTGGACGGCAAATTCGTCGGTCACATACAGGGTATCCGCATAGAAATGGACGCCATAATCATCGGGGTTGATTATATGGAGGCGATGACCCTCGTTCCTTGCTTCGATGACCTCGTTCGTGAGGTAGGCATGGGCCACATCAATATCCCCGGAATAGAATCGCTCGTAATCACAGCAGGTCTCAGTGTACTGATCGGGCGTCACACCGGTATGAGACGTCATGGCATGCAATATAGGGGTGTTAAAGCTGGCAACGAGGATGGTCTTTCCGGCGAAATCCTGCGGCTGGGTAATCCCGGACGATTCGAGGGTGATGAACACAAGTGGGTTGTGACGATAGATCGTGGCAATTGCCTTGAATAGATCCCCAGCGGCGCGTCTCAGGATAAGCGTATCGGCACCGGCGACGCCGAACTGGGCTCTTCCATCCTCCACGGAGGCATGAATGTCCATATCTGGCCCCCCTTCCAGGAAGGTAACCGTCAATCCCTCCGCCGCGTAGTCGCCATTCTGCTCGGCGGCATAAAAGCCGGCGAACTGTGACTGGTGCGTCCAGCGCAATTGTAC
>DASUOS010000298.1:0-14588 GCA_036276515.1 Anaerolineales bacterium | reverse complement strand
TGCCCGGGAAACGAAACGCTGGGAATTCGCCAAAACGTACTGGGGTTCCCTTGTAGCCGCCATGCGCTGGCTGGAAGAACACAAAGCCAGTGCAGAGGAAGCGCTGCTGCACCAGCATTCCTTCGCCGACTGGGCAGATTCTGTTGCCCGAACAGGGTATGTCCATTACACGAATGTTGTGTACTGGAAGGCGCTTACAGAGATGGCGGAGGCCGCTGCTGAGCTCGATATGCTTGTCCATTCAGACATGTACAGGCGGAAGGCGGACCTCCTTGCCTCAGCCATCCAACAGCGGTTCTGGCGCGAAGACCTGGGATACTTCGTCACAAGTGACCGGCTTCCCCAGTTAAGCAGTGATGGAAACCTGCTTGCCATGGCCTGGGGACTCACTTCCCCAGAGCAGTCAAGGCGCATCCTGCAGGCCATGGAGCAGGCGGGCATGGCGTCACCTGTGCCAACACGGGTGACATCCACACCTTACCCGGCTGAGCTGATCGCCATCGAGAATGTACTGGCCGGCATGGCAGGCTATCACACGGATGCAGCCTGGATCTGGCTGGGCTCCTGGCACGTCATTTCCCTGGCACGCTGTGGTGAGCTGGCGAAAGCCCAGGAACTGCTTTCCCGGATTTCATCTGTCATTGTTCGTGACAAGCAGATCCATGAAGTGTATGGAAAGGATGGGGAGCCGATGGCTAGCATCTGGTACAAACCGGAAGCGCCTCTGATCTGGAATGCCGGGATGTTCATCCATGCCTGCAAGTTTTTCGAGAAGGCGAATGCGCATGCAACGAGTCTTATTCATACAAAGCTAAAAGTGTAACCTTTATGCATATAGCCTATTTTACAAACTTCTACCTGCCGGTCGTGAACGGGGTTGTCCGTTCCGTACAATCGTTCCGCGAGGCGCTGACCGCCATGGGACATAATGTGTTCGTATTCGCTCAGGAAGACGATTATGAAGATACGGAGCCATTCATCTTCCGCTACCCCAGCCTGAGACTGCCTCTCACTGTGGATATTCCAACGGCATTACCCGTCTCTGCGTTTGTAGACCAGCTCATCCCAAAGTTAAAACTGGATGTTATTCACACCCATCACCCATTTCTCCTCGGACAGACCGCGGCGGCGAAGGCCCGCGATCACAATCTGCCCCTGGTATTTACATTCCATACACAATATCAGGAATATACTCATTACATTCCCATTCCCCAGGAACAGGTTCAGGAATTTTTGAAGAACACGGTTATGAACTGGATGAGGGAGTTCATGCGCAGATGCCAGCACATCGTCATCCCATCCGAGAGCATGCGTTCGATCCTTGTCAGGGATTATGGTCTTGTGGACCGGTTCACTGTCATTCCAACAGGTATCGATGTTACACCGTACAAGAAGGCGAATGGAGCTGCACTGCGCGCCGAATGGGGCTGGCAGGATGACACGATCATCGTCTCGGCCGGGCGGCTGGCGGAGGAAAAGAACTGGACCACCCTGCTGCAGGCATTTGCCCTGGCACAAAAAAAACAACCTGACCTTCGCCTGGTGCTGGTCGGTGATGGACCGCAGGCGGAGGAACTTCGCCAGCTTGCCGCTGAGCTGGAGGTTTCGGAACGCATCCTGTTTACAGGGAAGGTCCCTTTTGAACAGATACCCGCCTATCTGAAGGCCGCCGACCTGTTCGCGTTCGCATCTGTGACCGAGACGCAGGGGCTGGTCACGCTGGAAGCGATGGCCGCCGGTCTGCCCGTCGTGGCGGTGACCGGGCCCGGGACGCAGGATATCGTCGAGGACGGAGTACAGGGTTTTCTCGTCGAGAACGATCCACAGGCTCTGTCCAGGGGGATCGTAAAGCTGGTCAAAAATCCGGATCTGATGAGCACATTCAAAACAGCTGCCCTGAAGAAATCTCGTTCCTACGATAACAAGCGGCTCGCCCGCAAAATGCTGAAGGTCTATGAGCAGGCCATTCAGGATAAGAAAGACGGGCAGTTTGTAACGATCGAAGATAAGACGGCGCTTGTAGATGCGCAGCAGGTGGCCGCATGAGCAACGAGCGTGAATTCCACGGACCCAATCTGGCCTATATGCTGGGTTTACGCGAGCGTTTTCGAACCGATCCCGCCTCGCTGGATGAAGCCACCCGCCAGTATTTCGAGCGCCTGGAGCAGGAGGAGACGGAGCCTGTTGCCATGCAGGTATCGGATCTACGAACGGTGATCGGGACCGCCAACCTGGCGCAGGCGATCCGCTCGCATGGATACCTGGCAGCGGACCTCAATCCATTGTTCAAGCTGACGGGCGATCCTGCACTGACGGCGGAATACCATAACCTGCGTGAGGAAGATCTAGCAAAGCTCCCGGCAGAGATCGTCAATCTTCCCAATGCGGGAGGCGCAGCGAACGCCCTGGAGGCCATGGCAGCTTTGCGGAAGATCTACAGTGGCACGATCGGGTTCGATTATGCCCATGTACACTCGCCAGAGGAGCGCGACTGGCTGCACCAGACCGCCGAAACCGGACGCTTCCGTGACGCGGCGCAGGATATGAACGAAGTCAAGCTGCTCGAACGGCTGACCCAGGTGGAAGCGTTCGAATTGTTCCTGCACCGCCTGTATCCGGGCAAAACACGCTTCTCGATCGAGGGTCTTGACATGATGATCCCCATGCTGGATGAGCTCATCGATTCGGCGGCCCAGGCCCGGATCTGCGTCATCTTCATCGGCATGGCCCACCGTGGACGCCTGAACGTATTGGCCCACATCCTGAACAAGCCCTACAGCCAGATCCTGGCCGAATTCAACGATCCAAAGGGCCGGGCGACCACCTGGGATGAGCTGGGCTGGACCGGCGATGTGAAGTATCACATGGGCGGCTACCGCTCGCCGCAGCAGAACAGCGAGATCGACCTGGTCGTACACATGCCTCCCAACCCAAGCCACCTCGAGCAGATCGATCCGATCATCCAGGGCATGGCCCGCGCAGCCAACACAGCCGTGGACCGGCCGGCCGCGCCGCGCTATTTCCATAATGCATCGCTTCCGGTTTTGATCCACGGAGATGCTTCCTTCACAGGGCAGGGAATTGTCGCCGAAACCTTGAACCTTTCCCGCATCCCGGGGTATACCGCCAGCGGGACCATTCATATTATTGCCAACAACCAGCTTGGGTTTACAGCAATCGACCCCGAGCTGCGCAGCAGCCTGCATGCCAGCGATATGGCGGTCGGCTTCGAAATGCCCGTCATCCACGTCAACGCCGACGACCCGTATGCCTGCATCGAAGCCGCGCGGACGGCCTTTGCCTACCGTCATAAATTCCACAAGGATTTTGTCATTAACCTGATCGGCTACCGGCGGCACGGCCACAACGAAGGCGATGAGCCGCGTTTCACCCAGCCGGTCATGTACCAGAAAGTGGATTCTCATCCAACGGTCCGCCAGTTATGGGCTAGCCGGCTGGAGCAGGAAAATGTCATCGAGCCGGGACATGCGGACAAAGTCCTGCAGGGATTTATGAAACAGCTTCAGGAGGAAAACGAAAAGCTGGATGCAGAAAAATCGCTTTACGAGCCGGTACCTCCTGCGCCGCCGCGTGGTGCCGCCCAAAAAGTAAAAACCGCTATCCCGTTAAAACGCGTCAAGGAGCTGAACCAGTCCCTGCTCCACTTCCCCGAAGGGTTTAAGCTCAACCCGAAGCTGGTGAGGGCCATCGAGAAGCGCCAGTCGTCGATCAACAAGGCCGCCGATAAAGTGGACTGGGCCACGGCGGAGGATCTTGCCTTTGCATCGATCCTGCAGGATGGGGTCGCGATCCGCCTGACGGGGCAGGACAGCGCCCGTGGCACGTTCAGCCAGCGCCACGCCGTTTTTTACGACTCGCAGACCAACAAGGCCTATATCCCACTGCAGGCTCTTCCCCAGGCACAGGCCTCGTTCGAAGTATTGAACAGTCCATTGAGCGAGGCCGGCGCGATCGGTTTCGAGATCGGCTACAACGTCCAGTCGCCAGAGAGGCTTGTCATCTGGGAGGCGCAGTACGGCGACTTTATCAACAATGCCCAGGGTGTGATCGACGAGTTCCTGGTTTCCGGCCGCGCCAAGTGGGGGCTTACGCCTTCGCTGGTTCTCCTGCTCCCACACGGTAACGAAGGCATGGGCCCAGACCATTCCAGCGGGCGGATCGAGCGCTTCCTGGGCCTTGCGGCGGAGACGAACATGCGTATTGCCTATCCGTCCACTGCCGCACAGTATTTCCATCTTTTGCGGCGGCAGGCGCTGCTGCTGAAAAACGATCCGCTGCCGTTGATTGTCTTTACGCCGAAGGGATTGCTGCGCCACGCGCTCACCGCTTCCACTGTGGGCGAGCTGGCGGAGGGTTCGTGGCAGCCGCTGATCGACGACCATGAGATCGATACTCCCCAGACGATCAAGTCGCTGATCCTGTGCAGCGGGCGGATCTACGTGGACCTGGTCAGCAGTCCGTTACGCAAGCAAACGCCAGATCTGGCGATTGCCCGCCTGGAACAGCTCTATCCCTTCCCGAAGGAAGGGCTGGAAGATCTTTTGGATCGTTATCCAAATCTCGAGCGGCTGATCTGGGTCCAGGAGGAGCCGTTGAACATGGGCTCCTGGAATTACCTGCGGCCGCGTTTGCGTCAGCTGGCCAATGATCGATATCCTTTACATTACGTCGGCCGGCCGGAAAGCTCGAGCCCGGCCGAGGGATCGTCCACAGCCTACCGGGGCAACCAGCAGGCGTTGATTGAGCACGCATTCAAATTCGATGAGCAGGCGCGCACGCGCAGTGTGGTAAAGGAGAGAGGTTGATATGGCAATCGAAGTGACTGTTCCTGAGATGGGCGAGTCCGTACTGGAAGCCACGGTCTCCCAGTGGTTCAAGAAAGAAGGCGAATATGTCAATGTGGGCGATGTACTTGTGGAGCTCGAAACGGACAAGGTCAATGTAGAGGTGGGCGCCAAGGGCGCGGGTGTCCTGCAGCAGATCAAAGTGCAGCAGGGCGGTGATGTGAAGGTGGGGGATGTGCTTGGCACCATCGATGAAAAAGCAGCCCAGTCCCAGCCTGCGCCAGCGGCTGAACCGGAGAAAGCGGAAGATACATTACCGGCACAGGAACAAACCCAGCAGCCGCCCGCGGGCGAGGTACAGCAGGAGGCTATGCCGCGCGACGATGGGCGCGGCACCCGCCCCAAGGAAGCGCCCCTGGCGACACCGGTTGCCTCACGCCTGGCGCGCGACAAGGACGTGGACCTCAACGAGGTCCAGGGCACCGGCTCCGAAGGCCGCGTGACCCGCGCCGACGTGGAGAAATATCTGCAGGCGCAGGATAAAGTGGATAGAACGGCCGGGCAGCCCCAGGCCCTGGCAGATGTACAGAACGAAGTATCCGCCACACCTCCCTCGGGAGACCGCCCTGAAGAACGCATCCGCATGTCGCGGAGGCGTCGTACGATCGCCACGCGACTGCTCGAAGCCAAAAATTCGACGGCCATGTTGACCACCTTCAACGAAGTGGACATGACCAGTGTGATGAACCTGCGCAAACGGACGCAGGACCAGTTTGTTGCCAAACATGGGATCAAGCTGGGAATCGTTTCATTCTTCGTAAAAGCAGCCATCGGCGCCCTGAAGGACTTTCCCTATTTGAATGCCGAGATTCAGGGGGAAGAAATCGTGCTCAAGCACTACTATGATATCGGCATGGCGATCGGCGCCGAGGAGGGACTGGTTGTCCCGGTGATCCGCGATGCCGACAGACTATCTTTTGCCGGGATCGAGAAGTACATCAAGGAGCTGGTCATCAAAACCCAGAGTGGGAAACTGTCCATCGAAGATTTACGCGGCGGGACGTTCACCATCACGAACGGCGGTGTGTTTGGATCGTTAATGAGTACGCCTATTTTGAACCCGCCCCAGGTGGGGATTCTGGGCCTGCATAAGATCGATAACCGCCCGGTCGCCGTGGACGGGCAGGTTGTCATCCGCCCGATGATGTATGTTGCCCTTAGCTATGACCACCGCCTCGTCGATGGCCGCGAAGCCGTGCAGTTCTTGGTACGGGTTAAAGAATTGATCGAAGACCCGGCGTTGTTTTTACTGGAGGGCTGAGGAAGGCTAACCACGGAGACACTGAGTCACGGAAAATTTAATTTCTCGGTGTTTCTGTGTCCCCGTGGTTAATCTTCAAGCAATTCCACCTTCGGTCAGTTTGCGGAGATTCCCAAGCACATCCTCCACTTCGTCCATCCTGACCGGGCGATCATCGTCGCGATGTGTGAGCGCGCCCGCTTTTGTCTTTTCCATGATCAAATCACGGATCGAAACATCCCTGGCCAGCGACTCCTTGACAAGCTGCGCGCCCTGTGCATAGCCGATCAACGGGTTCAATGCCGTCACGATGATTGCATTCCGGGCGAGCCAGCCTTCGGCTTTTTCGCGGTTGGCCATCAATCCCTCGACTGCATTATCGGTAAATGTCCTCACCGACCCGATGATGACCTGCATCGCTTCGAACAGGCTGTGAGCGATGACCGGCATCATCACGTTTAATTCCAGCTGTCCCGCTTGCGCTGCCATGGCGACTGTTGTGTCGCATCCAACGACATAAAACATTGCCATATCCAGCATCTCTGCCATCACAGGGTTGACCTTGCCGGGCATGATGCTGGAACCAGGCTGGAGCGCAGGGAAACGGATCTCATCCAACCCCGTGGCAGGACCCGATGCCAGCAAGCGCAGATCGTTTGCAATGCGGATCAGCGTTAACGCCAGTGTGCGCAGCGCGGCCGAGAAGGCAACTGCATCCGCCATAGACTGCATCGATTCGAACAGATTGTCGGATGTCTGCAGCTCAATTCCTGTCAGAGCCGAAAGTTTTTCCACCATGTGTGCATGATATTCAGGATGGGCGTTCAACCCAGAACCGACGGCCGTTCCGCCGATGCCCAGGCGGCCCAGCCCCTGTGCCGCCTCGCGGATGCGCTCCCCGTCCCGCTCGACGGCCCTGGCATAGGCGCCGAACTCCTGCCCCAGGCGGACCGGCACCGCATCCTGGAGATGGGTCCGCCCGGATTTGACAATATCGTCGAACTCTTCGGCCTTCCTGTTTAATGCGGCAACCAGATCAGCGAGAACGGCAAGCAGCTCATCCACGCGCCACAAACATCCCAGCCGGATCGCGGTGGGGATGGTGTCGTTGGTGGATTGCGCCATATTGACGTGGTCGTTTGGATGGACAAGATACTCTCCGATTTTCCCGCCCATGATCTGCGTTGCCCGATTGGCAATGACTTCATTGACATTCATGTGGTGGCTTGTCCCCGCGCCTGCCTGGAAGGGATCGACAACGAACTGGTCGTTCCACTTCCCGTCGATGACCTCCTGCGCCGCGGTAATGATCGCGTTTGCGCGCCCTTCGTCCAGCAGGCCCAGGTCGCGATGGACTTCGGCTGCGGCGCGTTTGATCATCGCCATGGACCAGATAAAGGCAGGCCTGGGCTTTAAGCCGGAGACCGGAAAGTTTTCCACTGCGCGCTGGGTCTGTGCGCCATACAAAGCACCCGCCGGTACATGGATATCCCCCAGGGAGTCTCGCTCGATACGCGTATCTGCATTCATAACCATAAACCTCCTGACAAAGGGATAAACGAATGCGATCGAATGATAACACGCTGCCCCCATATGCTCCAGCCGCCGCGCCAAATGTTCGAGGGCTGGTTCTTTAATTCAAACCGCCCAGCCGGTACCCGCTGGGCGGTTTGTAGCCGCTGCATGTAACTATAAAACGGTCTGCTGGCTATAGTTCATCGATGAGTTTTAGAAAATGGTTCACGACTTTGGGGTCGAAGTGCTTGCCTGACTGCTCACGGATGTACTCAAATGCCTGCTCACTGGACCAGGCAGGCCTGTACGGACGATCGGATGTGAGCGCATCCCAGACGTCGGCTACAGCAAAGATGCGGGCCGAGAGTGGGATCTCCTCTCCCTTTAATCCCTGTGGGTAGCCCGTACCATCCCACTTCTCATGATGTGAAAATGGGATCTCAAGCGACTCGTGCAGGTATTCGATGGGGTTGAGCATCTCAAAAGCAAACTGCGGATGCTTGCGCATGACGATCCATTCCTCCTCGGTCAGCTCAGCGGGTTTGTGCAGGATGGCATCGGGGATGCCGATCTTGCCCATGTCGTGCAGCAGGGCGCCGCGCCGCATCTTGCCGATGGCTTCCTCTTCCATCCCCATAGCCTGTGCAAGCTTCAGGGACAGCTCGGTTACGCGGCGGCTGTGGCCTTCGGTCTCCTGGTCTCGCAGATCCATGGCATGCGACCAGCCTTCGATGGTCGCCTCGTAGGCTTCCAGCAGTCCGGCGTGGGCTTTTTGCAATTTCTCGCGCTCCTCGAGCAGCTTTTGATAGCGGTTCAGGCGGGTGATGCCGATCAAGCGCGCCCGCAGCTCAAACCGGTCGAAGGGTTTCGAGATGAAATCATCCGCACCGGCTTTCAGTCCGGTCAGCAGCGAATCGCGGTCATCCAGGGCGGTGAGGATGATGATCGGGATCTCGGCCACCTGCGGATCGTTGCGGATGCGCTCGCAGACTTCGAAACCGGTCATTCCCGGCATCATCACGTCCAGCAGGATCACATCCGGCAGGATCGACTTTGCCTTGGCGATGGCCTGGGGACCGTTCTCTGCCATGACCAGGTTGTAGCCTTCCCCCTCGAGCACAGATTGCAGGGTTTCACGCCCTGAGTATTCATCATCGACGATCAGTATGGTGCTGGGCATATCCTTGCTCCTTATCGTGATAGTACGCCATAATCTTATCAGTGCGGGTTGGAATGCCTATACTGGTATTCCCGCATTTCGCTCCATCTTACAAAACAGTTAAGTCGGCTATTTTTCAAGGTCCACCAGCCGATATTTGATCGCGAGACGAACCAGGCCCGCCAGATTGCGGACCTTCAATTTGTCCATGATCCTGGAGCGGTGTTTTTCAACGGTCTTATCGCTGATGAACAATATTTTGCCGATCTCAACGCTCGTATGTTCCTCGGCGATCAACTGGACGATCTCCTTTTCGCGCGGGGAAAGGATCGAAAACGGATCTTCCTCCTTTCCCGCAGTACCAGGATGTGCCACACTGTTTTCAACAATTTCGGAAATCTGGCTGCTGAGGAACATGTTCCCCCCTGCCACGGTCCGGACGGCCTTGAGCAGTTCGTCGCTGACAGAGGATTTCAGAACGTACCCTTTTACACCGCACTGCAGCGCCCGGTGAACGAACCCGGCATCCGAATACATGGAAAGGATCAGGATTCGGGTGGGAAGTTTCAAGTCACGGATATATTCGGCTGCCTGGATACCATTCAGGCGCGGCATCATGATGTCCATAACGAGCACGTCCGGTTTGAGCTCCTGGACCAACTCGACGGCCTCCTTCCCATTTGAAGCCTCGCCGACAATGCTGATATCCCCCGCCTTTTCCAGAAGGGCGTGGATGCCCTCCCGCACCAGCTGGTGGTCTTCTGCGATCAAAACCTGGATCATGAGCGTTCCTCCGTCTTGTTTTGATGCGTTTGCAGCGGGAATTGTGCGGTAATGATGGTGCCGCGTTTTTGCATGGAACTGATTGCGAAATGCCCTCCAGCGATCATCACGCGCTCGCGCATGCTCGAGAGCCCAATGCCGTTCGACTGGGTGCCTCCCGGCTGGAATCCGTGTCCATTATCCTGCACGGTCAGGAGAATATTGCCTTCGTCCAGGGTCAGGTCCACCCAGACATGGCTTGCCTGGGCATGTTTTACGATATTGCTCAGGGCCTCCTGCAGGACCCGGTAGAGGGTGATGTTATAAATATCCGGCAGTTGGGGAAGCGGTTCCTCCACCTCGAAGCTGATGGGCAGGCCTGTCCGGCGGGAAAAATCTTCACAGTAGGTCTGCATGGATACCTGCAGGCCGAGCGCATCCAGGATGGGTGGACGCAGGTCCTGTGCCATGCCGCGGATCTTGATGAAGATTTCCTGCGACTGGTCGTGCAGGGCCTGCAGGCGCTCGTACAATTCATCCGGTGCGAGCGACAGGTCACTTTGCAGATTCCGTAAGGAGATCATATGAATGGTCAGCGCCTGGCCCAGATCATCGTGCAGCTCGCGTGAAATGTGCTGGCGTTCCTCCTCCTGGGCGGCGATGAGACGCTCCGTCATCTCGCGCAGGTTTTCGCGTTGTTCCTTTAAGGTGCGGTAGCGGTTCAAGCGCATGATGGTCCGGATGCGCGCCGTCAGCTCGTAGCGGTCGACAGGCTTGCTGAGAAAATCATCCGCGCCCGACTCGATGCCCTTGATCAGCGATGCGCGGTCATCCAGTGCGGTGAGGATGATGATCGGAACCTCCGCCAGTTGCGGCGTGGAGCGGATCCGCCGGCAGGCCTCGAAGCCGTCCATGCCGGGCATCATCACATCGAGCAGGATCAGATCCGGCTGATGCATGTTGAGAATCTGCAAAGCCTGAAAGGCGTCCTCGGCAAGCTCGATTTCATACTCTTCATTTTCAAGCATCGCGACCAGCGTCTCCCGGGCGCTGGCATTGTCGTCCACGATCAGGATCCTGCTCATGCGAGGCCTGCCTTCTGGTTCTAGAAAAGAAGCTTGTGAATGGTTTTGGTGAGCGCTTTCAGGTTGACCGGTTTGCTCATATACTCGTCCATTCCTGCGTCGAGACAGCGCTGGCGGTCGTTCGGCATGGCAAGTGCTGTCAGGGCAATGATCGGTATATCCTTGAACTCAGGATCGCTCCGCAGCTTTTGGGTGGTTTCGAAGCCGTCCATGCGCGGCATCTGGATATCCATCAGGATAAGGTCGGGCTTGGTTAGCTTTGCCTGTTCCAGGCCTTCGATGCCATCCTGGGCAGTGAGAATGTTATACCCTGCCATTTCAAGATAGTCCACCAGCATCATGACCACTTCGCGCGTATCCTCGATCAGCAGAATGGTTAGCCTGTCTACATCCGGGTTGATTGCCCGGAATTTTCCTTTATTTCTCAGCCGGGCTACGATATCGCTCGCCATTGCCGGTTCCCAAGGCAGCTGGATGATGAAACGGCTCCCTTCACCGGGCTGGCTGAGTGCATGGACACTGCCGCCATGCAGGCGGGCCATTTGCGCCACCAGCGCCAGACCGAGCCCGGTTCCCGTGGCTTCTCGCGCCAGGCCAGAGTCCAGCTGGACGAACGGTTTGAACAGCCGTTCCAGATCCTGTTCCTTGATGCCGATCCCGGTGTCCGAGACGGTGATGATGACCTTGTTCGCAGCCCGGTCCCCGCGCACTTCCAGACCGATCTGCCCTGATTCCGGGGTGAATTTCACCGCGTTGCTCAGAAGGTTGACGATCATCTGCTTGAGGCGCCTTTCGTCGGCCCACATCAGGCCGAGCTCGTTGTCCATCTCGAACAGCACTTCCTGATTTTTTTTCTGCGCCAGCTGTTTGATCATACGCAGGCTGGCCTGGCAGACAGAGTTGACATCCACCCTGTTGATGTCGAGGGTGATCTGCCCAGCTTCGATCTTGGCCAGGTCGAGGATGTCGTTGATCAGGGATAGAAGGTGATGCCCGCTCTCGTTGATGGTCGCTAGATATTTCTGCTGTTTTTCGTTGAGCGGCCCTGCCACCTGCTCGCCGAGACTCTCCGAGAGGCCCAGGATGGCGTTGAGCGGGGTGCGCAGCTCATGACTCATGTTGGCCAGGAACTCATCCTTGACCCGCAGAGCGCGCGCCAGGTTCGAGTTTGCCCGGCTGAGGTCGGCCGTGCGTTCCTCGACACGTTTTGCCAGCTGGTTGCGCTCCTCGGCAAGCGCATTTTCCATCTGTTTGCGCTCGGTGATGTCCCAGGCATAATCCGCAAACCGTTCTGCGGTTTCGACATCCTGCCGGGTGTAATCCAGCTCTTTGTTTCCCACCCCCATCACGGCTACGACTACATCATTGCGGATGATGGGGATCACCATCTCGCGGATGACCTTGAAATGTCCATCCGGTAGTCCGTTCTTGTTTTCCAGAGCCTGATAATCGTTGTGAATGACTGCCTGTCGCTGGCGGATCGCGTCGGCCCATACCCCCGCCTTCTGCACTGGCTGATGCATTCCTCTGCCTTGCAGATGATGGTAATTCCTAATCGTTTCCGTGGAAAACGCCTGCACGTTGACCATTGATTTCTCGTCTTCGATAAAGTTCATAAAGCCGACATGGCTTCCGGTCAGCTCACTTGCTATATCGACCGTTTTCTGCATGACTTCATCCAGAGAGTGATGGAGAGCGTAGTCCATCAACTCGAAGCGCTTCTTCAGCAGCGTCTCGGTCAGCTTGCGATCAGTAATATTCCTGGCAACGACCGACACCCCGCGCGTGGATGGGTTGGCATTGATCTCAAACACCGGTTTCTGGCCCTGGAGGAGGATTTCCGTCTCGAACGTTCTTGGCTGGTTCTCTTCGAGTACATTCTGATAGATCCGGCCGATCCTGAGCTGTTCCTCCGACTCGCCGAATACCTCATACATCGATTTGCCGATCGCATCGTAGGCTGGGATCCCCATCAGGATCTCCGACGCCTTATTCCAGTGGGTATAGCGAAGGTCATGGTCAAGCTCGAACAGGACATCCGTGATACTGTCTGCCAGCTCACGATAGTGCAGCTCACTGGCGCGCAGTTTGCTTTCCATCTCCACACGATCGGTGATGTCGGTGCTGGTGACGATCACGCGTGCATAGTCAGGCCGATCATTATTAATGGGGATGTAGACCCGCTGAATGCCTGTAATCCGGGAGCCATTTAAGCTCCGGCTGGTCATTTCAAAACCAAAGGAGGTGTGTCCCTGCCAGATCATGTCCAACTCATGGATCATAACGTCCGACGGCGCCTCATCGAGCATCAGCTCATGGACCCTGTCGATCAGCTCCTTTTTGTTTCTCGCGCCGTTGACGATGACCGCTGCCTGATTTACATTCAAGATATGGATGAGGCCCACGGCCTCCCTGTATTCACCCGGGTTGGATTCCATATACTTCCGCAAATCCTGCACGCCGTGTGTTCTCAGTTCATTCATCCAGGCGACGACGGCTGTGAAGTCCTCCAGCCAGGTGGGGTTGGGGGAATTCTCGAACAGGTCCAGGAATCTCTGGCGCTCCTCCTGCAGTGCTTCCTGGGCTTGTTTCCTCTCGGTCACATCGCGCAGCTGGGCCATGATGGCATACTGCTCGCCCGCTTCATTTTTCAACGCTGAGGAGCGCAGTTCGCCGAAGAAGCGTGATCCATCCTTTCGGATCAGCCAGTGACCTTCCTGCGTTGTGTCACTGAAGATGGGATTGCCCATGTTCTGCTCGATATACTGCCGCTCCTCGGGCGCGAACAGGGACGTAATGCTGGTGCCAACCAGTTCCGCAGGATGATCCACATGGAAAAGGCCCGCCATTTGACCGTTGCTGAATCGGACCGTGCCATCCATATCAAGCAGGATGACCCCATCTGGGGAGGTCTCAACCAGCAATTGGTACCGTTCCTGGCTTTCGCGCAGCTCTTTTTCCACACGCCTGCGTTCGGAGATCTCCTGCTGGGCGGCCTGGTACAGGCGCGCATTCTCAAAAGCAATAGCGGCCTGGTTCGCCAGGGTAGTCAGCAGGCGCTCATCCTGGGCGGTCAGCGCCTCTGCCTCTTCGTTTTCCACACTAATCACCCCAATCACACGCTCACCAATTTTCAACGGCATGTACAGGCCGGACAGAATGTCCGGGTAGGTGGGGATATATTGGGGATAATCGTACACGTTGCCACTGCGGATCGGCTGTCCAGTCTGAACCACCCAGCCGCTCAAACCCTGTCCGATCTTGTTGATTTTTGAGTTGAAGTGCCGTACTGCCTGGGAGCGTTCTGTTTCACTCAAATCGGGCTGGTTGAAGGCGATCAACTCCAGCTCATCTGTTCCCTGTCGTAGCAGGCGGATGGCTACATGGTGCCAGGACAGGTGGCGGGCAAATGTTTCAATGATGCGCTCACCGATCTGGCGCGGCTCGAGCAGCTGCCCGACCGCCAGTCCATTCTCATACAGAGCTTCCAGCTCTGCCAGCCGGCGCTGGGTTTCCTCGAACAGGCGGGCGTTGGAAACGGCTGAGGCGGCCATGGAGGCGAACGCCTCCAGGAATTCCAGATCTTCAGGCTCAAAAGGACGATCTGTGCCTGCCCGCCGGACGCTGAGAACACCAAGGGTGCGGTCCCGTTCCTTGAGCGGGGCAAACATAATGGCTTCCTCTTCCTCCTGGGTGCCGGGTACCTGGATGGCACGCGGATCGTCTTGCATGGTGTTGACGATCTCGGCCAGGCCGCTTGCTGCCACTGCTCCGGTTACTCCTTCCCCAAGCTGGACTCGCAGATCGCCGAATGCGACGGAGTCCTCCTGCAGGGCCAGCACACAGCGCAGGGATTCGCCATCCGGCTGCATGAGGAAGATGCGGCAGCCATCGGCCATGAAAAGTGCCTTGGCAGAGTTGCCCACACTGTTCAGGATGGCGTGAAGGTCCAGGTTGGTGAG
>DASUOS010000297.1:0-4755 GCA_036276515.1 Anaerolineales bacterium | reverse complement strand
TTGATCGGTTCTTGGACTGAAATTCAGTGCCTGTGAGGATCGATGGCTGAATGCTTAAGTTTGGGGGGGTCTCATGTTTCGATTCATCGACTTTCGACATTATTCTGGCACGGCTACATTGAACATATATTCCTGCACGGCGACATACCCGCCCCCATACCGGACTCCCACCACCAGGTAGACAGGGGCAACACCGCCTGCCATGCGGTCCGTTGGGCTCTTCGCCTTGAATGTGACTGCTAGAGTGGCAGTCGTGCCGCGCCCGGAACGATCGCCTCCCTGCAGTGCTACCACGCCCTTGCCCGCATACTGGAAGGATGGCAGGGCCGTTGCAGAGATGAACTCCTGGTCACTCTCTACCTGGACGATAACGGTGTACACCTCACCCACCTGCATCGTGGCGGGAAGTCCCTGCACAAGGGTAAATGTCGTGTTGGGAACCGGATTGGCTGCCGTCACCAGCAGGACCGTGACAAGTGCGAGAACAAACACTGGGAAAGAACGTTTCATTGCATCCTCCATGGAAATGATGATGCCATCAAGTGTACGCCAGATCGGATGCTTTGAAGTTTTCAACTACCAAACAAAACTCCCGCAGTCGGGCAGGCTGCGGGAGTACAGGTATCGATTGGATCGTTCTATTTCACCCATCCCAGGAAAGCTGCCTTATGGACTCACTTGCAGCTTGATCCCCTGCATTTCAGGCATACCGGTCAGATCGTAGGCCATTGCGCCGGTGATCTTCACGGGGACGATATCGCCGATCCTTGCATCGCCTTCGATGAACACCATACCGTCGATCTCAGGTGCATCGCGGTAC
Organism: Anaerolineales bacterium; assembly: GCA_036276515.1. Lineage (GTDB taxonomy): Bacteria > Chloroflexota > Anaerolineae > Anaerolineales > Villigracilaceae > Defluviilinea. The sequence goes on along the minus strand of DASUOS010000297.1, from coordinate 3,935 downwards.
GAGCGGCCGATGGCGATACCCCTGTCGCGTCCTTCCACCAATACATCCAGAGTCTTGCCCACGTAGGATTGGTTGATCTGCAGGGAGATGCCCTGCTGCAATTCCATCAGCGTCTCGAAGCGCGCCTGCTTTACCTCGGCAGGCACCGGGTCCCCGAGCGGCTCGCTCGTTGTGCCAGGCTCGAACGAGAACTGAAAGGTCCCCACACGGTCGAAGCGCATCTCTTGGACGAAATCCACCAGAGCCTGGTATTCCTGCTCGGTCTCGCCCGGATAACCGACAATAAAAGTGGTGCGGATCGACAGGTCCGGAATGGCGGCGCGCATCTTGCCCAGTGTGCGGTGGACCCAGTCGATGTTGGAAGGGCGCCGCATCCGGTAGAGCGTTTTGGGGTGAGCGTGCTGGAGCGGTATATCCAGGTACGGCAGCACCTGCTTGCGGGTCGCCATCACCTCGATCAGCCGGTCGGTCACATAGCCGGGATAGGCATACATAACACGGATCCAGTCCATATCGGGGACTGCGTCTGTGATCTGTTCCAGCAGCACCGCCAGCCCATCCCGGATCCCCAGGTCATGGCCGTAATCGGTCGTATCCTGGGCGATCAGGATCAGCTCGCGCACACCTGCATCCCGCAACTGGCGCGCCTCGTGGACGATCGCCTCCACCGGGCGGGAAACGGCAGTTCCCTTGATCAGTGGGATCGCACAAAATGCACAGGGACGCCGGCAGCCGTCCGCAATTTTGATGTAGGCGCTCGCGCCCGCAACCGAAACCCGCAGCGCCTCGTGTTCATCCGTCCCGACGGTTTTGGCCTCATCCGGCAAATGGTACAGCGGCTCGGGATGCGGACCCTTGCGCAGGTCGCTTACCACCTGCACGATATCCATCCAGCGCCGCGTGCCCAGCACCCCATCGATTCCCGGGACCTTCTGCGCCACCTCCGAGCCATACCGCTGGGTGAGACAGCCCGCGGCGATCAGGATCTGGTTATTCCGTTTTCCGTCCGCCAGCTCGCGCAGCACGTTGATCGATTCTTCCTTTGCCGGGCCGATGAACCCGCACGTATTGACGATCAATATGGCCGCGCGGGACGGGTCATCGACGGATTTATAACCATCGCGCAAAAGAAGCTGCGCCATGGAATCGGAGTCGACCGTATTCTTTGCACAACCGAGGGAAACAAGATGAAAGGTATTTTTTGACACGAATAAATCTTTCTATTATTTTTGGTGTGCAGGGGCTTGCCCCTGCAATAGTTACAATTTTATGGCGCCACTGTACTCGAAGGAGCCGGCGAATTCGTTGGGACCGGTGTACCCGTTCCCACTGTGGGCGTAACTGGCAGGGTTGCAGAAGCCGGAACGGTATTGGTGGCCGTGGGCGTGATGCTGGCCGTTGCGGTCGGCATGCCGGTTGGCGTGATGATCTCTTCGGCCCGGTAGATGTTGCTCACCACCTGGCCGAACGACCCGAGCAGGCCCAGGTCGCGTCCATTATAAACAATGCGAATGGCGGCGCCGCTCCCTACCAGCACTTCCACCTGGTCCACCGCCTCGAACGGATAGGCGGTGCCGGGCACGACGCGTCCTTCGAACATCACCTCACCGTCCACGATCACGCGCATATAGGTGCGCTCCACCGCGACCAGGTTCACCTGTACGTTGACATTCGCGTTCAGCGTAGGGATGACCACCGTCACGGTCGCTTCACCCGGGAATGCACTGATTACCTCTGGAGAGGGCGTGGCGGTAAACGAGGAAGGATCCGGCGAGGCAAGCAGGATCTCCGAAATCGAGGGCGCGGTCGGGTTGACATCCTGCTCCACCTGCAGGGTCAATACCCGGCTGACACCCCAGATCGCAAACCCCACGAGCAGGACAACGATCCCCACACCGAAGATCAGGTCACCGGCGATAAAACTTCGCATCGGAGGCAGAGTGGCCAGGATCGGCTGGCCCGGTTTGCGGGCCGGTTTCTGGGGATTGCGCTCCCGGTGACGGGCCTGCAGGGCATCCGCAAAGCGCAGCAGGATCGTGTCCACATCCAGGTCAAGGAAGGTGGCATAGTTCGAGAGCATCCCACGCGTCTGGACCGTGGAAGGCAGGTCGTCCACCGCGCCTCGTTCGAGTGCATCCAGGTAATGGGCCTTGACATGCGTATTGCGTTCCACCTCTTCCAGGTGCAGGCTCAACAGCTCACGGCGCTCACGCAGGTCCCGGCCGATCTCCTTGAAGATCTCCGTGGAGTTTTCCGTGTTTTGGAGCTCAGGAGCTTGATCCTGAACCTGGACAGTCTCCGATACAACCGGCGGCGATTCAACCCTTGCTTCAAGCTCCGAAAGGATTGTCTCGTTCGGGATCAGCGTCTTGCGTTTATTGCGCGCCGCGAGTGTGGGGCTTAGCCGGTTCAGCCACTTCTGCCACAGAGTATCGCTGGCATCCGGCTCGGGTTGTATTTCGGTGATCGGCTCAGGAGGTGGATGTATAGGCACATCCTCTGCCATGGGTGCAACAGGAACCCCGGTTTTGGTTTCATCACCTTCCGTATCCGTCTGTGCACGTGGAACATCTATCGCACCGGGTTCGAACTCCAATGCCAGGGCATCATCTTTTTCTATCTCGACTTCAGCATTGGAAGGTTCTGATTCCATCGTAGCCGGAATCTCCACTTCGGATGAGGTCTTTTTGCGGCCGCGCCGTTTCGGTATCGTGACCAGGTCTCCGTCTGCCGCAGGTACAGCCTTTTTCCGCCGTACCGGCTTTTTGATCAGCGCCGGCGGTTCTTCGACCGGGATTTCGAACACCGGCGTGGGGCTCGTGTCTGCCAACGGAGCGGGCTGCGCTTCCTGCACATCTGCCGGACCGATTACCACCTCGGATGGCTTTTGCGCGTTCGCCTCTCGCAACTCATCCAGGACCTGATCCACATCCAGCCCCAGATATTCGGCATAATTCCGCAAATACCCGCGCGCCTGCACAGACGATGGCATGACGGACAGATCGTCCGCCTCCAGAGCCTGCAGGTACTGCACCCGGATGCGCGTCGACTCGAAGACTTTTTCGAAGGTGAGGCGCTGGTCCTCACGCGCGGCTTTGAGTTTCTGGCCGATAGTGGTGGTCATGCTGCGTAAAGCGATCCTGCGGAGAACGAAAACATCACCAGTCCCCCATCGAACGGGTATGAACTGGTGATGTCATGGGCAGATGGGAGGGAACTAGGCTTCGGTGGGCTCGCCGGTCGCTTCAGCAGTCTCTTCAACAGGAGCTTCGGCAACGGCAGCCGGTGCCACGGCACCTTCATCGAGAGCTTCACCTTCTCGGTGAACAATGATCTTGACTTCAGGAACCAGATCCATTGTCAGGCGGACATGAGCGGTGTACTCGCCCAGATTGCGGATCGGCTGCATATCGATCTGCTGTTTCTTGACCTCGAAGCGGACCTTCTGCTCGATGGCGGTTGCCACATCCTGGGTGGTGATCGAGCCGTACAGCTTGCCGGTCTCACCGGCCTTGGCGTCAAAGACCAGGATCAACCCGTTGATCTGGTCGGCCAGGCCCTTGAGCTCCGAGTTCTGCTCGGTGCGGCGGACCTCCGCCTGCGATTTGATCTTCTCGATCTGCTTGAGAGCGCCGGCGGTGGCGAGCACAGCCAATCCCTGGGGGATCAGGAAGTTGCGGCCGTAGCCATCGGCAACTTTCTTGATGTCGCCTGCACGGCCCAATTTGTAAACGTCCTTAACTAACATAACCTTCATGGTTCAAGCCCTTTCGTGACTTTCAGGTGGTTTTTAATCGGGCGAAGGGTACTACGCCCGGCGCGGTATTTTATCACAGGACGCCCGAATCTTCACCAATTTCGCGGTTTTGCCCCTGTGGCGGTCTCCGGGACGTGGATCAACCGCCGGACGGTTTCTCCAGCAGGTCCATGTACGC
>DASUOS010000296.1:0-3188 GCA_036276515.1 Anaerolineales bacterium | reverse complement strand
GGCTTCCCTGACTGCTGGCTATGCGCTAATTGTGGTGGAAAACAGCAAGCCGGTGGGTATCCTGACCAAGATCGATGTGCTCGATTACGTGGCAGGAAAAATATAGAAAATACGACCCCCGCTCATGGGCGGGGGTTATCGGTTGATTCTTCGATTTGCATGGCCAGGGCAATCGCGCCCATGCTGCCCGACTGGTTCCCCAGACCTGGCCGGACAATGTACTGGTCGATGTTCTCAAGGATCACCTTGCTGGACACATACCCGTTCAACAGCTCACAGACCCGGCTCCTGACCTTGGGGAAAAGGAACTCCCGCTGCATCACGCCTCCGCCGAGGATAATCCGTTTCGGGGAGAGTGTCAGGATATAGTTCATCAGGGCCGAAGCGATGTAGTCTGCTTCGATGTTCCAGTACGAGTCGCCCTCCGGGACGAGGGCCCCGTTGACCCCCAGCCGCTTCTCAATGGCAGGTCCGCTTGCCAGGCCCTCGAAGCAGTCGCCATGGAAAGGACAGGTCCCCTCGAACGGGTCGAGCTCGAGGTTGTGCGGGATGCGGATATGTCCCATTTCCAGGTTGACCAGTCCGATCAGCGGTTTTCCGTCCTTGAGGTAGCCGCCGCCGATGCCCGTGCCGATGGTCAGGTACAGCGACGGGTCTGCGCCGCGGCTCGCTCCCCACATCGCTTCGCCGAGCGCCGCGGCGTTAACATCCGAGTCGATCGCGACCGGTACATTCAAACCCTGTTGCAGAACGCCGCGCACATCTGTGTTGCTCCAGCCCGGTTTTGGAGTCGCCGTAATAAACCCATAGGATGGCGAGGCAGGGTTTAAGTCCAGCGGTCCGAAACAACCTGCACCGATGAACCGGATCCTCCCATCCCGCACATACGGCTGGAAGAACTGCACCGTTTTTCTCAGGGTTTCCTGAGAGGTTGTTGTAGCGAAGCGGATCTCTTCAACAATGTGATTCGGTCCACTGGCTACACAGCAGACGAACTTTGTCCCGCCTGCTTCGACGCCGCCATACAGGGTTTCCAGGGTCATGGCTGCATTGTACCGCTTGTTCCGGCAATCGTGAACGACTTGTACGAACTAGAAAAATCGGAAGCTTGGCTCCCGATTTTTTCACTCCGTGATTACTTTTTGAAGGCGATCCCCAGATGATTTGCCACAGCCCGCTCCCGACCGGGGATGCCCTCATCGATGAGAGCATTCAAAACGCGGGGGAGACCATCCACGCCTTCGATGGCCATCGTGGACGACCCTCCGCCGTCGAACGCTACGCCTGCATACGCGCCATAGGAGAGCAGCATCTCGGCCAGCTCATCGAGGGTCGCACCTTCACTGGTCTCGCGCCCATCCACCACGATCAGATATACCCAGCGCCCGTTTTGATTCATGCCAAAGGCCGTACGAGGATGCAGCTGGGTCTTATCGAGACCGGCGACTTTTTTGCCTTTTGCAACCAGCACACGGTCCCCGGATACGGCGTTATAGATTTTTCCCGCTGGTTTTTCGAAGGAGATCGCATTGTTTTGATTGATATACAGGATCGGTTTTCCCGGTTCTGCCTGTGCATACACCCTGCCGCGTGAAGCCGCAAACCCGATCGGGCGGACCGGGTCGCCTGTCGCACAGTAGTGCTGCGGAGGGTACTGTTCTGGATCCATGTAATAGTAGCCGTCACCGTTCACCGCGACCTGTACTCCCTGCTCTTTGAGGAACTGGGAGGTGGTCTTCGTACAAAGCTGCGGAACGGCATCACGCAGCGGAGGCGTGACCAGGAAGCGCAGGCCTTCGGTCCGGGTATCGATGACGAGAACATGTGACACAACCCTGCGCGGCCTGGATTTCTCATCACGATAGTACGTGACGCCCCTGAACAGGTTCTGCTTGGCAGAGGCTGGATTCTTTCCCAGCTTTTTGAAGGAGGCCACGGGGGCCCAGGCCGTGAAGCCATCCACGCGGCGGAAACGGATCCAACTTTTATCGTCACTGACATGGATCGCCTGCACTGCTTCATCCCGAACGATGTAGCCCTTCGATGCGAAGTTTAGGCCGGGTCCTTCGCGTGTGTTCAGCCGCGCCCCGGTCACCTGGTACCATTCGTCGGCGCTGGCGTCTGGAGGCGGCTCGTTCGGATCCGGCGTGGGAGCCACGTAGGGCACCAGGTAGCGTGCCGAAGACCAGCCGGTCAGGCCATCGCTCCGCCGGATCTGCCTCCAGGTCTGGTCGGCGTTGGCGCTGAGTCCATCCACGATCTCGTTCAGCTCGATGTATCCCAGCGACCTGAACTGCGTCCCCGCTCCCTCGCGGACGTGGAGACGGGTGGCCGTCACGCGGAATTTCTGCCCGGTCGGGGGTGGAGGAGGCGGTGGAGGCGGAGTCGTCGTGATCTTGACCAGGTAGGCGGCCGAACACCAGCCGGTCAATCCATCGGTGAGGCGGCGGACGCGCAGCCAGGTCCGGTTGGGGTTTGCCTCGAGCTCCTCGACAATATCGTTCCTGACAAACGAACCGATGATCGGAAAATTCGTGCCCGGACCTCCGCGAACATTCAGGGATCCGGTATTGACACGGTAGCGGTCTCCATCTGCGGGGGGCGGCGGTGGAGGCGGCGTTGTGGTGACCTTTTCCAGATAGGTGGCGGAAGACCAGCCAGTCAGTCCATCCGAGAGGCGGCGGATTCGGTACCAGCTCCCGTCAGGGTTGGTAGCCAGTGCTTCGACAATATCATTTCGCACCAGACTTCCAATCGCCCGGTAACTCGTGCCCGGTCCCTCGCGAACGTACAGGGAGCCGGCGGTAACACGGTAGCGGTTCCCGGCCGGATCTTCGGGCGGGGTCGGGTCCTCCGGTACAGGTACATTGAAGCGTTGTGCGAAAGCCTGGGCGTCGCCATTGAAATAATTCAGATCGATTTCAAGGCTTTCCACCCCATACGCCAGGCCGTCTCCGGAAGCGGTGAACTGCCAGAACAGCCACTCGCTGGCAGCCCATGGACGGGGGACAAGGGGCTGGTTTGTGCCATAGTTCGCGATCCATAAGGGGTAACGGTGGAAATATTCCAGGTCAGATGCATTCGTGGGTGCATTGCTTTGCCAGTAATAATAGGCGGTATAAATGCCAACTTCCTTGTTCCCCACCAGTGATTTAATGCGGTCCAAAAATGTTTTCCAGTGAGTCCAG
>DASUOS010000295.1:0-10414 GCA_036276515.1 Anaerolineales bacterium | reverse complement strand
CCGTAGGGCCGTGGGATGTATTCCTGGACCCGCTCGGTGGCGATGTGGTAGAAGACTGAGAGCAGGGCGTTCGCCACCAGGATGACCGCAACCACGTTGTGTACAATGACCACACCGTGGAATGAGAACATGCCGAAGATGTCCGGGCGGTGGATGATCAGGCCGGTGAACAGCAGGATGACGATGGACAGGGTCTGCAGCCAGTGCCAGAAGCGGCGGTAGGACTCGTACATGTAGATCCGCTCGGTTCGCACCGGACCCCTGGGCTGCTTCCGCGTCGAGAAATACCGCAGCGTCCCATGGCCGGCGACCCCGAGAATGGTGCCGGCAAACAGCAGCGCGCCGAGCCAGTCGATCCAGTTGACGCGGCTGGAGCCGAAGACATACATCCTGTCATTGGCCGGGACCGGGTTGTAATACACGGCTCCGTCGTCTGTAGTGAAGATCTCCCCGGAGGCGTTGACATTGTTCGCCGTATCGAAAACAGGCAGCACGCCATTGGGAGAATAAGCGGCAAGCTGCATCGGCTGTGATATGCGGGACTCGTCACTGTGACACATCTGGCAGTCGTTGACTGCGGTCTCGCCGCGGGTCACATTGTGGTTGATGCTGTAGGGCTGGGTCAGGCCTTCGATGCGCGGATTCCCAATTCCAAGCGAGAGAAGCCTTGCTTTAATCGCTTCTTCCTTGATAGAGGAATCGATCCTCAACTCGCCGCTCGAAAGTGAGCCGTCACCATCTGCGTCGAAGACGGCAACGATATCCGCTGCGTAGCTTCCGTTTTCGAAGTACGCCATCTCCAGGTCGAGGAGACGGACGGGGCGTATATTCCCGTTGGCATCCTCGTAGACCCAGTAGTATGTGGTGATCAGGTTATACGGTGCAAGCAGCTGCTGTCCATCGACATTGGTGCGGTTCAGCAGGACAGGCTTGTAGCCGGTGACCAGCGATGTCACCGCGTCCGGGTCACCTTCCACGCCGCGATAGCTCCTGGCTGGTTCTCCATCGAGGGTCAACACGGTCCAGTCATAGGATTGGATGGCGGGCGCGAACATCTGCGGGATATGACAGGTTTCGCAGGCGACCGCGGACATGTGCTGGTCTACGTAGGGCAGCCAGCCGGCATGTCCCTGCTGCGCGTCGTGGCAGGATTCGCAGCGGCGCATGGTGCCCTTAAGCTCGGGTGCGACGTTGTATTGAGCGCTCTGCCCACGGGCAAAATTATGGTCCGGCCGTTGAAGATACTCGCCGATATCCAGCACGCGCGGGTCGTAGAGCAGGTGGTCGGGCTCGGTGTTTTGGGCTTCATCGGCATGAGCGGGATTATTCAGCGCATAGTGACAGTCGGTACATTGCAGCTGGCGCTCGGCGTGGACATCCCAGGACCGGTTGAGCTCGTTCTTGCCGCTCAGGTTCACACCTGAGTCCAAGATCTTCTGGGCGGCGATCACCTGGCCGGTGGTCGCCGTTTGCGGGTAGCTCAAATCGCTCGCCGAGAGGGTCAGAGGCTCATCGCCCGTGTGGACCTCGCCGTGACAGGCGGCGCAGTTGGAATTGGTTGGGTCCTGGATCTTGATGATCTCGGGTTTGAGCTCGCCGTTTTCCGTAAAGGCTTCCAGGTTCCAGTCCAGGCCGCCATCCTGGGTATTTCGGGTCACAATTCCTGTACCGTCCAGGGTTGCCATGCTGGCGTAGTTGAAACCGCCACCCCGGATAAATTCTTTACGGGTATCGAGATTTGGATTTTCAAGATGGCAGAGGAAGCAATTCATTTCCATCGTGCCTGCATCCCAGTGCCAGAGCTGGACGCTTCCATCCTCTGCCAGGAAGGTTGTCTCAGGATTGTCCTGCCTGAGAGGAGAGGATTCGAGCGCCTGGCCATTCCTGGCCGTGGTTGCCGGTCCGCCGCCTGCGATGCGGTCTCCATAGAGCATCAGCCACTCGGGCGTGCCAAGATCGAGTCGTTCATCTCCCTGCCGGGAAAGGAAGCGGTAGGTGAGCGGGTCCCATTTTCCGAAGGTACCCGGGCTGGCGTTGAGGCCGCCGTTTTCCTTGTAGTCGCTCAGTCCCAGGTCGGAATGGAAGGCATGGCCCTGGATGAATTCGGTATCGTGACACTGACCGCAAGTCTGCATAGTCGATACCGGCTCGCCTGAGGTGAGAACATTTTCGGCGTTCTCATCGAGCAGGGCAAAGGTTGGGTGCAGGGGGGACGCCTGTTCAACAGGTGCGGACCCTGGCTTTGCTTGTGCGGAGCGGATCCCGAGGACTGCAGACAGGATGAGGAGAAATCCCAAAAGTATGTAGAGAGTCGGTTTTTTCATTTCCATTACTCCCGCCCGCCCCATTCCACGGGATCGCCGGGATAGCCGAGGGCATCCCAATCCAGGCGTCCGTTTTCACCGTGGCAGGATTCGCATGGAAGCGCGTTCTCGGCGGGCTGGACCATGTGGGTTGTAGGCCAGTACATATAGGTTTCTGCGAAGCCATACTGGCCGCTGTAGTCCAAGCCGGTGACAGGCTCGGCCAGCTCAAAGGCCTGGTCCCAGTTGAAGTTGGTCCAGAAGCCGTCCTTGCCAGCTGTGATGGGTTGAAGAAGGTAGTTATTCACGGCATCGTAAGGCTGCTTTGCAATGTGCAGCTTGAATGGGAAGATTTTGGCGTTCGGGTCACCGATGGAACCGGCCGGCTTGTTGATGTAGGTAATGCCATTCGGATCGATCTTGTCGCCGAGGAGGTAGCGGTATTCATTGTTGCCGTTGAACCAGAGATAGGTGGGAGCAAAATCCGTCTCGTAGACGAATTCGCCCTTGATCTTGAGGTAGGTGAAATGGTCATCGACACGGCCTTCCTGCCCGGCCTGGGACCAGTCCCAGTAGACCTTGGTCGGATCCTCGGTGGCAAGTGCCGGGATATGGCAGGTCTGGCAGGCTACCGCCGAGAGGTGGGTGTTGAGGCGCTCATCTTCATGTTTCTGATTACTGTGGCACTGCTCGCAGGAAACCTGTTCCTGCGGGTCGATGGTGTAATTGTCAGCCAGCATACGGCCAAGGACCTGGTGATCCTCTGTCCAATGGCAATCTGTGCACTGCAGGTTGAGCTCGCCGCCCATGTGGACATCGTTGTTTTCGCCCGGGAAGTACAGGCTCTCGTCGAGGTCGCCGTGCTTGACGCCGTTGCCGCCGCCGCCATCGAAGTGACATTTCCCGCAGTTCTCCCGCGTCGGAAGGCGGACAGAGCGCGCCGCGGCGAGCAGATCCACTCCCTCGGCCGGATTGCCATATTCGCCCTTCCCGTATGTCCCCAGATCGGCATGGCAGGCAAGGCAGTCTACATTTTCGGGATCCGCCAGGGCGGTCTCGCGACCTTCCTCCCAGCCATAGCCGGCGTGGCAGGACATACATTTATTCTCATTGCCCTGTGAGCCGATACAGAAATTGTTGATCTGATTGATCTTGCCGATGGTCACAGGCGCATCGCGCCAGGGGACTTCGAAGGCTTTCGACTCCCAGGTCCAGTGGGTGGTCTTCATCAGCTCGGTCGCCGCGTCTTCGTGACATTCAAGGCAGGCGCGGGTGACATCCTGCCCGGACTTAAATTCACCTTTGACGATGTCGGCGTGATCCACATGGACCACCTTTTCGGGCAGATAATCGCTGGGGTTGGCAGAGGCTGCTCTGGCGCGCGGCAGGAAGTAGAGGACCGGGACGAGTATCACCAGAAGGATGCCAAGGAGCCCCAAAATCCATGAGGGGAATCGATTCTTCATCCAGCCTCCTTAGGTTAGTTCGTTGACCAGACTGGCGCGCTGGGTGAGACGGTCTCGCATCGCGGACCGAAGCAGATCCAATGCCTGGATCACGCGTCCATCGGTCAGATGATAGGTTATGACCGTTCCCTGCCGCTCGGTATCGACAAGGCCGCGTTCCCGCAGAACTTTCAGGTGGCGGGAGGTTGTCGGCTGAGGGATGCCAAGCTCGTTGGTTAGCTCGGTCACATTCATAGGCCTCTCGCTCAGGGCATAGAGGATAAGGATGCGTGTTGGCTCAGAGAGGGCGGCGCAGAAGTCTGCTTCGAGCTGGATGATTTCCTGTTTCAGGGTCTGATTGACCATGTTTCTCCTTGCTATATGCGTATGAACGAATATATGCTGTATCATAATATTGTGACAGATTGTACAATAGTGAGTGATGTCACATATTCATAGGCATAATGTCATAGCGGCTGTTGTATAATGCGAGAAACTTTAATGAGGTAATCACATGACACTTTATCAAAACGACGCTGTTTCCATCAATGTCGGTGAACGGCTGCGGGAGCTGCGCGAAGCTCGTAATATATCGATGCGGGCCCTCGCCACTCGCAGCGGACTATCGGCCAATGCGCTGTCCATGATCGAGCGGGGCAAGGCATCCCCCTCGGTCAGCACGCTGTATAAGCTGGCCGATGCGCTGGGTGTGTCCATTACTTCGTTCTTTGGATCCGAAACCGAGCGGAAGCAGGTGGTATTTCTCAAATCCGACGCGCGCACGCGCATGTCGTTCACACGCGGCGTCTTCGAAGGGCTGGGAGGGGAGCAGTTTGTTGGGCGGGTCGAGCCGTTCATGCTGACCCTGGAAAACAGCGCCAACAGCGGACCCCGGACCATGTCGCATACAGGACATGAGTTTGTCTTCTGCCTGCGCGGTGAACTGGAGTACCAGGTGGAGCGCCAGATCTATCTCCTCGAACCGGGTGACAGCCTGTTGTTCGCGGCGCACCTCAAGCACAAGTGGCGAAATCCGGGCAGGAATGTCGCCTCAGCCATCATCATTATTTCAGGATTCGAAGAGGGAGAAGAACTGCACGCCATGCACTGGAAAAAAGGCGAATGAGAAGAACAGGCGCCTCGTCGAGGCGCCTGTTCTTCTCAGGGAGTATTCTGTTCGATCGCTGGGGGAGGTAATGATGTTACTGAAATGGAGATAATAAATCCCGGAGGCCGACATTTTTCAGGCTGGGGACACACAGGTCGGCCGCACCCACGCGTTCAGGCGGCCCCAGACCCACGGAATGGAATCCACCGGCTATTGCGGCCTCAATTCCTGCTGCCGCATCTTCCACAACGATACATTCCACAGGAGTCAAACCCAGCTGGCTGGCAGCGTAGAGGAAGAGATCAGGTGCAGGCTTTTGGTGTTCTACGCTGCCGCCATGGGCGATCGCATCCAGGAGATGGGCGATGCCCAAACGCTCAACGACTTCAGGCGCGTTCCTGCTGGCCGAGCCAAGCGCAGATTTCAACCCTGCCGCATGGATTTCCTCCAGCAATTCCCGCGCACCCGGGAGGAGATGTTCAGGTCGAATGGTTTGAATGAGCTCCAGGTAATAGTTATTTTTGCGCGCCAGCATCTCCTGAATCTGGCCTTCCGGGTACTGGCGCTGCCTGAGGATCAACATAAGCGATTCACGGCGCGGGATGCCGCGCAGCGCTTCGTTGTCTTCACGGGTGAAGGAGATGCCCAGCTCGTCGGCGAGGCGCTTCCAGCCCAGGTAATGAAATTCAGCGGTGTCTGTCAACACACCATCCAGGTCGAAGATGAAGCCCTTGATCGTCATATCACAATTGTGGCTGATTCTTGGCTGATTCCGGCGCGATAGCCGGTTTTAAGTCAACGATCTGCTGCTCACCGTTCTGGAAAAACTTGAAGGATAATCGCTGCCAGTGTTCGGGCAGGCGAGGGCGGGTCGTCCAGCCATCCTCATTGATCCGCAGCCCGGCAAATCCAAAGACAACTGCCTGCCAGATCCCACCTGCGGACGCCCCATGGATGCCGTCCCCGGCATTGCCGCGCACATCGTACAGGTCCGCCCGGGCGGCGCGGATGAAGTGCTCGTAGGCATCGTCAGGCTTGCCGACCTCGCAGGCCATGATCGCCTGGATCGAGGGGCCCAGCGAGGATCCAAAGGTATGATCGGTGCGCGGCGTGTAATAGTCGTAATTCATGCGCACCAGATCATCGGTGAACTCCTCGCGCAAAAGATACTGGACCATCAGGACATCCGGTTGTTTGAGTACCTGGGTCTCATTGCAGCCTTCAATGCCAAACAGGACCTGCGCCGATATCTCGCGCGGCTCGAGGGCTGCGAGATCTACATCTCTACGTTGAAAATAACCTTCAAACTGCTCGATCAATCCGTCCGGACGCATGGGGAGGTAGATGTGGTCGATGACCTCTTTCCAGTGTCCGAGCCGCTGCGGGCGTAGATCCAGTTTCTGCGTGAGTTCCTTCCCTTTCTCGGGAGCGTGAGACATCAGCCAGTCCAACACTTCGAGGGCTTTCTGCAGGTTCCAGCGCGCCATATAGTTGGTGTAGGCATTGTTATCGACATGGTCGTGGTATTCATCCGGGCCGATCACGTTGTTGTATTCATAGCGATTCTGCTCCGCATCCCATTCGGCCCGCGAGGCCCAGAATTTGGCCGTATCCAGAACAAGTTCCGCTCCTCTTTCGATGAACCAGTCCGTGTCGCCTGTGATCTTCCAGTACAGGCTGGCGGAATAGGCGATGTCGGCTGAGATATGGATCTCGATATCGCCGGTCCAGATGCGGACGAGCTGGGTCCGGTCGTTAAAATGGGGTACCCAGGTGGGTGTGACCTCGTCGCCGGCATCCGCGCTTTCCCAGGGGAATTGCGCGCCATCAAATCCATTGGCCCGCGCCTTTTCCCGCGCGGCCGGCAGGCGCTGGTAGCGATATTCCAGCAGGTTGCGGGCAATGTGAGGAGCCGTATAGATGAACACAGGGAGCATGAAGATTTCAGTGTCCCAGAAGGAGTGACCGCTATAGCCGAAGCCAGAAAGAGTCTTGGCGCCAATGTTGACGCGGTCATCGTGGCGCGGCGCGGCGATCAAGAGCTGGAACAGGCTAAACCGGATTCCTGTCTGTGCTTCCTGATCGCCTTCGATCTGGACATCGCTCCGCTCCCATTCCTGTTCCCAGGCTTGACGGTGGGCATCGACCGCCCTCGCCCAGCCTTGCACTCCATTGACATGCTCCACCGCCTTGGCGAGCGGCTCTGCCGTGTCGCGCGATGTGGCGATGCCGACAAATTTATCCAGTGAAATGGCCTTGCCATGCTCGGCAGGGAAGGTGACACTCAGGGTGGGAACGCCCTGCGCATCCCAGAAGCTGGAATGCGAATTTCCACCGTGGGCTTTGACTCGCATGCTCAGCGCAAGGTCGATCTTCGTTGCACGTGTCCTTGTCTGCAGGTAAACGACTTCCCGACCTGCCTCTGATCTCGAATGCATGCCCTGTTTCAGCCAGTGCCAATGGTGAATCCCTTGATTGTCCACATTCGAGTTGAGTGCTGCGCGTATCTCCACAGAGCCATCAAATTCGGGTATGACGGTACAGCGCAGGCAGAGCAAGTGCTCATCCGCAAGTGATGCGAAGCGTTCAAATGTCAGGGTTGCAGTCAGACCCGAAGGGGAGCGCCAGCGCACCATGCGGGTCAAAATACCCGTATGCATGTCGAGGCGGCGCTCATACGATTCGACTATACCGGAATCCAGGGAAAACCGTTCGCCGTTTAATAGAACAACTAGGGAAAGCCAGTCCGGGATATTGGCGAGCTCGGTGAAGGTAATGGGAATATCATCGAACACACCGTGAACGAAGGTCGCGCGGTGATCGCCCGGGTAGCCTTCTTCAAAGGCGCCGCGGGTGGAGAGATAGCCATTGCCAATCGTGAAGATTGTTTCCTTATGCTGCTGCTTGGCAGGGTTAAAGGAGTTTTCAGACAGCGCCCATTGATCAATCTTTGTGTCACGCATGGCAAGCCTGGATCTTGCGAGAGAAGTAAATGGCGTTATTGTTCATATAAAGAATGCACCTATTGGATGGGTTCGATGACGATTGTGTCATCTTCATCGTGGGGATGTAATGCTTCCTCCACGGCCAGAACGCCGGTCAGCGCCAGCCAGGTCATCAGTGCCGTGGCGAAGGGAAGTGTGGTAAGCACACTGATGACAATGACGAAAGCACTGACCAGCACGATCGTAAACGCCAGACCCGGTTGCTTGGCCAGAAATAAAAAACTGTTGCGAAAGGTCAGTTTCGGCGAGCGATTTTCCTGGGCCAGCCAGAAAGGCCAATAGAACAAATTGACCGCAAACCAGCCAAGTGCAATGACTCCCCACATGAGCCGCAATCCTGTCCAGAGCCAGCCTGTGTTTGATTGATACAGCCAGAAATTGCCAAGGAGCACACCGACGATCACCAGGTTGATCGCTCCCCACACCCAGGCCGGGCCCAGCATCTGGCGGAGGGCATCCAGGCCGTGGCGGGGCTCAACAAATTCACCGTCCGCCAGCCGGCGTGCAATGACGTACATGGCGGCGGTGGCGGGCGGTCCGGTGACGATCGGGATCAGAAGCACAAGCCAGACAAGGTTGAAAAACATCAACAACATAAAATCGCTCCACCAGAGGCGGAACACCCGGCCGAGGATCGAGAAGGCTCGCGTCATGGCGTTACAAACATAAGGCTCTCCCGTCGCCGGCGGGAAAATCCTAACCACGAAGGGCCACAAAGGTACACAAAGGATTTTTCGGCTTTTTTCCTTCGTGACCCGTTGTCTCCTTTGTGGTCGAAAATGGGATTCCCGTTAAAAACGGTAGACCCAAAAATAATTAAGCGAGAAGCCAGAAGATCCTGCTTGATGTGCGATCCCAGCTGATCCTTATTCGGAGTGCTTTGGTCCTCAAGGCTGGAATGCATAGATACCGCCACCTTCGATCTCGAAGCACAAACCGTCTCCGCAAGTCTGAGCGTTCACCGGGTTGCCCAGTACATCAGAGACTGACGTCGCGCCGGTAACTTTGGCCGGTGCATAACTGCCAGGCACTCCACTGAATGTCACATTTTGTCCGTCAAACTCTGCCAGTGGGTAACCGCTGTAAACCGTCACCCCGGGTTGGATCTCGACATAAGCCAGGGCGGCAAAGGTAGGCGCCATGCCAGCGCCGTATACCTCCTGGCCGATCGCTCCCCACTCACTCTGGCCATCGCGCATGTCTTCCAGTGGAATGTAGAGGTCGAGCCGGTTGGCCTGGACGGTTGAATAGGCCGCAGGGTGCGCGGTTGCGACGCCGGGTGGCAGGCGCGGCGGGAGACTGTCTGCCAGGGTCACCAGGCTGCGATAGCAAAACTCGGCCACCAGCTTCTCCACGGAAGGGTCGATGCGGCCATGTGTGCGCTGCAGGAACTCGCTCAGGTAGATCCAGGCTTCGTACTGCTCCTTGGGCGTGATCACCGCAGAGCGCTGGGTGGGCGCCAGGCCGAAAAATGTATGCGCGGCCGCAGCCTGGCCATAATCGATCTCATAGAGCCAGCTCAGGCGCATCAGATTCGCGATCGGCCCATAAGCGTAGTCCAGCCAGGTGTCGTCACCGGTGCGGTCGGCCAGTTCGGCAGCGGCCAGGGCAGACATGGCCGTCATATGGGTCTCGTACGAAAAGCTGAAGCCGTGCCCGGGCATCGCCTCGACGGCTGCTTGCGCCTCGACCAGACACGGATCGCCGCAGCCTAGATCCGCGAGCCGGAACATATAAAGCGCATATCCCCCGGCTGCATCCGGCTCCCGCTCGGTCCCTTTCCAGGTATTGAAGGTGTAGAAGCGCGGGAAGCGATAACCGACGGTTTGCGCAAATTCAGTCCAGGATGCCTGGCTTTCCAGCGCCAGGGTTGTGCCGGTATCGTACCCCAGCAGGCCCAGCTCTGCGGCTTTGAGGGCGTGCCCCAGTTCATACCAGGTGTCGCCACGACCCTGATTACCGCTGATGGCCAGCGGGCCGCTGTTCTGGATAAGCCCAAAATCCGGGTTATAAAAATTCGGCAGCCCGGCGAGCACATCTTCCAGAATAGATGCGGCCAGCGGATCTTCCCCGTAGCGGTCGATGTAGCGCGCCGCGCCGAGCCCCACATCGAACTGCGTAATGGCCTCTGCTGACTGGCGCGTATCCGAGACGTAGGCGCGCCAGTAGCGCTGGCTGCTAAGCTCGACCCAGGTGTCGGCGTCCTGTAGATCGGCCAGGCTGCGACGAGCCAGGTCCTGCCAATCGGGCAGCCCGTCGGTTGGGTGGGCGATCAGGTCGTAGACATCAGCCACCTGTTGGAGGTAGCGCAAAAACATGGCCTCTTCCTCGGCAGGAGCACCAGTCGCCAGATAGATATAGCCGTCGTAGACCGGCAAACGCGTACTTAATGGGATCCGGTTTAAATCGCTGCGGCCGAAATTGTGCCCGAACTGCCGGCCCTGGCGCGCAGGAAGACCGCCAGGGGAGAAACGCGTCGCCTCGATGAAGGGATTCAAACGCGTGACATCCAACCAGTGCAGTAATGTGCTATCCAGGCCTGCAACATAGCCG
>DASUOS010000294.1:0-3825 GCA_036276515.1 Anaerolineales bacterium | reverse complement strand
GTTTGCAGGGTTGTTTAGGCGAATTCCTGCTTCGCTGATTAACGTGTGAACATGGGGAGAGTTACGTCGTCGAGGCGGCCGTGAAAGTCCCTATTCACGGGGCAGGAAGACCAGGATGATACATCCGGTGAGCAGGGTAATCCCGGCGGCGATGTTCAATACCGGCACGATGCCAAGCAGCTCTCCGAGCATGCCCGAGATGCCGAGCACACCGAACAGGCTGGTCAGCCCGACCATGGTATTCAGGGCGCCTGAAATCCGGCCCAGGTGAGAGTTGGGTACTTTTTGCTGGAAAAGTGTTTCCAGCGCAGCCATGCCCAAGGCGGCAGGAAAACCGGTGATCAGCGTGGTAACGAACAAGACCGGCAGATCCGGAATGTTGTAGCGGGCAAGGAGAACCAGCCCCAGGATCACTTCCGACCAGCCGTACATGCTGACCGTAGAAATCCGCCGGTTGACTCGGGCAGCCAGAAGGCCGCCCAGGATACCTCCCACAGCCTGGACCGTCATCATCCAGCCGAACACATTCACTCCGGCGCCGACGACATCCAAAATATAAGGGACCGATAGCGGGTCGATCATGATCCCTCCAAAGTTCAGAAGAACGACGGAAAGGAAGAGAATGAAAATGACACGATTTTTTCGAACAACGTCAATGCCTTCCAGCCATTCCTTCCAAAACCGTGATCTGCCAGTCGCTTCGGAGGCAGACACCTGGGGTTCGACTTTTGTCTCGGAATGCTGTATGGAGAGGATCAACAAGCCGGCTGCCACAAAGGTAATGCTGTCGAAAAGGACCACTCCAGGCAGCCCCCACATCGCCAGAAGCGCGCCCCCGATGGGAGGACCGATCAGACGCGCCAAATTGTTGTTCAGGGCGTTCAGAGAGTTTGCGGGGAGAAGCTCATCCTCCCTCACCAGGAGAGGCAGCAGGGCGTTCTCTGCAGGACCGAAAAACATGGCCAGCGTGGTCTGGAGGAAGCTGATCAAATATACGACCCACATCGATGTACCGGACTCGACCAGGAACAATGGCAGGATAACGAGTCCCTGGGCGATGCTGGTCATGACCATCACGTTCTTTCGGTTCCAGCGGTCCACGTATACGCCGGCGATCGATCCAAAAAGCAGACGGGGCAGCAGCCCGGCGGCGACCATAAGGGCACTGGCGATCGTGGAGCCGGTCTCCTGGTAGACGAAAAAGGGCAAGGCGACCAGGAGGACCCGATCTCCCATCAAGGAGATCAATCCACCGAGCCACAGCCGCGCAAAATTCCGCTGGCGAAACAATATGTGCATTGCCAACCTCTCGAATGATATAGATTAAGGGAAACAGGAAATTAGATTACAAAGGGACGTTCGTGTGAACTTCCAGGGGTTCGAATGTGCCGAGTATCGAAATTACATGGAGCTCCGCCGAGCCGGTTACGCATTGAATGCGTGTGAGGAGCGCTTGCGAACCCTGGACTTCGATCTCCTGGTCGGGGAGGATCCGCAGGCGAGGAAACTCGCGCCAGAATCGTTGCGCCTCTGGCAAGCCCATGACAAGGCCGGACAAGTTTTTATTCGATGCCCAGCCGCAAGCAGGACAGTGAAGGTGGAACTGGTGTGACCCCTGGGTGTATTGGTGGGATTTTGTGGGTTCGGTCCGGTTGACATGAAGAGGATGGCCGCATACCGGACAGGCCGTGTCGTGTGAGCGAAGTGCCTGCCTGTAAAGAGGTGCAAGCGCCGTCAGGAGACGGGTATAGGCCGGCTTATACGTTTTAATCGTCCCCAGCAGGTTTGCGTAATAGGGCTGGGACAGGTCCATACCGGCCATGATCTGGTGCGGCTCCGGGTCACACTGCGGACAGCGCAGGGCAAACACCTCGTTCTTCTGTAACCTGCCCAGCAAACGCGATTGCCCGCAGTTCAGGCACCAGATATTGGTTTCCTCCCAGTTTTCGGATTCCTGTCTGATCAGCCCAAACGCCAGCGATTCTTCCTTCAGACGCGTCCGCAGGAGTTTCTGCAGGGTTAATTTCCCGCGCTGCAGGCGGACCGCAACTGTGCCCGGTTTCAAGTTCAATTTTGCCGCGATCTCGTTGTGGGACGATTCCTGGACGTAATGCTCTATCAGCATTTGACCGGTTTCGGCCGGGAGTAGGGAAAGGGCCCGGTCGAGCAGGGTGGCCAGCTCATGACGGTCCAGCTCCACTTCAAGATCCATCTCATCCGGCACCTGGTCCTCGATCGTTGACTCGGGGGTATCGATCGAGCCAGCAATTCGAGCGCGCTCATGGCGATCTCCGCGCGACCAGCTCAGGCAGATATTACGGGCGATGGCCGATGTCCAGGGTTTGAGTTTATCGGGGGAGCTTAATTGCTCACGGTTTTTCCAGGCGGCGATCAGGGTCTCCTGGGCCAGGTCCTCGGCGGCCTGCGGGCTGCCGGTAAACCAGGCACACAGGCGGACCAGTCGGGTGTGCTGGCCTGCCAGGGCTGTTTCGAAATCCAATTCTTCTGCGCAATCATTCATCGGTCAATACCTCTAGTGGGAGCTGATTTTCTCTACACTCTCTATATTGCGCAGGAAGGAGATTTCTAACAGATTTTTTAGAACTTTCAGAAACTCGCCTGTTTCTGCCTGTTCCCGTTGCTGTTGACAAGCAGCAGGAACGCATCCACCACTTTTGGATCAAAGTAATTACCGGACTGCTCCCGGATGTAGCTCAGGGCTCTTTCGTGGGACCAGCCTTTTCGATAGGGGCGATCCGATGTCAGGGCGTCATAGACGTCGGCGACGGCGAAGATCCGCGCTGCCAGCGGGATCTCCTCTCCCTTCAGGCCGCGTGGATAGCCTGTCCCATTCCATTTCTCGTGGTGACAGTAGGGGATATCGAGCGCGTCCCGCAGATAGCTGATATTGGAGAGCAGGTTATAGGCATAGACGGCGTGCATACGCATGTGCTCCCACTCCTCTTCATTGAGTTTGTCCGGTTTCAACAGGATGTTGTCCGGGACGCCCATTTTGCCGATGTCGTGCAGCAGGGCGCCGCGCCGGATGTGGATCAGGTCGGTCGGCTTGATGCCCATCGCTTCTGCCAGGTCGATGGTCATCAGCGTGACCCGCTGGGTATGTCCTTCGGTCTCACGGTCGCGCAGGTCGAGGGCGGCGGACCAGCCCTCAAGAGTGGCCTCGTAGGCCAGCATCAGCTCCGAATTGCTACGCTGCAGGTCTTTGAAGAGGGTCGCATTATCCACGGCGATGGCGATCTGCCCGGCGAGGATTTCCAGGTAGGCCATCCAATCCGGGGAAATATTCAAAGGGGTGCGGTTGTAAATTTCCAGCACGCCTCGCACCATGCCTTTGACGACCAGCGGCGCGCCTATGTAGCTGACGAAGCCTTCCCCTTCCAGCAGAGGCAGGCGGGTGAAGCCTCTTTCCTGTTCCAGATCAGGGATGTGGATCACGCGCTGCTCCAGCGCCACCCGGCTGGCGTAGCCTTCGCCGAGGCGTACTTTGCCTCGTTCGATCGCCTGGAATCGGAAGCCATATCCGGCCGCATAATTGAGAGTAGTCGCCGAGGAATCGATCAGCATCACGTCCACGGCATCCACGCCCAATTGTGCGGCCACCTGGTCGATCGAAACCGTCAGGGTCAATCCCAGGTCGAAGCTGGATAGCACGGCCAGATCGATCCGCCGCAGGGCGTTCATACGCGCCAGCTGTTTTTGTGTCTCCATTTCGGCGAGCTTGCGGCCAGTCACGTCGATGGACAGGATGAACAATCCATCCGGCACAGGCTCGATGCTCAGCTCGAACCAGCCTGTATTCCCATC
>DASUOS010000293.1:0-20644 GCA_036276515.1 Anaerolineales bacterium | reverse complement strand
GCCGAGATGGAAACCGCTCGCGCCATTGTGGAGAACCGCACCAACGCCCTGGGCGTTAGTGAAAACGTGATCCAGGTGGCCGGCGAGCGCCGCATCGTGGGTGAATTCCCCGGCGCGGAAGATTCGAATGCCATTCTCGATATCATCCAGCAGACCGGCCTGCTGGAGTTCGTGGATACAGGCGATATCCGCCCCGATGAAGGCACCATCCTGCGGACCGATTTTGCAGGCGGCACGCCGGTCCTGCCCGCCTCCGATTCGAACGGGACAGAGACCGTCTATCACACTATCATGACCGGACGTGAGATCCGCAGTGTCAATGTAGGATTGGGTCCCGATGGATCCCCGGCGATTGATTTTGTCCTAACGCCTGAAGGTTCCACGATCTTTGCCCAGCACACAGCTGCGAATGTAGGCAGGATCCTGGCGATCACTCTCGATAAGCGCGTGATCTCTGCGCCAGGCATCGAAGGCGCCATCCCTGACGGTCAGGGGCAGATCTCCGGCTCCTTCACCGCCGAAAGCGCCAATTCCCTGGCCGTGCAGCTGCGCTATGGCTCCCTGCCCATCCCGCTCAAGGTGGTGGAGACGCGCATCATCGGCCCAACGCTGGGCGAAGACTCGCTTCAGAAAAGCCTGCTGGCCGGCGCGATTGGCATGACCATTGTCATCCTCTTCATGAGCATCTACTACCGCCTGCCCGGCCTGACGGCAGTCGTGTCCATTCTGCTGTATGCCGCCATCCTGCTCGCAATCTTCAAGCTGATCGGCGTGACCCTGACCCTGCCGGGCATCGCCGGCATCATGCTCAGCACCGGCTCCGCCCTGGATGCCAATATCCTGGTCTTCGAGCGGCTGAAGGAAGAGCTGCGCGGCGGGAGGTCCATCAAACAGGCCTTCGACCAGTCCTGGACGCGTGCCTGGCCCTCCATCCGTGACTCGAACATCGCAGCGTTGATCACCTCGGGCATCCTGTTCTGGTTCGGGAATGCATTCGGTGCAACCATCGTAAAAGGGTTTTCGCTGACCCTGGCGATCGGCGTGATCATCAGCTTGTTCTCCTCCCTGTTCATCACCCGTACATTGCTGGCCCTGGCCCTGGATATCTTCAAGCCCAGGAATCTAGAGCGCTGGTTCGGAATTTAAGAGGCAGGTCCTTCATGAATATTCTTGGAAAACGTTATTTCTTCTTCGCCCTATCGCTCCTGATCATCATTCCGGGGCTCATCCTCCTGTTCGCACGCGGGGTTCCGCTCTCGGTGGATTTCACCGGAGGCAGCCTGCTCGAGCTTTCCTTTAGCGATTCGGCCCCCCAGCCTGCCGAGATCCTTGCGGTGTATGCTGAAGCCGAGATCGCCGATGTCCAGGTGCAGACGACCGATGCGGAAACCTACATCATCCGTTCCGAATTTCTGGACAACGATCAGCGGGATGTGATCCTCTCTGCGCTGACTGAGGAGATCGGCGCCGTGGAGGTTATTCGCTTCGACAGCGTGGGACCCAGCATCGGCGAGCAGGTGACCTCACGCGGCGCCCTGGCTGTGGCCATCTCGTCCATCCTGGTGGTGCTGTTCATCGCCTGGTCCTTCCGCGGCGTGCAGAATGCCTTCCGCTATGGCGTGTGTGCCATTCTGGCTATGATCCACGATGTGGCGATCATTTTTGCCATAACCGGTTTTGGCGCCTGGCTGTTCGGCTGGGAGGTCGACTCGCTCTTCCTGACCGCCCTGCTGACGGTGATCGGCTTCTCCATGCAGGATACGATCGTGGTGTTCGACCGCATCCGCGAAAACTCGAACATCTACCGCCGCCTGGACTTCGAGACCCTCGTGAACCATTCGATTGTCCAGACACTCCAGCGTTCGATCAACACCCAGTTGATGACGGTGGAATTCCTGCTGCTGGCGCTGGTCATGTTTGGCGGGGTCACCCTCCAGGAATTTGCTTCCATCCTGTTGATCGGCCTGTTGAGCGGGACGTATTCATCGATCTTCATCGCCGCGCCCATCCTTGTGTTGTGGGAAAAACGGGAATGGGAGACCTGGTTCAAACGCCCCAATCAGGCCCAGGCATAAGTTTGCGCCGGTGTTCTCCTTGTCAATGAAAAAGTCCCCTTGAGAGAAGTTCTCAAGGGGACTTTCTGATGTAGCGAATTTACACCCGCAGCCAGGAGCCCAGATACTGGGAAATCATCACCAGAAAGGAAACCCTGCGCATGGAATACAGGCCGGAAGGGTATTCACGCTCCAGCGTTCGCAATCGCAATAACATCCGTACAATATCCTGGTTTTGATTCGAACGATACATATTCTGCTCTCGATGTGGGATCTTCCCTTGCCATTTACTAGACGAGCAGGAGATTTGAAAGTTACAAAAAGGTAACAAAAAAGTTCGCCCGGTCGTAAAGCGACCGGGCGAACCTCTGTACCAGCTGTTTATGGATTAGCCGCCCAGTTCCACGGCCAGGGCATCATAGTAGGTTCCGGCGCCGAATCCATCGATGAGTACGTGGTCGAGCGGTTTCAGGTTGGGAAGCTCGCGCAGGAAGGCGATCATGTTCGAGGCCGCGCTGACGTTGCCAAAGTCGCTCAACAGCCAGGGCATCGGCATGACAATGCCTTCGTTCTGAAGATGCTTTTCCTTGAGCTTGTTGATCTTGTAATTGGCATGGTGAACGATCGCCACCGCCATAGACTTGCCCGCCATTCCCAGATCATCCAGCCGCGCCTGGTAGGCCGCATAGACTTCGCGCACGACCTGCACGCCCGTGCGCACGAACAGCTTGACCATGCCCATCGGTCCCGCCATGCTGATTGAGGAGCCATCCTCAGGCTCGTGCATCAGCCCTGCCACACGGATGTTATTCTGCAGGGGCATCGTCACGTCGACATTGGTCCCGCCCTCGGAATGACGTGAGTGAGGATAATACATGGCGACCTGCAATACGCCTTCGTCGTCGAACACTTCGCGTGAGCGGCCTGCCAGGAATTTCATGGTCTGGCCCGGGATCACACCCACAACCCCACCCGCATTGCCAAAAAGCTGCAGGGCATTGGCATCATTCGAAGAGACAATGAAGCGGCTCAGCCCTTCGATGCCGCCCACCAGAACTTTCTTGCCATACAGGGATTCGGCGATATTCATATCGAGCTGTTTGTTTTCAGGAAGCGCAGGATTGAGCGCCAGGTGCAGGCTGCTCGTGGACCCATCACAGGCTTTGTGGATGGCGACCTTCAGGGCACTGCGCGGAATGCCGGCGGCCTGTGTGATCGTATCGAGATAATCCTCCGAAACCGGGGCGCTCATGCCGATCAGCACGGCGTCCACTTCGGTAGGCTGCCAATTGCAGGCACGGATCGCTTCACGCAGGAAGCGCGTCCCGATCTCGATCTCGAGCTGTTTGTGCTGCTCAAGGGTCAGGGTCAGCGGGATATGGTGACGGTTGAGGAAACCCAGCTCGGACAGGTTCAGCTTTTCGTTCGGCTGGAGCGGGTGCCCGAGACGCTGTTCCAGAAAGGAAGGTAATGTTTCATTATCGTAGCTGTCGCCCCAGGTACCATATACACCGCCGATCCCGACGGCTGGATTTGAAACACTCTCGATCCCAAAAGGAATGTCCTGTCCGATATCGATGACTCCCTTTTCGATGTTCGGACGGTCAAAAAAAGATACTTTTGTATTTTCCACGGTCATTTCATATTCTCCTTGTTGCTACCCTCGAAACCCCTTGGCACTTTGAAAGTTTCGCCCCTTTTGGGGATTGGTACCGGGGAGGGATTATAACCGCCGACCTGGCCGCCTTTATGAGAATTGGATTAGGTATGAGGCTGAAAACCTGCCCGGGTTCTTCTGATCCCGATTGTTTGCCAGCATCTCATACCCTCTTTTACTTATGCGGATGTAGTTGTCTAGTATAGTGCTGGATACACGGTGTATAATGAAATTGCAATTAGCAAGTTGATAAGCTTGTAATGGAAATCAAGACCTGAAATCTAATGACGTCCAACGATAGTACAGAGAAATCTCAAACATCCCCCCGACCCACGAAGCAACCGCGCAAGATCGAAGCAGAAACACCCGTTGAGCCCTCGAGCAGGAAGCAGGACCTGACGGTTGTCGGTATTGGCGCCTCTGCCGGCGGGCTGGAGGCCCTGCGTACATTCTTCAGCGCGCTATCCCCCGACACCGGGATGGCGTTCGTTGTCGTCACCCATCTGCATCCCGAACATGAGAGCCACCTGGCAGAGCTGCTGCAAAAATATACACCCATGCCGGCTGCCCAGGTGACGAAGCTGACCAGGGTGAAGCCCGACCACATCTATGTGATCCCGCCCAACCGTACGATTAATATGACCGATACCCATCTGGATACGGCTGAGTTCAACGAACCGCGCGGCAGGCGTACTCCGATCGATATCTTCTTCCGCAGCCTGGCAAGCGAAACGCGCGAGCCGATCGCCATCATCCTTTCAGGCGGTGGGACCGACGGTTCGGTGGGCGTCAAGGATATCAAGGAAGTGGGCGGCCTGATCATGGTCCAGCAGCCGGAAGATGCCGAATATGACAGCATGCCGCGCGCTGCCCTGAGCACCGGTTTGGCCGACGTTGTCCTCCCGGCCGGTCAACTGGCCGTCAAACTGAGTGAATATGGCAGGCACCGCCCGAAGCTGCCGCACGATGCCGGGCAGCTCTCGGAAGCCGACATAGAGACGCTCCAGCGCATCCTGGCCCAGGTGCATGCCCGAACCGGACATGACTTCTCGCAGTACAAGCGTTCAACGATCCTGCGCCGGATCGAACGGCGAATGCAGTTGAACGGCCTCGGTACCCTGGAGGCCTACTTATCGTACCTTCGGACCAACCCAGATGAAGCGTATGCACTGTTCAACGATATCCTGATCGGGGTCACGAATTTTTTCCGTGACCGCGCCTCCTGGGAGACTCTCGAGAAATCGGTGCTCCCGGAGCTGTTCAAGAACCGGGGGGAAGACCAGACCCTGCGTGTCTGGACGATCGGGTGTGCCACCGGGGAGGAAGCGTACGGGCTGGCGATCCTGCTCTTCGAGGAGGCGGAACGGCAATCCATCTATTCCCAGGTCCAGGTGTTCGCCACCGACCTGGATGAGCGCTCCATTGCAGATGCCCGCGAGGGACTCTATCCCGCCGCCATCGAAGCAGACGTAAGCCCCGAACGGCTGGCCAGATTCTTCGTTCGCGAAGGGGACTATTACCGGGTCAAGCGTGAGCTGCGCGACGTGGTGCTTTTCACCAGCCACAATGTGATGCGTGACCCGCCCTTTTCTCGCCAGGACCTGATCGCCTGCCGCAATGTATTGATCTATTTACAGCAAGACGTGCAGGCGAAATTGTTCGATATCTTTCATTATTCGCTCCAGCCGGGTGGATACCTTTTTCTGGGAAGCTCCGAATCGGTCGAGCATCTGCCCGACCTGTTCGATACCCTGGACAAAACCCATCGTATCTATCAGTCGAAACCATGGCCCGGGAACCAGCCTCATTTGCCGCATTTGCCGCTGACCTTCCGGCGGAGGCCGCGCCCGATGGAAGTAGATGTCCCGGACCGCCCGCGCCCTAGACGGCATGGCGAAGAATTCCCCACATTCGGGGCGCAGCATGAGAAGGCGCTGGAAATCCAGGGGCCTCCCAGCGTGCTGATCGATGCCAACCACATGATCCTGCATGTTTCGGAGACGGCCGGGCGGTATCTTCTCCAGCCCAGGGGAGCCATTACCGGCGATATCCTCAGGCTCGTGCGGCCGGAGCTTCAGATGGAGCTGCGTACGTCGATCCTGAAGGCGTTCGATAAGGACCGGGCCATCGTCAGCAGACCGGTGCTCGTGCAGTTCAACGGTCACCCCCACCGCGTGATCGTCTCCATCCGTCCCCGCAACGGCTCGACGGGGGAAAATAGGGTGCCGGAAAAACAGGCTTTGGTGTTGTTTCTCGAGCACGAAGTCGACGAGCCAATTGATTTGGCCGGTCCGGAAGAAACCGCCTCTGCCGGACATGCCGAACAAGAATCACTGATCGTCCAGCTTCAATCCGAGATCCAGCACCTGCGCGAGCAGCTGCAGGTCACCATCGAGGAATATGACAGCTCGAACGAGGTAATGAAAGCGGCCAACGAGGAGCTGCAGTCCATTAACGAGGAATACCGGTCTGCCACGGAGGAGCTGGAAACCAGTAAAGAAGAGCTGCAATCGCTCAACGAGGAATTGCAGACCGTCAACAATGATCTGAAGAACAAGCTCGAGGAGATCTCCGAGGCCCACCAGGAACTGGAGAACCTGCTGGGGGCGACAGAGATCGGCACCCTCTTCCTCGACCGCGGACTGCGCATCCAGCGATTTACAGCCGGGGTAAGTGAAGTGATTAACATCCTGCCCTCCGACCGGGGGCGGCCCATTGGCCACCTCACGCACCGGCTGCAGTATGACAGCTTCATGGAGGATGCTGAGCTTGTCCTGCGCCAGCTGATCCCTGTTGAACGAGAGGTTCGTGTGGAGCAGGATGGCTGGTTCCTGCTCCGCTTCCGTCCTTTCCGAACAGCCCGGGATCGCATCGAAGGCGTTGTTATCACCTTTATTAACATCACAGCCCTGAAGGAAAGTGAAGTCCAGCTGCTGCAGGCGAAGGAAACGCTCGAGGAACGGGTACAGGAACGAACACGCGAGCTGGATGAAGCCAATCAAAAAGTTCGCCGGACCCGCGACTTGTTCCAGGCTTTGTTCAACGCCAACCCCATCCCGACAGCGTTAACCCGCCTGCGGGATAACATCCTGCTGGATGTGAATACCGAATTCCTGAGTTACTTTGGTATCGAGCGCGAGCAGGTCCTCGGGCGCAGTCTTGAAGACCTCAACCTTGGCCTGGATCTGCAACCAGGCTCGGATGAGACGTTTGTCGAATGGATCAAGAGCGAGGGCCGGATTCGCAGCATGGAGATCGAGATCGACCACCCCTCCGGGGAAAAACGTCATATCCTCGACTCGATCCAGTACTTGAATTTGGACAACACCAACGCGCTGATTTCCACGTTCATCGACATTACCGAGCGCGTCCGCGCTGAACGGGAGATCCGTTCCCTGGCTTCCGACCTGACCGCCGCTGAACAGGAGGAGCGCAACCGTATCTCCCAGATCCTGCATGACGATCTGCAGCAGCGCATCTTCGCCGTTAAGGTGCATCTCACCACGCTGGAGGAGGCTGTTCGGAAGAACGATTTGCAGTCGGTCGAGATAGACTTTGGACAACTGCAGGATATGCTGGCCGATGCAGTTTCGATCACCCGCAGCCTGAGCATCGACCTCAGCCCGGCCATCCTGCAGGGTGACAGCCTTGTCGACGCGCTGAACTGGCTGGGCCTCCAGATGCGGGACCAGTACGGCCTGCAGGTACATGTGGAAGCGAACGGCGTCTCCACCCGATTCGAGGATACCCTGCGCATTCTGCTGTTCCAGACGGTACGTGAGGCGCTCTTCAACGTGGTCAAACATGCAGACACCACGCATGCCACCGTTCGATTCCATGAGGCCGGGGATCAGATCCGGTTGCAGATCAGTGACGATGGAAAAGGCTTCGATGTGAGCATGAGTACGCTGGAGCACAGCGGCTCTGGAGGCTTATCGAACCTCCGCCACCGGCTGGGATTAATGGGCTGCACCCTGCAGGTCACATCCTTGCCAGGAAAGGGGACAGAGATCCTTATCCATATCCCTGTCCAAGAGGTGAATTAACCCATATGGTTTCGATCCTGGTTATCGATGACCACGCGGCCTTTGGGAAGGCTCTCGTCCGGCTGCTGAGCGGCAGGGCGAATTTGGATGTGGTCGGGGTGATCACATCCGGGGAGGCAGCGCTGGAAAAGCTCCCGGCGCTGGATGTGGATCTGGTCTTGGTCGATGTCTCCCTGCCGCGAATGAACGGCATCGAGCTGGTCCGTCTGATCCACGAACGCTTTCCCGAAAAGCCCTGCATGATGCTCTCCGGCCACCTGACGCCGTTTTATGTCCAGCGCGCTCTGGAGGCCGGCGCCCGAGGCTATGTTCTCAAGGAGGATATCCCCGGCGTTCTGGAGGGGATCGAACGGATATTGAAAGGTGAAACATATATAAGCAAAGCGCTCAGAACGTGAGCGAGATATCAAAAGAGCGCCTGCTGGCGCTCTTTTTTTGAAAAATCATCCCATTATCATCACGGGCAGGCATTGATATTCTGGATGGCTTCCTGGATACGTGTAACTCGTGATTCGGGGTTGGGATGGGTGCTGAAGAACTCAGGGGGTGCCTGACCCTGTCTCGAGGAGGCCAGCACCTGCATTACCTGGATCATGTCCTGCGGGTTGTAGCCCGAATCGTTCATAAAACAGACACCCAGAAAATCAGACTCTAGCTCATCGTCCCGCCCGAACTTCAGGTTGATCAACTGCCCGACCAGCATCGCCAGCTGGGCCCTGCCGATACTCGAAGGATTCTCCGGATCATAGGCAGCGATCACGGCTGCGCCGGTCAGCCCTTCCGTCAGCTTGGCCTTGGCGATGTGCTCGGCTGAATGGCGTGCGACGACGTGGGCGATCTCATGGCCCAATACGCCTGCAAGCTCGCCTTCCGTCTGGAGCTGATCATAGAGAGCGCGGGTGATAAAGATCTGCCCGCCTGGCAGGGCAAAAGCATTGATCGTCTCGTTATCTGCCAGCAAATGGAACTCGAATTCATACGGGGTCGTGCCGGCTGGTGAGCTTTGAACGATTGCCTGTCCGATCTGATCCAGGATCGCCTGATCGTTCTGGTTCGCATCCAGACCATCGAATTCCGCCGCCATTTGCGGCGCAGCCTCCAGGCCCAGTGCGATCTCCTGTTCAGGTGTAATATCGATATACTGGGTCTCACCGGTCACGGCATTATCCTGTCTCGAGCTGAAGTAACTGAACAGGGAAACGGCTGCGATAATGGCCGCAAAGATCAGCCGTCCGCCGCAGCCTCCTCCGGTACCACCCCTCCTTACATATTGCCGTCGATACATTTCGCCTCCACTTAGTACAATCGTACGCTATGAGTAACTTTGTCGTTATTAATATACACGTGAAAACACGTATTTTTATACGGGGCAATTCCCTGATAGCCTATCAAGCGGCTGGACATATACAAGATGGAGGCAAAAGATGACACGCACAGGTATCGATATCGATGAAACCAAGGTAGCCCGGAACGAATTTGGCTTATGGCTGGGCTGGACGCTGGCAACGGCCCTGGGTATGCTGCTGGGTTTTCTGCCCTCCCTGTTTCTGATCAATTATCTGGACCTGCAATGGGCGCGCGTGATCGTCCCGCTGCTGGCCGGATTTCTCATCGGCCTGACCCAGTGGGCGGTTTTGCGTAACTATCTGGTCGAGAGCTATGACTGGGTGCTTGCCGGCGGTACCAGCTGGGCGGCGGGATATGCGCTGGGGCTGTTCCTGATCAACAGCCTGTCCAGCACAGCCCTGGGGGCGCTGATCGGTTTCATCCTGTTTGGGGTGATTATCGCCGTCGTCCAATGGCCATTGCTGCGCCTGGAGATCCCCAGCCTGTGGATGTGGATCCTGGCAAACATAATCGGCTGGACCCTGGGCTTTTATGCCAGCCAGCTTTCCCTCAACCTGTTCATCAACGATCCTGCGATCGACCCGCTTGCCAGCACATCGGTTGTCACGGCCACGACCGGTTTGATCGCCGGCGCCATTACCGGCCTGGCCCTGGTCTGGATCGTCCGCCAGCCGGATCGCCCTGACCTCCGGCATGATCTAACGTAAAGAAGCGTCATCCTCGGGTGCAAAACCCAGCTCGGCCCGGGCATTCGAGATATCCCAGAAGGCGCTCTTGTTATTGGATATCCCATAGTAGATCCCAAATACAACATTCGCTTGCAGGCTCTTTTCAACGAGCTGCACGAGATCGCGATGGCTCAACCACATCCTCCGATTGAGAGGATCCCGGGTTGGGTCATCGTCTTTTAAGACTGCGCCGATCCGCAGGCAGATTGCCTCGACCCCCCAGCGGGCACAGTAGTAGCGGGCAAGGGCCTCCCCAAACACCTTGCTCACGCCGTACTCGCTGTCCGGCCGGACCGGGTCTCTCACTGAAATTTTTTCCGGTTCGACCTGGTGCTGCAATAACAAATTTGGTTTGATCCCCATATAGGCGCCTGTCACATGGTTGGAGCTCGCGTACACCACACGCGGCACCTGAAACTCGCGTGCTGCTTCAAAGATGTTTCGGGTGCCAATGATATTCGCACCCAACACCTCCTCCCAGCTCGCATCTACATTTGGGTTTCCAGCGAGATGAACGATCGCGTCCAGCGGCTGGAACCTGCGCAGAACGTCAGCCACCTGGCCGTAGTCAGCAATATTTGCTTCGGTCACGCGGTCTGAAAAAGGCTCGGTCTGGTCCAATCCGAAGACTTCATAGTTTTCAGCCAGAGCAGAGTGAAGGATTTTGCCGATAAGTCCGTTGATGCCTGTGATCAATAGTCGAGAAGTGCTCATGGATGTTACCCTTTCTCCCTTCGACGGTTCCGGATTTTCCATCGAGAAGAATAACGTTTCTAACAACTCGCTCCAGCCGCCGTCCTCGGCGGCGGGGACGCCGCCTGGAGCATATTTTCGTAAAAATACTATTGAACGACCACGTAGAAGAATAACGTTTATTCTTTAAACGAGTTATTCGGATCAGGCCGGGATCGCGCTGTTAGGGCAGCGGCAGGTTTCCGGCATAACCGGTCAGCTCCACATACCCATTTCCCCGGACGGGCGACCCGCTGCACACACCCTCAAAGCGCACGGCTCCTTCCCAGTACGTGACGGCGGGAAAATGGATCTCCTGGTCCGCCATCCACGGGCGGACGTCCAGTACACACGCAGGATCATCGAGCCGGAGCTGCCAGGCAGAAGGATACTCACCCTGAGTATGCGGACTTCGCCAGCGATCCAGAACGGTTATCTCGAAATTGCTTGCTGGCATGTGCCGGCTTTCTCCATTCGCCTCCACATACGTTCCACTGGAGGAGGGAGACACTTCTCCGGCACGCTCACGCAGCTGGAAAAGCATCAATGCCCGACCATCTTCGAACTGCAGGGAGAACCAGTCCCAGCCGATCTGATCTTCATCCAGCACCCCGGAGCTGAATTCATGATCCTTCCAGGCCAGGCCGCTGACTGGATAACGAACATCCTCTATTTCGATAAATCCTTCCGCCTGCAGGCGGGGCTGGCTGTAGTAATAGGAGGCATTGGTCTCGTTCTCGCCTTTACGGCTGTATCCATTCTCTCCGTGCAGGATGATACCCATCTCATCGGTCAGGGATAAATCCAAAAGGATGCCCTCCTGCGATGCATGCAGGCGATATCCATCCGCATCGGTTTCCGCGATCTCCCAATCTTCCAGCCAGACCCGGTATGGATCTCCCTGGGCTCCCGCCAGACCGGGACCCGGACGGGCATAGCGCTCAAACGCGAAAAAGCGCTCCTCGTCAATATCGCTCACGGCAAAATGGGCAAAATACAGACTGCGGTCATACCACTCCGAATCGGCAGGAAGCTCCTCAGTCGGAGGCAGCAGTCCGACGCGGAAGATGGTGAGCTCGAATCCGAAGGGCCTCCCCTGCTGTGTTTGCAGGTTGCCGGTGTAGTACCACCATTCGGTGCGGAACTCCTCATGCGCGCCGAAATCCCGTGGGAACAAAAGCGGGCGTGAGCCATCGGCGGCAAGAAACCCGGGCGGGACGTCGATGTTCGCCAGGTCCGGCATGTCCACCTGCGCCGAAGGAAGCTGATTAGAAGCACAGGCAGGCAGCAGGTTGAGAAAGATCATGGCTGCGAACAGCACACAAATGCGACGAGACATCATTCCATGATTATACAGGCGAGGCGCGCTCGAAGGCTGTTAGGTTCGCCCGTTTCGGCGGACTGGCCCTCAGGATGCTTACTCTGCCCCCTAACGGGGATCTTCGGCGAGTACGATGTCGCAAAGCCCTGCCTCACCTGTGCCTGCCCGTCCTGGCGATCCGGGCCGGGGCGGTACTGGTGCAGGCAGTTCATGGAAGCCGGCTATAAGCTGACCAGGTGTCCAGTCCGAAGGACTTTCAGGTACTGCCTGCACCGTGCGCAGGCACAGGTGAGCAGGGGCTTTAGCCCTGCGAGTCCAGATCCACCTAGCCGCTTATCGGAGAGGGGCTCCGTGGCGCCATTTTGAAGCGGGAAAAGCCAATGTGAACCGCGAAGGCGCTACGAACGCGAAGTTTAAAAGGTTTTCTTTGCGATCTTCGCGTGATTCGCGGTGAAAAAAACACGCTGAACCGGTTCTCCGACAGCCTGCTAGCAACTTATTAGCGCACCCTACAGGCACGGCTTCACCGGCCGTACTCAGGCTGAGACTTCTCTCATCCATGCAGAATACAATCAGGGCCATGAGCGCATTTCTTCGATTCCATGACCTGACAAAATCCTACTACGAGGGGGATCTGCGCCGCCCGGTTCTGCAGAATGCCCATGCCGAATTCCAATCCGGTGAGATCACGGCCATCCTGGGCCGGAGCGGCAGCGGTAAAAGCACTCTGCTCAACCTGATCAGTGGCATCGACGACCCGGACAGCGGCCAGATCTGGATCGATGGCCGAGAGCTGACCGCCCTGCCGGAGCGTGACCGGACGCTCTTCCGCCGCGCCCGGATCGGATTTCTGTTCCAGTTCTTCAACCTGATCCCGACCCTGACCGTGGGAGAGAATGTCAGCCTGCCTCTGGAGCTGAACCGCGTCCCGCGGCCTCAGGCACTTCAAAAAGCACAGGCGCTGCTCGACTCCGTGGGCCTGCTCGACCGCTGGAACACCTTCCCCGAGAAGCTCTCCGGCGGAGAGCAGCAGCGCGTGGCCCTGGCGCGCGCCCTGGTCCATGATCCCCTGCTGATCCTGGCGGATGAGCCAACCGGCAACCTGGACGAAGAGACCGGGGCACAGGTCATGTCCATGCTGGCGCGCCTGACCCGCGAGCAGAACCGGACCCTGCTCATGGTCACTCACAGCCAGGAAGCCGCCTCCCACGCCGACCGGATCCTGCATCTTGCCCATGGCCAGCTCGTAGGGGCGGTCTGAGCATGCTCTCGCTGCGAACGCTTCTCCGTCACCCGGTCCAGTTTGCGATCATGGTCCTCGGTATCGCCCTGGGTGTGGCCGCCATGGTCAGCATCGACCTGGCCAACGCCAGCGCAGAGCGAGCCTTTGAGCTGAGCACCAGCGCAGTCACGGGCCGGGCTACACACGCGATCGTTTCCAGCAGCGCAGGCGTGGATGAATCCCTCTACGTGCAGCTGCGGACCGACCCGCGCTGGCGCAGTCAATTCGAGAGTGCGCCGCGTTTCACAACCTATGTCCTCAGCCCGCAGCTGGGTGACGTGCCGTTCACTCTGCTCGGGATCGATCCGTTCGCCGAAGCACCATTTCGCAGCTACCTGGGCTCAGCCGGCCAGGCCCGGCCGGAAACGATCGCCGCGCTGCTGCTGGCGCCCGGGTCCATCCTTCTCTCCGCTCCCGTCGCCGAGCAATATGGGCTCCAACCCTGTTCCCCGGATGCTCTGGACCCATCCTGCCGTATCCTGCTCCTGATCAATGGCGAGAGCCGGGAAGCCTACCTGACCGGCATTCTCTCGCCCGGGGATGACCTGGCTCGCCGTGCCCTCGAGACCCTGATCCTGACAGACATCGCCACGGCGCAGAGCCTGGCAGGTGCGAGGGGAACGCTCTCGCAAATCGACCTGATCCTGCCCGATGGCTACGATACCGAGGCGCTTGAGTCCATTCTCCCGGGGGGCAGCATGCTGATCCCCTCTGAGCTGCGCAGCAGCCAGGTTTCGGAAATGACCCGTGCCTTCCGGATCAACCTGACCGCTCTGAGCCTGCTGGCGCTGGTGGTAGGCGTTTTCCTGATCTACAACGCCATGACCTTTTCCGTTGTCCAGCGGCGGCCAATCTTTGGCATCCTGCGCAGCCTTGGATACACGCGTGAGCAGGTCTTTGGCATGGTACTGGCAGAGGCCGCGCTGGTGGGCCTTCTCGGCTCCCTGCTTGGACTCGGAGTAGGGATCGTTCTCGGCCAGGGCGCGGTGCAAATGGTGACCAGGACGATCAACGATCTGTTCTTCGTGGTCAGCGTACGGGGAATACAGATCCCGCCGGCCAGCCTGTTGAAGGGTGGGCTGGCGGGACTGATCGCCAGTATGATCGCCGCTGCGCCGCCAGCCTGGGAGGCGGCTTCCGTCCCACCGCGCCTGGCACTCATCCGTGCGGGGCTGGAGAGCAAGGCCGGATTGGCGGTCAACCGGGTGGCAATTGTTGGCAGTCTCAGTGCGTTATTTGGCGGCCTGATCCTTGCTATCCCATCCCGCAGCCTGGTGGTGAGTTTTACGGGGACGGCCATCGTCACCATCGGATTGGCGATGCTAACGCCATGGGTGACGACCGGCCTTATGGGGCTGCTTGGCGAGCCTCTGGGCAGATGGTTCGGGTTCACCGGGCGGCTTGCACCGCGCAATGTCATCCGCTCGCAGAGCCGTACGGCTGTAGCGGTCGCAGCGTTGATGATCGCGGTTGCGGTCACGATCGGAGTGCAGGTCATGATCACCAGCTTCCGCACCACGGTCACTCTCTGGCTGGAGCAGGCGATGCAGGGCGATGTGTACATCTCCATGCAGGGGATCAGCACCACACGCCTCGATACGGCTCTCGATCCGGGAGTGCTCGAGCTCGTCCAGGGACGAACCCAAACAGGCGCCATGGTCACGGTCCGTGCATCCATGGTCGAAACAGAGCATGGACCTGTGGAGCTGGTCGCCGTGGATTCGGAAAGACCGATGAATCCGCGCCTGTTCCTTGCCTCGCAGGACAGCCCCGAACAGGCCTGGGACCGGATGAGAGATGGAGCCATTCTTCTCTCAGAGCCGCTTGCTTCCCGACTCGGAATTTCGGCTCCTGGTGGGTCGCTGTCCCTGCTCACACCGCGAGGCTGGCAGTTGTTTCCGATTGCCGGGATCTATGCCGATTATGCCTCCACCCGCGGCTCTATCCGTATGAACCTGGATGTCTATCGCCGCCTCTGGAACGATGACCGGATCAACGGCCTGGCACTGTTCCTCGATCCGGAGATGGATGCGGACCAGGTCACAGCCGACCTGCGCTCGGGTCTGGCCCACATACCCGGCATACAGGTCAATCCCAGCGGCGCGCTTCGTGAAGAGGCCATGCAGGTATTCGACCGGACGTTTGCCATCACTGCCGCGATGCAGCTGGTGACGACGATCGTGGCGTTTATCGGTGTGCTCAGCTCGCTGCTCGCTGTACAGCTCGAG
Organism: Anaerolineales bacterium; assembly: GCA_036276515.1. Taxonomy (GTDB): domain Bacteria; phylum Chloroflexota; class Anaerolineae; order Anaerolineales; family Villigracilaceae; genus Defluviilinea. The sequence continues at coordinate 5,249 of DASUOS010000293.1, read as the reverse complement.
AAGGCACGCGAGATGGGCGTCCTGCGCGCCCTCGGCCTGACGGCCAAAGAAATGCGCAGCCTGACGCTCCTGGAAACAGGCCTCCTGGGTGCCTCGGCCGGACTGCTTTCCCTCCCCACCGGTTATATCCTGGCCTGGATCCTGGTCTTCATCATCAACCAGCGTTCCTTCGGCTGGACCCTGCAGATGCATGTGGAAGCAATGCCTTTTGTGCAGGCATTCCTGCTGTCCGTGGGTGCTGCCCTGCTTGCCGCCCTCTATCCTGCCTGGCGGGGAAGCCGGATGCGGGCCGCCGAAACCCTACGCGGAGAATAAGCTTCAGAAAAGTGACCGGACGCTTAATAGAAAAAAGACTCCCGATCGGGAGTCTTTTTTAGCTGGGGATCAGGGATTCGAACCCCAATTTCCACGTCCAGAGCGTGGCGTGCTGCCGTTGCACCAATCCCCAAGGCGACGGGTATTTTACCACCAAATTTAAAAATATCAGGGAGAAAAGCTCCTCATTTTCGAGTGACACTTTTCTGCTTTCTTCGAATGGAGGGTTGGCCGGGCCAATTCCAGCAGGCAGCTCTTACTGGCGGGCGGCGCGGCGGGTATTATCCTCCATATCCAGCAGGATCTGCAGCACCTTGGATACCGCCTGCAGACCGAAGAAGTAAAAAATGCCGGGCAGGGGCCGGGTCAGATAAGGGGAGAAAAAGGTGACCCCGTTCAGGAAGGTCATGCCTTTTTCCATGAACATTCCGTTGTAGTACTGGGCAAAGAACAGCAGCAGCGAAAACAGCCAGTCCAGCATGTAGATGGTCAGAATGACCCAGGCCAGGATCTCTGCCCAGCGCGAGATGCGCAGAACGGCGTCCCGGTCGAAGTACGTACCGAGGAATGTGGAAGGTTTATGGTTTGTTTCAGTCATCGAAGGCTCCGTAATGAGTGGGACAGGGTGAGCTACGCAAAGTTTTGGCTACCGGGAATCAATTATACTTTGCGCTTTGTTATAATACAGGGATGACTCTTTTCGACCTGAAAATGTTCCTCACAAAGAACGAGCGGGGCACGGAAAGAAACGAAAATCAGATAAGGCACAAGAATGAACCCTGAAGAGAACACAACCAGCAAACCCACCGACTTCATCCGCGAAGCCGTCGCCGAGGATCTGCGCACGGGACGCTTCAACTACGTCCGTACACGCCTGCCGCCTGAGCCCAACGGCTACCTGCACATCGGCCATGTGAAGGCCTTCATGATCGATTATCTGATCGCCAAGGAGAACAACGGCGAGCTGATCCTGCGCTTCGACGACACCAATCCCACGAAGGAAGAGACCGAGTTCGTGGATGCCATCATGGAGGATGCCCGCTGGCTCGGCATTGAGTGGGCCAGTGTCACCTACGCCTCCGATTACTTCGATTTGCTATACGAATGGGCCCAGAAGCTTGTATTGATGGGCAAGGCCTACGTCGACGACCAGAGTCCGGAAGAGGTCAGTGCCAACCGCGGCAACTTCACCGAGCCGGGTAAAAATTCCCCCTACCGCGACCGCGACGTGGAAGAGAACATGGACCTGCTCGAGCGCATGAAGAACGGCGAATTCCCCGATGGCTCGCGCGTTCTGCGGGCCAAGATCGACATGGCGCACCCGAACCTCAACATGCGTGACCCGGTCATGTACCGCATCATTCACGAGCCTCCTCACCACCGTACCGGCTATAAGTGGAAGATCTACCCGATGTACGACTGGGCCCACGGGCAGAATGACTCAATGGAAGGCATCACCCACTCCCTGTGCTCCCTGGAGTACCGCGACCACCGTCCGCTCTATGAGTGGTTTCCCGAGCAGCTGGGTGTATTCCAGCCCCGGCAGATCGAGTTCGCCCGCCTCAATTTGAACTATACCGTCATGAGCAAGCGCAAGCTGCGCCGGCTCGTGGAAGAGGGTCACGTCAACGGCTGGGACGATCCGCGTATGCCGACCCTGCGCGGGATGCGCCGCCGCGGCTATACGCCGGAGGCGATCGTGGAGTTCGTCCAGAGAATGGGCATGTCGACGGTTGCCACTTCGAATGCGGGTGTGATCGCGGATGTTGCCTTTTTGGAGGCCGTTTTACGCGAAGATCTCAACAAACACTCCCCGCGCCGGATGGCTGTTCTCAAGCCTTTGAAGCTGGTCATTGACAACTATCCTGAAGACCAGGTCGAGGACATGGATGCAATCAATAATCCAGAGGACCCGGATTCAGGCACACGCAAAGTTCCCTTCTCGAAGGTGCTGTACATCGAGCAGGATGACTTCCGTGAAACTCCCCCGCCGAAGTATTATCGTCTGTACCCGGGCAACGAGGTGCGTCTGCGCTATGCCTATCTCGTCCGCTGCACAGACGTGGTCAAGAACGCAGCAGGCGAAGTCGTCGAGGTGCACTGCACGTATGATCCTGCCACGCGCGGCGGCGATGCCCCGGATGGCCGCAAGGTCAAGTCCACCATCCACTGGGTGTCTGCTGCGCACGCCAAAGAGGCCGAGTTCCGTATGTACGACCGTCTCTTCATGAAGGAAGACCCGGAGGAAGGCGAAGAGGGATTCATCCAGTGTCTCAACCCCGATTCGCTCAGGGTCCAGCATGGATATGTGGAGCCGGCTCTCGCCCAGACGCAGCCGGGTGACCGCTTCCAGTTCGAGCGCCAGGGATACTTCGCCGCCGATCCCGATTCAACGGCGGAAAAACCCGTGTTCAATCTAACGGTAAACCTGCGGGACACCTGGTCGAAGATCGAGAAAAAAACCAGATCATAAGAATGCTTCCAGGGCCGTCTCCGGCGCTGGTTCTTTCTGCGGACATGTACATATCGAAAATCTTTGCTATAATGGCAGCTATGAAACAGATAACGTCCTCAATACGAAATACTCTCGAGCGCCAGGCAACGCGCGCGTATTGCATTTCAAGTTGACTGTTTCACAAGGTCGAATCAGGACGTATCTCACCTCGCTTCCGGAACAGTCGCTTTGAAAGAGTGACTGTTTTTCTTTAACGCCATCCTTGCAGGCGCCCGACAGCACCCATTCAGAGTGACATGCTGGAAAGCCATTTCAAGGAGCAAAGAATGGACACTATCACCGGCAAGATCCTCAAGCTGCATAACTGGCCCGATGGGAAGATCATCGGCATCGCCAAGCGCATCGCCGAACAGCTTGGCGAGCAGGGTCTCGACCGCGAGACGATCCTGGCGCGGCTCGAAGCAGTGCGCCTGAACCCCGGTCCATTCCTCGCCGACGAGCTGATGGCAGACCTGGCAAGGGAGTGCATCCGCATAACACAGAAGGTGGAGCCCATGCCGGATGCCCTGCGTGAATCTCCCCTGCAGTATCCCATCTGGGGCAGGGAGAACATCGACGAAGGTTCCATCGCCCAGATGGACAACGCCATGCGCCTGCCGGTCAGTGTGGCCGGTGCGCTGATGCCCGATGCGCATGTCGGCTATGGCCTTCCGATCGGAGGGGTGCTGGCAACCGAAGGTGCTGTCATTCCTTATGCGGTCGGCGTGGACATCGCCTGCCGGATGAGGCTGTCACTGTATGAGGTATCGCCTCATCTGCTTGGGCAGAAAAAGGGCATGTTCGAGAATGCCCTGCTGGAGCAGACCGCCTTCGGCATGGGCTCGCAGTGGAAGGGCAGCCGCCAGGCCGAGCATGAGGTGTTGGACGATGGGGCCTGGACTGCAACTCCCCTGCTCCTCTCCCTGAAGGATAATGCCTATCGCCAGCTAGGCACCAGCGGGACGGGCAATCATTTTGTTGAGTGGGGCTCGTTCCACCTGTATGAGCCGCTGCACGGGCTGCAGCCGGGCGACTATCTTGCTTTGCTTTCTCATAGCGGGTCGCGGAGCGTGGGATTTAAAATTGCCGACCGGTACAGCAAACTGGCCATGGAGAAACATCCCGACCTGGACAAGAGCGTTCGGCACCTGGCCTGGCTGCCCCTGGACTCCGAAGAGGGCCAGGAATACTGGCTCTCGATGGAGCTGGCCGGACGCTTTGCCTCCGCGAACCATTACGTGATCCACCAGCGGGTGGCCAGAGCAGCCGGGCTCAGGGAAGCAGCCGTGGTGGAAAATCATCACAACTTTGCCTGGGCCGAGAAGCTGCCCGATGGCCGGGACGTGATCGTCCACCGCAAGGGGGCCACTCCGGCGGGCGTCGGTTTGCTGGGCGTCATCCCCGGCTCGATGGGCGATGCCGGCTATGTAGTCCGCGGCCGGGGGGTGGGCGAGTCGCTTGAATCCGCCTCCCACGGCGCGGGACGAAGGATGAGCCGCAAGGTGGCGATCAAATCGATCAGCAGGCTGGAGCGCGATGACTATCTCCGCCAGCGCGGTGTCACCCTGCTGGGCGGCGGCTTGGATGAGTCGCCGCAGGCCTACAAGCCGATCGAATCCATCATCGCCGCCCAGCAGGAGCTGGTGGATGTGATCGGAAAATTCATGCCGCGCATCGTCCGCATGGCGGATGAAGCCGGAGAGTATTGATACAATCAGTCCCGGGTAATTACCCGGGACTTTTTCCTTCCAGTGCTTTCATCCATGAGCGAGGCATTATGTACACCAAACCCATGTCCAAAAAATTCCACGACCAGCTCCTTCGATATTCCCAGACGGAAAATCTCGAACAGCGCCGCCAGATCGAGGAGAGTCTGTGGGCCGAATATGGCGCGGAGTATGCAGTCTTTGTCCTCGACATGTCCGGTTTTTCCCTGTTGACTCGCAAGTATGGGATCGTCCACTATCTTTCCATGGTGCGCAGGATGCAGCTGACCACGGAGCCGATCGTGAAGTCGTATGGCGGCAGCATGATCAAATACGAAGCGGATAACTGCTTCGCCGTCTTCCCGGATCCGCTGGCGGCGGTGAACGCATCCGTGGCCATGCAGCACGCCTTTACCGCCTCCAACCTGCTCACCTCCGACGACCTGGACATCCATATCTCATGCGGGATCGATTTTGGAAAATTACTGGTGATCGCCAGCGAGGATTGCTTCGGCGATCCGGTCAACCGCGCCTCGAAAATGGGAGAGGATGTCGCCGCGGCCGGCGAGATCCTGATCACCAGGGAAGCCATGGAGTTGATCCCGCCTCAATCCGGTATCCGAGCGCGTGAGATCAGCGTATCGATTTCCGGCACGGTCCTGCCGGCCTTTGCAATTGAATATTGAAAATAAATTCGATTAAACCAAAACTGCGTGCCGGGTTGGCACGCAGTT
>DASUOS010000292.1:0-3444 GCA_036276515.1 Anaerolineales bacterium | reverse complement strand
AGCCAGTAAGGATGACAGTCGTGGAAATAATTTTCGGCGAAAGATGAGTGAAATTATGGAAGAAATCGTTGTAGGCATAGACGTTGGAACAACCAAGGTGTGCACGCTGGTGGGACGGGTGGAGGACAACAAATCCATCCGCATCCTTGGCGTGGGCATCGAGCCTTCGGAGGGCATCCGCAAGGGCATCATTATCGATCTTGCCGCGGCTTCCCAGGCGATCACTCGCTCGGTCGAGAAAGCGGAATCGACCTCGGGGCTCGAGATCACGTCCGCGCTGGTGAGCATGGCGGGCGCGCATGTCGCATCGGTGAACAGCCGCGGCGCAGTGGCGGTCAACGGGAACGCGATCGATGACTATGATGTGGTCAATGCCCTTGACCAGGCGCGCTCGGTCGCCATCCCGCATGACCGCGAGATCATTCACGTCATCCAGCGCGGTTTCGCTGTGGACGGGCAGGACGGCATCCGCAACCCCAAAGGGATGCATGGCTACCGCCTGGAGGTGGAGGCGCATATTATCACTGCCTCTGCCGCGACCGGAGATAATCTGCGCCAGTGCGTGGGCGCGGCGGGTGTGGATATCCAGCAGTTTGTGCTGAACCCGCTGGCGTCTGGCGAAGTCGTGCTGACCGAGCAGGAACGCCAGATGGGAGTGGCGGTCTGCGATATCGGCGGCGGCACGACCGACCTGGCGATCTATGTCAACGGGGATGTGTGGCATACGATGGTGCTGGCTGTGGGTGGCAACCATGTCACGCAGGATATCGCTCACGGTCTGCGGCTGTCCTTTGCGCAGGCGGAGGATGTCAAGAAGCAGCAGGGCTTTGCGTACCGCACGGGAGTGGGATCCGAGGAGTATTTTGCGATCCGCCCGTTCGGCGAGGAACGACCGGTGCAGATCAATCGCCAGGAGATGGCGCATATTATCGAAGCGCGCGTGGCGGAGATCTTTTCCCTGACCCTGCAGGAGATCAAGCGTTCCGGGTATGACGGTCTCCTGCCGGCGGGTATGGTGCTGACAGGCGGTACGGCTGCACTGCCAGGTATCAAGCGTGTGGCATCCCAGGTGCTGGGCATGCCGGTTCGTACTGCGCAGCCGGAGAATTTATCGGGACTTGTGGATCGGTTGAACTCACCTGCCTATTCGACAGGTGTGGGCTTGCTGCGATGGGCGCTCTCCATGCACGATCAGGATCTGAGCATAGGACGCGAGCGTCGCTCGAAAGGAGAAAAGCGTATGGATTTTGGTTTTGTCAAGAAGATCATCGGTCGTATCTTGCCTTAACAGGGTACCAGACCCTTAAGGTGTCGCCTTAAAGCAGGTTTTATTTTTGCGGACAGCCAGTATGGAAGAAATCGCCTGATCGCGAAGAAGACCCTGAGCATCTTTCGGGTATGCACTCTTAAAATTTCATGATACGGAATCAAACACAAGTATCATCAGACCTAATTTTTGATGGAGGTAGACATGGACTCGACCAACAAGCAAGTCATCGAACAACCGTCAGAATCGATCGCCCGCATTAAAGTCATCGGTGTGGGAGGCGGTGGATCCAATGCCGTCAACCGCATGATGGATGAAGGGATTCAAGGCGTTGAATTCATCGTCGTGAATACCGATGCCCAGGCCTTGACCCTGACGAATGCCCCGACCCGCGTGAGACTCGGCGAGAAGCTCACCCGCGGCCTGGGTGCAGGCGGCGACCCTGAGATCGGACGAAAAGCCGCCGAGGAATCCGCAGATGAGCTGTATAACGTGCTGAAAGGCTCGGATATGGTCTTTGTCACTGCGGGCATGGGCGGTGGGACTGGCACCGGCGCGGCGCCGGTTGTCGCGCAGGTGGCCAAGGAAAGCGGCGCCCTGACGATCGGCGTGGTGACCCGTCCGTTCACCTTCGAAGGCATGCGCCGCATGCAATCGGCCGAGCAGGGCATTACCAAGCTCAAGGAGCATGCCGATACGCTGATCGCCATCCCGAACGATCGGCTGCTGCAGATCGCCGACAAGCGCGCCTCCCTGCAGGATGCCTTCCGCCTGGCAGACGATGTCCTGCACCAGGGTATCCAGGGCATCTCTGAACTGATCACCATCCCTGGCCTGATCAACCTGGATTTTGCCGACGTGCGCGCTATCATGTCCGAGGGCGGCGCGGCGCTCATGGCAGTGGGCAAGGGCGCCGGCGACGAACGAGCCAAGAAGGCTGCTGAGGATGCCATCTCCAGCAAGCTGCTCGACATCACCATCGATGGGGCGCGCGGCGTCCTGTTCAATGTGACCGGTGGTCCGAGCATGACGCTGTTCGAGGTCAACCAGGCTGCGGCGATCATCCGCGAGACGGCCCATCCCGATGTCAACCTGATCTTCGGTGCCGTCATCGACCCGAACATGGGCGACGATATCCGCGTCACGGTCATCGCGACCGGGTTCGAGCGCAGCAGCAGCATTCCGCGGCGCGCCTTCGAGAAGCAGCCGCGCGCCGAAACCAGGCGGACGGAGTCAGTCGGTTTTGGGCGACCGTCGGAATCGGTCAACGTCCACGCGGACGTCCAGTCCGGTGAGACGAAACAGTCGTCACTGCCTCCCGTTAGCAAGGACGATCTCGACATCCCGACCTTCCTGCGCAACCGCCGGTAGGGAACGGCGGCTGCCGTTCCGTAAAATACAAATAATTTCGGTCAAGTCCAGTTCCCCCTGTGGCCGGGGCGGATCCGGCGTGCCTGGGCGAGGCATGCCGCCTGCCGCCCTGCCTCCCCCAAATGCGGTGATGTTCGCCGCGTTTGGGGGAGGTGCCCTTTAATAAAGCATATCCTTTAATATATCCAAATCCTGCCTGCCGCCGTTGGAACGAGAAGCGACCTATGCTACAATAACAGCGATGAAGGCAAACATCCCCCAACCCATTCATGAATCCTATCTGAAGTATCGCCGGGACCGGGTCTGGAAGATCATTGTGCCGGTCATTGCCAGCGCGGTGCTGTGTCTAGGGTTAGTTGTGCTGGTCAATGTTGCCACCTTCCAGTGGGGCGGCGATGTGGCGCGCTGGGCAGCCATCTCCACGATGTGGATCGCCATCCCGACCATGCTGGGCATGCTGGTGTTCCTGGCAATCATCGGGGGGCTGGTCTATCTGATGGCAAAACTGTTGAACATCCTTCCCACCTATACCGGCAAGGCCCAGGATCTCTTCTATAAGATCGAAGGGTACGCGCGGCGATTTGCAGACTCAGCCGCCAAACCGATTATTTTCATCGATTCGGTCGGTGCGGGTATCAACCGTATTCTTGGAAAACGGTAAATAGTCACACCCTGCCGCCTGGCAATGTGGCCAGGGCAAAATGGAGGAATTGAGTTATGGAAAGAAACAGGATTTTGTTGTACGGTGTTCTCTTCGGTGCTGCAACCGGATTAATTGGCGCCATGCTTCTTCAACGGCGTGCCGA
>DASUOS010000291.1:0-4716 GCA_036276515.1 Anaerolineales bacterium | reverse complement strand
TGATTTTAGAACGTATCTGGGGATGAAACCGCCTGCACCCGGAGAAACATCCCCGCCAGGAATCAGGGAAGCAGCGCTCAACAAGTCATTATGGATCTTCCGCTATTACGAATACAATGCTGAGCATTTGCAGCTCTCCCGCGAGGTAAAAGAACTGCTGGCAGCCGAGCTCCGCCGTTGCAACTATCCGGTGGAATCGCAGGACCTGGCCGGGATCCCCTATTATGCCGCGCTCCTGGCCCTGAAGATTCAGCAGATCGCCTGTCCCACCTGCCGCCGCCTTTCGGATGGGCAAGAGGCGCCGGGACTTGATTTGAAGAAGGTCGCCCTGGTGGGTCATTCCATGGGCGGTTTGATCTCACGCTTTGCCATCCAGTACAACCTGTTTGGAGCGGCGGAGAACGTGGCCAGGCTCATGACGATGGCCACGCCGCACGGAGGCGCCCGTTATGCGTCCGCGGCCGGTCTGCTCCGCTTTTTACCGGGTCTGCGCGATGATGACGTCCAGTTCTTTACGCCCAGTTGGGTCAGGGATTTTATGGGTGGACAAAAACCCACCCCCCCTCTTGCCCTGGATCGGACAGACATTTTTTGCCTGATTGGCACCCGGCACAATGACTACTACCCGGTCGCCCGCCACCTGCCGCGTACCGACGGGATCGTAGACCAGCGGGATGCCTACCTGGAAGATAATCCCTATGCGTACGTCTATAACACGCATTCGGGCGAGCATGGGATCCGCGAAAACCACGATGCCTATCAGGCCCTGCGCCGCTTCCTGTTCGGTGATCTGTATGTCCGGCTGCTGATCACGGATGTTGAACTCAAACCGGGAAAAAGGCTGGGGAATGATACGAGGCTGTTCTTTCACTATTTCGTAAAACCGCGCGGCATCAACACTCATCTGAACGAGATCAGCGAGCGGGCAGAAAACCAGCCGATGCCGCGGACACTGACAGAGCTTAAAGAACGCCTGAAGGAACGCCCCTACATTATTTATGATGGGTTTGCCGATTCAGGTGCCCTGGTCGATAGAGCGGAGCGAATGGGACTCGGTGTGTTAAAAAGTAAAAAGGACCTGCCGCATTTCCAGCTGGAATACAACGCCTTTATGTCGGATGATCGGGTAGGTGGCAAGGCACTGGCAAGCGGGTTCAAGATGATCCCGCTCGTGGAAGGGTTGCGGTCAATGACCCTGGAGGACCAGGTCATGACAGCAAAGCTGCGGGTGGAGGTCAGGCGACGCGATTGATACGGAAGCACATCCATGTTCTGATCCACAGCCCTTTGGTCGGCCCACTGACCTGGAGCCGCGTCGCTGCGGAATTGCAGAAGCGCGACTTGGATGTTCTGGTTCCCACCCTGGAAGATTTGGCCGAATCTAAGGAGCCGTTTTGGAAGCAGCATGCAGAGTCGGTGTCGCGCTCACTTGCAGATCTCCCACGTAGGACACATCTCACGCTGGTTGCTCACAGCGGCGCAGGTCCTCTTCTTCCTGTTATCCGCGGATCGATCGCAAACCCCATCCATGCCTATGTCTTCGTCGATGCAGGGATTCCACGCGCAGGTGCCAGCCGCCTGGACCTGATGAAAAGCGAAGATCCTGAGTGGGCCGCTCAGTTCGAACAGGAGCTCATACGCGGAGCCCGTTTTCCCAACTGGAGCCTTGAAGATCTGAAAGAAGCCCTCCCCGACGAATCCCTTCGCCGCCAGATGGTTGCAGAGCTCCAGACGCGCGGGCTAGGGTTCTTTACCGAGCCCATCCCTGTATTCGACAACTGGCCGGATGCACCCTGTATCTATATCCAATTCAGCCAGGCCTACGATCAGCCGGCAGCTCTGGCCTTGGAAAAAGGCTGGATCGTCGAACCATTGAAGGCGGGACATTTTCACATGCTGGTGGATCCCAGCGCGGTGACAGACAAAATCATCGATAGCCTCGACAGGATTCCATAAATTCCTGCAGTTGAGCAGTCCTATTTCAGTCAGTTCTGGAGAATGGTGTCCGGCAGGGCAAATCCAATTACGATATGGCATCATCCGATTTATTGTTACAGGAGTGCACATGAACCGCCCGAGTTTGATCCTTATCGTTATTACAATTTTGGCAGGCTGCACGAGTACGCCACAGGTATCTCCCACAGAGCCGATCGATCCGCCCTCCAGTACTGCACCAGCTGCAGTTGATTCATCCCCAACTGACGCCCCCACGTCAGAATCCCAGGCAAATGAAAACACGCTCTCACCCGAAGAGTACACACTTCAGGAGTACGACGTCCCGGCCGGTACGCACCCGCATGATGTCGCCCCGGCCCCGGATGGCACGGTGTGGTATACGGCACAGATCACCGGCGCGCTGGGCAGGCTCGACCCATCGACAGGGGAGACGCGTCATATTCCGCTGGGAGCCGGCTCTTCTCCACATGGAGTCATCGTCGGCCCGGACGGTGCGCCGTGGATCACCGACAGCGGACTGAACGCCATCGTGCGCGTCGATCCGCAGACCGAAGAAGTCCAGAAATTCCCCCTCCCGGCCGAAACCGGGTATACAAATCTCAACACAGCCGCTTTTGACACAAACGGCATCCTCTGGTTCACCGGGCAGAACGGGATTTACGGCCGGCTCGACCCGGTCACCGCTGAGATGCAGGTCTTTGAGGCGCCGCGCGGACGCGGTCCCTACGGGATCACAGTCACACCGGATGGCACGGTTTATTATGCATCCCTGGCAGGGAGTTATGTGGGCCGTATCGACCCCCAGACCGGCGAAGTGCAGGTCCTGGAGCCACCCACCCCCGGACAGGGCGCGCGCCGCGTTTGGTCCGATTCGCAGGGACGGGTCTGGGTCAGCGAGTGGAACTCGGGACAGGTATCGGTCTATGATCCTGCTGCCGACTCGTGGCAGGAGTGGAAACTCCCAGGGAGTGGTCCACAGGCCTACGCCGTCTACGTCGATGCCCAGGATATCGTCTGGCTGAGTGATTTTGGTGCGAATGCGGTGGTTCGTTTCGACCCTGCCTCGGAACAGTTTACCGTGTACGAGCTTCCCAGCCGCAACGCGGCAGTCCGCCAGATCCTGGGGCGGCCGGGTGAGATCTGGGGAGCCGAATCGGGCGTCGATAAAATTATCGTGATCCGGACAAACCCGCAGTAATAGCAGATACGGAATGATCTCATCTCCAACCATTCGCATCGGCGTCCTGGGGGCGGCAGCGATCGTGCCCATGGCGTTAATCCGTCCGGCACGCTCCGTGCCCGAGGTACAGGTGACTGCCATAGCTGCCCGGGATCCGAAACGCGCCAATGCGTTTGCACGAAGACATCATATCCCACGCGTCCACCTAACCTATCGTGACCTGCTTGCCGATCCCGAGATTGAAGCGATCTACAATCCCCTGCCCAACAGCCTGCATGCCGAATGGACGATCGCTGCCCTGATGGCAGGCAAGCACGTCCTGTGTGAAAAACCGTTCGCATCCAACGCCAGCGAAGCGGAGAGGATGGCAAAGGCTGCGAAGGAAACGGGGCTGATCGTCAGTGAAGCCTTTGCCTATCGCTACCATCCACTGACGGCGCGTGTAAAGCAGATCCTGGCAAGTGGGGAGCTGGGGCGGATCAGGCACATCGAAGCGAAGTTCTGTTTTCTGCTCCCCTCGCCGAAGAACATCCGTTTCCAATATGGGCTGGCAGGCGGCGCGTTGATGGACTGTGGATGTTACCCTGTCAGCCTGATCCGTTATCTCGCAGAAGCCGAGCCCCAGGTTGAAAAGGCACAGGCTCGTCTCTTTGCTCCACAAGTGGATCACAACATGAGCGCCGATCTGTCCTTTGCTGATGGGCGCACAGCCCACCTGGAGTGCGGCATGCTTTCGCCCAAGCTGTTCCAGTCGACGTTGAAAGTCCTCGGCGAAGCTGGCACGCTGCACGTCATCAGCCCGTTCCAGCCGCACATCTTCCACCTGCTGACGGTACGCAGGCAAAATGGAACTTACTATGAGCGTGTTCCCGGTGAAAACTCTTACCTCCTGCAACTGCGCGCTTTTGTCAAAGCGATCCGTGGAGAAATCGAATTAAACACCGATCCTGCCGATGCGATTGGCAATATGTGTGTTATTGATGCGATCTATGAAAAGACAGGCCTACAGAAGCGGGGGATCTAAGGATAGCATCAAGTCTACAGGCGTTGAACATGGCGAGTTTTTTGTCCCAGGCTAATTGGATCCGCCCGCCTTAAATCCGTGCCGAAGAACAGGACAACAAGTCCAACTGCAACCCAGGTGAGGAGGGTATTAATGGCCAACAGGAGCAGGTTCTCACTGCCGGCTCCCAGGATGCCCAGAGTTCCCAGCGTTGTGTTGATCGCTGCATGGAAGAGCACCGGCATGAGGATGCTTTGGGTGTTGACATAGACCCAGGCAAACAGCACCGACCAGCTGGTTGTCAGAAGCAAAAACCAGATAAATGGAATTCCGCCGGTTAAGAGGCTCCATTCGGGGAAGATAAAAAAGGGCAAGTGCCAGAATGCCCAGATCACCCCGATAAAGAGGCTGGCCGTTAGCGTGGACATCCTTTCACGCAGTTTCGGCAGGATATAGCCGCGCCAGCCGATATCTTCGGCAAGCGGTCCGCCCATGAAGAGATTGATAAGAAAAAGAACAGGCAGAAAACGGATCCACGCCTCCTGTGGCAGACCCGCAGGCAGTGTGATCCCGGGCG
>DASUOS010000290.1:0-6157 GCA_036276515.1 Anaerolineales bacterium | reverse complement strand
GCTGTTTTGTTCAGTGTACCATACTTTACAGGTGCCTATCGACCCCGCCTCCGGGCGTGCATCAAGGGACGATCCGATTTTGCTGGCAGACAGCCGGAAAGGTTTAGGGCTTCAGTGGCAGTGCGACGATGATCTCCCCGTCGAGTGTCCGCCCGGTTGGCTGGAAGCCCGCAGCCTGGTACAGATGTGCGGCATGCGTGTTTTCAGGAACAAAACTGGTATACAGGTTCCGGCTCTCGGGGATATTCCTGACCGCATCGATCACCGCTGCGATCGCAGCCCGTCCGTACCCCTGTCCCTGGTGGTGGCGATCGATCATGAGCCGGACAAATGCATAGGCACCAGGCTCGTCCGGGGCATATTCCGCATCGGGTCCGTACATCACAAATCCGACCATGACGTCACCGGCATAGACCGCCCGGCAGACCGTGCCTGGATAAAACTGGGCTTCCGCCAGCGACACTAGGTTGGAAGAAACAAAATCCTGCTGGTCTTCGGCGACCTCCAGGTCGACGCATTCTTCCCATGTCGCGCGGGTCAGCTCTCGCAGTGAGATGGACATCTGAATCCTCTCTCCTTTCAAAACAAACTGCCCCCGGGAGTGTACGAGGGCAGTTTGCATTTACCTAGAGGTCCATCGCCTTGTCTGAATGGCATTCGATGCCTTTCGTGGGAAGGACCTCAAACCGGTCGAGCGTTGTGTTGGCCCGCCAGGCAAGCCGGACCGTTCCATCTTTGCCTGCAACAAGGATCTCGCTGTCGAGCGCACCGTCTACCAAACACCCGTCCGGCAGCAAAACGAGACCGGCCTCCATATTCGATAGATCGAGAACATCTTTCACTTCCCAATACGCACTGCCATCCGGATCATAATGGTCAAGCTTGCTCAGCCACAGCATCTTGTCCGCACCATCGCTGACAAAGGTCAGGGAATGATCTTCCACATCCTGGATGAGCATCGCGAAACCAAGAGTGAGACTTTCCGGAAGAGGCGGGTGGATCATCCCAATATAGGCACTGAATCGTTCCGGATCCGGACTGGCAGCCGGAGCTGCTGTTGGATTGTTCTCTACGACGGTCGGAACGACCAGGGGCTCAGGATTGTTGGCGGGGGTCGCTATACCGGTACGATCAGACTCGGAGCCGGCTTCAAGCGATCCGCAGGCGGTCAATAGCAGCAGCAGCGTTCCGGCCAACAGGAGGTTCCTGATTTGTTGATTCACTTTGATACTCCGATTCATCAAATGCCATCCGTTCTTGTTTATGATTATTGCGTAAGACACACGGACGACGACATTCATGTTGAGTTTGTTCCCCGGCCCAATCGTTGCTCCAACCTCTCGCGGCCTGCCGCAGCTTCATTTGCGGTACAAACGCGCTGACTGCCACCCTACCGCCCCTGATGTACTTTTGGCGCTCAGTTGCGCAGTCTTCACGTGTGGCCGTTTTGGGCACGGCAAAGCCTGTGTAGAAACGTGCAATTACATGGGCGTCACCAGCTGAAAGTAGTTCCCATCCGGGTCCGCCAGCGTGGCAATCCAGCCGCCGCCCATTTCGTAGGGTTCCCGGATAACCACAGCCCCACTGGCCTTCATTCTCTCGAACTCTTCCTTGACCTGCGAGGTCTCAAAATTGAACATGATGCGCCCGGGATCCCTGGCCTGTCCCCCCATTTCCGAATGCTCCAGGACCGACAGGTACGCACTGCCCACCTGCCAGCCCCAGAAGCCATTCTCCTGATCGACCATCTCTGCAGGTTTTCCTATGACTTTTTCGTAGAAGGCCGCCATCACCGCCGGTTGTTTCGTTCCGATCATGACCGAATTAAGGTTTAACATGTGCGTTCATCCTTTCTGATAGTACTTGTCTCAATCATTGTTTCCGTCACTGCCCCGGCGTATTCTGCCTGGGTTCGGGCCGCGCTGCCCCGTTTGCTTTACGGAGCAATCACATCCTCATGGAGAATGGCGTAGATCTCCACGTCCTGATGCCTGCCCTGGTTATACCAGGCGCCGCGTGCCGTGCCTTCATGCCTGAAGCCGCATTTCTCTGCCAGCCTGCGGGAAGCGAGGTTCTCCGGGTGAATGACCAGCCGGATGCGGTTCACCCGTTTGGTCTCGAACAGGTAACGCACCAGCAGGTTGACGGCTTCCGTGGCGATACCTTTGCCGCGCTGCTCGGCTGCATACACCTGGTAGGAAAGCTCGAATTCATCCAGGTAATTGACGGTCTTGAAGAATTCAATGTGCCCGAGGATTTCCTCATTTGGGGACACCATGACGAGCGTTCCCTCCTCTTTGGTCCAATACCCTGTCTCCTGAAATTGCTTTCGAAAGGCGGGCTGGGAGAGAACTCCGCGGGGGAAATAGCCGCCCCGGTTGTCGATGTCAAGGTGAAAGGTGTAGAGCTGGTCGAGGTCGGTTTCCCGCACGGGGCGGAGGCTGATGGATTTGCCTTTGAGCATGACGTTCTCCTCTCTATACTATATTTCTACGTGATTATCTATGCGGCGCAAGCTTTGCTGGCCTGCTCCGACGTTTCCAGGGGATCGCCCGTAGTATACGGATGTCTTTCCGGGGCGCCATATCAGCCCGCATACTTTGCCAGGAACGCCAGGACAGTCGAGTTATAAGCATCGGGATTCATCACATGCAGGAGATGCGATGCATCATTAATTAGCGCCTGCTCTGCATTTGGCAGATAACGCGCCAGCTCCCGGCTGACGAGCAAAAACATCTCCGGGCTTTCGCTGCCTGTCAGCACGAGGGTTGGAGCCTGTATCGTCGATACCTCCTCACGTGTGACGTCCGGGCCTATCTCACTGGCATCAGCCGTTTCAGCGCCGATGAGACGTACGTTCGCCAATATCCTTTCACGCGTCGATGCTGGAAGCTGGTCGAAAACACCGCTTCCCATGAATGAATCAATATAAAGCCGCATCCCCAGTTCCAGATCCCCCCTTTGTACGGTCTCTTTGGCAGGACTGATTTTGCTGCCGTAGTCATCCAGCAGTTCTTTTCCCCGGGGAAGCGCGATGAGCCACGAGAACAGGGCCGGTTCTGTAATGACCAGTGTGCGTATCAGTTCCGGATGTTCAACTGCGGCACGCAATACAATATCGGCGCCGTATGAAACACCGATAAGGTGCACGCGTCCAGGTCGAAGTGCCGTTATAAGGGCGGCCAGGTCACTTGCATGAACCGTTGTGGAGTTTATATCCGAGCCATCGCCCGCCCACGGATTCGGATAGTGGTATCTCTGGCTGTACGCAATCACATGATACCGTTCTGCAAACGGCTCGATTTGTTGACCCCATGTCCGTAAATCGGTTGCGCCGCTTCCATGTACAAAGACAACAGTCTCGCCGTGACCCTGCTCTATATAAGCAAGGCTCCTATCGCCAACGCGAATATTTTTGAAGTCATACTGCATGGCAGCCTCCTTACCTGAATAAGCATAAGCGGGCTAACACTGTGATCACTCCAGTATTTTCCAGAACGAATCCTTGCGGATGACCTTTCCCTGAGCGAACTCCAGCAGGTCGACGCCGCGCACTTCGATGCGCTGCCCTGACGTGGACGTGCCGGTCAGTGTCCATTCAGAGACGCCGAAATCGCCACAGGTCCAGTGCCGGTCATCCCCGTAGTGCACATCCGGGATCCCTTCAAATCGCTTTGCCAGGCCTGCCCGCACCTGGGCCTTCCCGATATACCGGTCACCGCGAGGTTTGGCGCCTCTTGGCATGTAGAAGACACAGTCATCGGCGAAATAGTCCATGATGGTATCCAGGTCGTGACGATTGAAGGCTTCCAGGAAGCCCTTCAACAATTCCACAGTCACTTGTTCGGACATTGTGAACCTCCAGATGCAAAAGCGGACCGGGCAGAGCCAGTCAGCAGGCTCATATTTCTTCCTCCGATTCTACTTTGCCGCCTTCTGACCATTTTAAGATCACCGGTTTATGGGGTAATCCACCCAGCTTTTTGCCAAGATCTTCCAATGGATCCATTTCGAAATCATAAGCGGAATTCACTTCAAAAGGTGGCTTGTTTTGCGCTTCAAGGACGAGCCTGCACAGATGACCGACTGCCTGACAATCGATGAGAACACGGCTTACTTCGCCCAGGTTGATCTCGGTTTGTCTTATTTTCCCGGATTTCGGCTTCTCGATACGGACGGCGCGCCGGGAAAGCAGATCGACAGATACCGTCCTCTCTTTTTCGCCACCCTCGAATGCGAGCTGCTGGACCGCACCACCTTCCACACCCCAACCGGAGCGCATCCGGCCATCTTTCAGTTCATCGAAGGCTGGTACAATCCGCATCGTCGTCACCCGGCGATCGACTATCTCTCACCCAACCGGTACGAAGCCCTGCATGCTCCTACCCCATGATCCCAAGTCGCTACCTGTCCACGAAAACGGGGTAACTCCAGTGGAGTCGGCGTCGAACGCTTGCAAAAAAGATTCAAAATCGCTGCGCAAGCATAACGCCAGCCTGCGCAGCGATTTCAAGTTTCTGTCGAACCAAGCAGTGAAGATGAAGCGATACTTCATCAAGCGTCTTCCAACACAGCATCGAGATGGGAAGCCGGTTCTCGGGAGTGTCGGCGCGGGCGACTCTTCCAAGAAGGATATCATGCAATCCAGACGCAATGTGCTCAGCCGGGGGCCTTCGTGACAACTACGGATTTAGGTTGTGACAGTTGGCGTGAGCAGGGAAATTCTCGTCTGGAACCGGCAACGGACTGAGAACCAGGTCAACACCCGGTGCTATCCCATCGGGGATGGTCAGGTCAAACCCCGCCGACTTATATTTGGAGGCTGGAACCGTCGGGTCAAAATTAACGACAACCTGGCTCGGATCTGACGTGTCTATGGATGTAATAAACCCGGTCGCCTGAAGCGCACTCAAGAACGATTGGCCATCCCTGACCTGGCCAGGAGGCACAACCTCTCCCAGCACACCGGCCCTGCACAGAGCGCCTATAATCTCATGGATCAAGGCCGAAGCGGGTCTTGGCGTGGAAAGGCTGGCAGTGAGTGCCAGGATAGACGCTAATACGACACTAATTAAGAATCGATGTGTACGCATGGCTTTGTCTCCTTATGTGTGAACTCTTAAAATTCAGGGGGACTTGGGGTTGAACGCGACCTCGGCTAAAACGGGTTGCCATCCGGGTGTTCCTTCCGGTAACCCTGCCGAGAGGGGCTTTAGGTTATCAATTCCAAATTGCCGATATGACAACTCCTTTCCGGCCAACAACCTTTATACTCGACTATATACCCCATTGGGGGGGGTTGTCAATAGGGCGCGTTCTGTTTCCGTACCATGGGTGGTTGGCGAAAAATAGGGAACGAGGAAACGAAAGGCTTACCCGATATAGCAGGATCTAACGGGCGTAAGTTCCGGCCAGGAGCAAACCAGCTTGCATGCCGGGCCGGGATTTGTACCCACGCACGGTTCGGGCGGGCATCTTCATGCGACCAATCGTCCGCTCAGTCGAGTTGTTGGTCCAAGGGACGTGGGGTCCGGACTGGAAAGTACAATACCGATGCCAATCCTGGCTGAGACGCAGAAGCAAATCGCGTACTTGCTCCAAAGCCAAGCGCGCTTGATTTCGTTTAGAACGACGACCGGGCAATTGCTTCCAGAAAGCATACACTGTCTTACAACGCTATGCCTCCCAGGACCGTTTCTACCTGCTTTGTTAGCCCGCTGTTTGCCTGGCTATCGAATGCCTGGTACTCGGACAATCTAAACCTGGAGGGCAGATCGCTCGATTCCTCCCTGGCCTCACCTTCCAACTTAATCTTGTTGGAGTACTAGTGAGGTATCCCTAGATATGGAAAATCCGCCAGATAATTCGTGTGTGGCGTGACCAGATCATCCTTTGTCTTTCCTCGAGTCATAATCTCTACAACATGGTCGACGACATCATCTGTGAGCTGGCGGCCATTAGGATAACCGCCCGCGCTCGTGTACTCGTACGGCAAAATGTCTGGCAGCCACTCCAGGGCGAGCCGGGTCGCCTCCGTCTCCGAGTAACCAAACTCCATAAACAGGGCCGCATACTGAGAAGCGAAGCGCTCCCGCTGATATGCCGGGGGCGTGGTGTTGGTGTCTGCACCCTGGCGAAAGACATTGGTTCCAGGTAA
>DASUOS010000289.1:0-7110 GCA_036276515.1 Anaerolineales bacterium | reverse complement strand
TGAGGAGGGATGCCACAGCGCTGGGTTTATTGCTACTTTCCATTTGAGACATCACCTCCTCCTTTCTATAGGATGGCAGTTCAATTTGTTTGTCCCCGAATAATGCTGGAAGTATGTCATATTTCATTTCGGATGTCAATGGGCGGATTTCGATTCTTATAATTTTGTAACCTTCCCGATTTTTGTGAAAATAGGATACCTTTTGAGAGCCTCCGCAAGGGAAAAAGGGCTATTCTTGGCCCAGCCAGCCCTGCGAAGGCAGTGGAATTGCGCTTAACAGGTTGGCACAAAGACGCAGCAAGACAAATCACGGAGGTCTGCATGAAAGCCAATCCAAACCGTTTTTGGGCAATCGTCATCCTGCTGGGATGGCTCTTCGATTATCTTTTTTGGGGAAAAATCCCCGGGATCAACTTTTTTGTTTTCGTTATCCTTTGTCTGGGCACCGGGATTCTGCTTCTGCGGCTGGATGGTCTCCGGCTCGCGCTGGGGGCAGGCCTGCTCCTGATCCCCATCGCGTTCCTGGCGGCGATGACCTTTCTCCGTCTCGAGCCACTGACAGTCTTCCTGTCGGTGGTCATGACCCTGTTCCTGATGGGCGTTTTCAGCCTGACGTACCTCAGCGGTCAATGGACGCGCTTTGCTCTGCTGGATTACATTTTTGGTTATCTTCGTCTCATCGGCAGCGCGATCGCTCGTCCGCTAGGATTCGCCTCGCAGACCCGCCGCGAGCAGCCGCCCACGAACGCGACGCGCAGCAGACAGGTCTGGCCGGTCTTACGCGGCATCGTCATCGCTCTGCCGGTGATCGCTATTTTTGCTTCTTTGCTTTCTTCGGCCGATCCCATCTTCGCCCATCGGTTTGAAGATTTCATCGATATCTTCAATATCGAGAACCTGCCCGAATATATTTTCAGGCTCGTCTACATCCTGGTTTTGGCTTACGCACTGGCGGGCATATTCCTGCATGCTGCTCAGACCTCCGGCGACGCTGTGGAAGAAAAAACCTGGATCTCACCCTTCCTTGGTTTTACCGAATCGGCGATCGTTTTGGGAAGTGTCCTGGTCCTGTTTATCGTGTTTGTCTTCATCCAGTTCCAGTACTTCTTTGGCGGGCAGGCGAACATCCATATCGAAGGATATACCTTCTCTGAATATGCCCGCCAGGGATTTGGAGAGCTCGTCGCGGTGGCCTTCTTCAGCCTGCTCCTCCTGCTGGGACTGGGCGCAGTCACCCGCCGCGAGAACGAATTGCAGCGCAAAGCGTTCTCCAGCATCGGGATCGCCCTGGTGGGACTGGTGATCGTCATGCTCATCTCAGCCTATCAGCGCCTTGTGCTCTATGAAGCGGCCTATGGGTTCTCCCGCCTGCGCACGTATACTCATGTCTTTATGATCTGGCTTGGACTTCTGTTGATCGCTGTTGTCGTTCTCGAAATGACACGTCGTGAACGCGCCGCCGGTCTGGCCATGGTCCTGGCGGCCCTCGGATTTGTCATCACGCTCAGCCTGCTGAATGTGGACGCGTTCATCGTGAAGCAAAATATCCAGCGTGAGATCCGCAGTGTGAACAATGCCGATTTTTCCCGGGGCCGTGCCGACCTGGATGCCCAGTATTTTCTGGATCTCTCAGATGACGCCGTTCCCCCGTTGGTGGAAGCGTACCGTTCAAAATCCCTGCCCGGCTCCGTGAAGGAGAAAGTCGGCGCCTCCCTGGCCTGCATCCGCTACACGCGTAATCTGATGGACCGTGAAGATGCCTGGCAATCCTTTCACTTCTCACGCACCTCCGCGGACCGGGCCCTCGCAGCAGTGGGCAAGGATCTGGATGCCTATCAAGTTAAGGATGAGAATCTGCCGGTGATGGTCGAAACACCCGCTGGAGAGGAATTCTCCTGCTGGCAGTATTATTACGATTAGTAAATCTAAACCCCTCCCGCCTTTGCGAGAGGGGTTGTTTAAGCAGGCTTCATTTGGGGACGGTTCAACTGTCGCAACAGCAACGCATAGAAGACCAGCAGTACCATCATGATCCATGGGACATAAATGAGTGGATCGGTAAGAACATATGCCCCTTCATAAAGGACGCTATCTCCCAGCGCGATATAGCTGACCAGCCGCCAGATGTCCAGAAGCGCATACGGGGCAAAGAGAACCCACAGGAAGAGCCGTATGTTCCGTGACTGGATGGTTGTGATCAGGTACGCAAAAATAACCTGTGCCAGCGAAAGCTCCCAGACAGTATCCAGCCAGATGAACGCGCCCAGGTACAGGGCAAATGCCAGGGCCAGGGCTGTCTCCGGTATGTCGTGTCCCGGTCTGCCGATCGGATGGCGCAGGAACTTAAAACCGGTCCATGCCAGGGGCAGGAGCAGGATCAGTTTGACGATCGTTCCAGCCTGCATATTGGAAGGAGAGACACCCAGGTAATACAGCACGATCTGCATGACAGAGTGGTTGTAGCCCAGGAAGGGATCCCAGGGTCCCCGCCAGGGGAAATCGCGGGACAGCCGGCCAAGAAAGCCAAAGTAATCCTGATACTGTTGTATCCCGTACTCCATCCCACCGGCCAGGATGGTAACCCCTGCCACGGCAAGATAGGCAAGAACAGAGCCAGCAAGCAATTGGAAAAAGAACTTATATCTTCCGAGCAAGAAAGGGACAGCCAGGGCAAATCCCCAGAACGGCTTGATCGGCAGGATCACCACGCCCAGCCAGAAGATGGCCCACCCCAGGTTCTCGTCCAGCACGGCCTCGATCAGGAAGGTCGCGAAGAGCGCAATGATCACATAAATGTTCAAATAGGCAAGATCATCCCAGAAGACGGTGAACACCAGAAAGGCTGGCAGCAGTTTTGCCCACATCCGGGCCAGGGCGCTTAATTTATACTTTTCAAAGATGCGAGCCCAGACGATGTACAAAATCATATAGGCTGCAATGTGCAGAACAATATGCAGCGGGACCTGGATGCCCAGCGGCAGCAGCAGGAGCGGCCCAAAAAAGAAGGCGAAGGAGGGGGCGTAGTTGTAATGATATTCCAGGACATCCAGTGAGCCCTGTAGGTACAGATCCTCCCTGTCCCTGAAATGCTCTGCGGCCGGAATGTAGGCCAGCTGCAGATCCACCGACACTTGTGCGCCTTCGGCCGTCGCCTGGGTCTGCAGGGCATCATAGAAAAGAAAGAGCTGCACGGCCAGGCGCAGGATCACATAGACGATCGACGCCACGAGCAGGATGCGATAGGCTTTGGATGTCGACCAACACTCCCGGATCCGGTTCAAGTTTATTCCACCTTAGGTTTTAATCGGCTCGTCAGGTCGCGCAGCTGTACGAAGGAGATAGGCTTGATGAGCACGAAGTCTGCCATTTCTCCGTAGGTTTCACCCATGCGGGCATCGGCCGTCGTGATGATAACCATTGTGCTCGCAAGTTTTTCTTCCTTTTTGATGATATTCGTCAGCAGGTCGCCGCCCGAGACATGCGGGATGTGCATGTCGAGCAGGATCAGAAAAGGCGGCTCGCCGTTCTTCAGCCGCTCCTGGGCCGTCCTGCCGTCGACGACGTGCTCGACGGTAAAGCCAACACCTCTTAACGCCTCTGCAAAAATGCTTGCCAGGTCTTCATCGTCTTCAATGATCAATGCCAGAATGCTCATGTTAGTCTCCACTTATTTTTACGGGTTCTGAAGCGACCATAGGCAGGGTGGCGATGAATGTGGTCCCTTGATCGACCCTGCTCCGCACTTTGATCTCGCCGTTCATCAACGTAATCAGCTGCCTGACAATGGACAGGCCCAATCCAAACCCGCCGTGTACGCGGGTGGCTGTCCCCTCCACCTGGCGGAAGGTATCGAAGATATACGGCAGCTCCGATTCAGGGATGCCACGTCCCGTATCTGAGACTTCGATGCCCCACTTGTTTTCAGAGGGATAGAACAGCTTTACATGGATGGAGCCTTTGTCGGTGAATTTGATGGCGTTGTTCACAAGGTTAACCAGGATCTGCTGCAGCCGGGCCGCATCGCCGTTCAGGATCTCGGGGAGGTTGTCTTCGATCTCGCTGGTCAATTTCAAGCCCTTGTCGGCGGCAGCTTTGTCCATGACGCTGTGAAAGTTTTCGAGCAGCTCCACCGGCCGAAAGGGGGTCATCTTGATCGTCAGTTTTCCCGCTTCCATCTGTGCCTGGTTGAGCAGGTCGTTGATCAGGCCGAGCAGGCGCTGGGTGTTTTTCATGATGCGGTCCGCCATATTGACTTGCTTCTCATTCATCGGACCGTAGACCGCCTCCTTGAACATCTCGGCATAGCCCAGGATGGCGTTCAGAGGCGTGCGCAGTTCATGGGACACGATGGCAACAAACGTGCTTTTTAACCGTTCGACCTCGGCCTCGCGGGTGAAATCGCGGAACACCGTCACGGTGCCCATGTTCTCGGAGCGGTTGTACACCTGCGCCGCGCTGACCGACAGGGTCTTCCCGCCCCATTCGATCCGGAAGCCGATGGGCTGGGTATCATGTTCCATCATGGCATAGAGCAGACCGCGGCTCTTGGGCTGGAGCTGGGGATGTTCGATCAGGTCCCGGAAGTTCTTATCGACGATCAGCTCCAGCGGGACATCCAGCATGCCGTTGACTGCCGGATTGGCCAGGGTGGCATTCCAATTCCGGTCAAACACGATTACGCCATCTGCAATGGAGTTGAGGATGGCCTGGCTGCGTCCTGCCTCGATCCGCTCACGCTCGAGCGACTCGGCGAGCGCCTGGGTGCGCTCGTGGACGAGCTGGTCAAGGTTGGCGTTGATATTCCGGAGCTCGGCAAGCGTCTGCTCCAGGCTGCGCGCCGAAAGCCACGAGACCAGCGCCAGGAGGAAGAGACCGGTAATCGCGGGTATGTTCGGGAAGATGTTGTTGGCAACAGAGATCCAGGTAATGATCACACCGCTCAACAAGGCAAACAGGAAGCTGGCCTGGGGAAGCAGGATCAGGCTTGCGATCGTTATGGGGATCGTGAAGAGAAAGAGCGAGCGCCCTTCCACGACCTGGCTGGGTGTGTCCATGAACGGGAACAAAATAAGCAGCAATAGCAGGAATAGGAGCGCTGCCATACGCCCCGAAACTCTGCGGTTGACCTGATAGATCCCGAATATGCCAATGGTCACGACCACAATGCCACCCAGCAATATCTGGGTCTCAGAGTCCAGGGTCGCATTCCGGTTCGCCGCCGTGAGCATCACGATTGATACCAATCCCATCAGGGCTGCTGCCAGAACACCGATCAGTAGAATGTTCAACAGCCTTCGGCGGCGGGCATCGTCGGGATCGGTGGTGGGTACGTTAAGAAGGGAGTCGATATACGCTTTCATAGTGATCATTCAACCAGGGAGAGAGCGCTGATGACAGCCGAGCGGATGACCAACTGTGGGTTGTACAGGCACTTGCCAATCCAGAGCGGCGGATAGGCATGGTCGAGGTGCTCGTGCAGCCAGCGCGCTCCATTTTTGAATGCTGATCTCGGTACTTTGGCCGCCTTTTCATTCCAAACCCAGAGAGCCTGCAGGGCATAGGCGGTTTCTTCTGCGGTAGGGATATACGTGCCCCAGGAGCCATCACGGTTCTGAGTCTTGAGGATCCAATCGACGGTATCCACCACCAGCTCATCCTCGAATCCAGCACAGGCCATGACCGCATGGGCGGAGGGATAATATGCAGATGCATGCCATTTGTCGACCCAGAAGGGATTCTCTCCCTTTGCCTTATGCAGGAAGGCCAGGATCTTCTGGATGGAGGAAATCTTGTGACTCAGACCCGCCTGCCGCAGGGCGTCCAGAATGTGGATATTGGCGCTGATGGAGGGGTTGACCTCCAAATCAAAGCAGCGGAAGTGATCCTTTTCCTCGTAGGCCAGCACGCTTGCCAGGTCTTTTTCGATGCCAAAGCGCAGCAGGGTGCTGTAGGTAATTACCGTATCGTCGCTGTCCCTGACGGAGTAATCGGTGGCAAAGCTCACGCCCCGCCGCGGCTCCCAGGCTTTGGAGAGAAAATCGACATGCGGTTTGAGCTTGGCGTTTTTTGCCAGATCGGGATTCAGGCTCAGGTTCCACAGCGACCAGGCGATCTCGAAGACGTCGAATGGAGCCACATTGGGCATGCCGCCGTCCGGCTTGGCAATGCTGCGAAGATACTTCAGTGAAGCCTCATCGCCTCTTTTGATATAGGTGGTGAAGTAGGCGGTTGCCGAAGGGCTGAGGCCCACTGAGCCATTGCCCTCCTGCAGGTTCTCGATATCCAGCATGTGCTTGCCGTCCAGTCCGGCCATTTCGGCGGAAAAAGCGATGGTCACATGCCGGCTGATCATATTGTCCTTGAGAAAAGCCAGTTTCTTGGCCCGCTGCCTGGATAGGCGGCCGAGGATGCGGTCCCCCTGGCGCTTGATGATGCCAAGCTTCTCGGCCTCAGCGGCCAGGGTGGGAGCGATCATCTCGAAGCCGACGGTCGCTCCGTTGGGATCGGCCTGCAGGCCCATGGTCGCGCCGCTGACGATGCGTTCGAGGGCGAACTTCCCATTTTCGATCTGCACTTTATCCTGCCCGCGGCGGCCGCGATAAGACAGGGCGATCATGGCGGCCAGCGTACACAGGACGCGGTCGTGGTAGTACATGGGAGCCGGCGCACCCCACGATCCGTCAGGCAATTGATGTTCCGCAAGCCATGAAAGAGCATGGCTGCTCAAATTCCAGTCGATCTCGCCGAGTCGCGCCGTCCAGGCAGTGTCGTAGGCGGTACTTCCCATGTGACCGGGGCCGATATCATCGATGAGTTCAGCGATCAGGTCTGTCATTGTTATCTTCCATGAATTGAGGCAGCCACAGGTCGAACTTCAGTTCGCCAGCACCGAGAACGTGATCCTGGTGGGTGCGATAATAATCTCGCAGCCAGTCGAGTTGGGAGGGGGAGAGCTTTGTATAATCCGGGTCAGGGGTCCGGCGCAGATAGATGTGATCGTACAGGATGGTCCGCAGCTGGCGCTCGGTCATATAGGGGGAGGGGCTGACGGAAAAATACAGATCCTCCTCGCCCGTGGAAAGCAGCGGCATGTCGAACGCGCTGAATTTA
>DASUOS010000288.1:0-6970 GCA_036276515.1 Anaerolineales bacterium | reverse complement strand
GTCCCCGTCGCTGCCGGTCTGCTGGCAGGCCATCGCCTCGAGCCGCGCCTCGACCGCCTGGAAGGAGTCCAGCTCGATCAGCGCGTCGTCCTCCCAGTCTCCGCACACCAGGCTGGGCAGACGGTCCGCATCCTTGGCAACAAGTGTATTGAGGTACTCTTCCACCGCCATAGCCGGAGCGTCGGAGCTGGAAGAACAGGCCGCAAGGACAATAGCTGCAAGCACGGAAGTGGACAGGATCAGGAAACGTTTAAGCATCGGGCCTCCTCGGGATTTTCAGGACGGGGATTATATTCGATTCTGTTTGCTGTGACGAATGCTTCGAAAGCGCCCGGAGTAGAACTAACCACGCAGGAAATAAATCATGGCGATGAGCACGCCAATGGCCACCACCGTCCAGCGCAGCGTGGATGGTTTTACCCGGCCTGCGAGCTTGCCGCCCAGCACGCCGCCGATCAACGCGCCGACCGCCATCACCAGCGCTGCCGGCCACAGCACCTGTCCTGAGAACAGGAAGAAGACCGCCGCGGCCACATTGACGCTGAAGGCGACTGCCTGTTTGAGGGCATTAAGACGTGTCAGCGAATCTTCAAGGGTCAGGCCTAATGCCGAGAGGACGATCACGCTCAAGCCCGCGCCAAAATATCCTCCGTAAATGGACGCCAGTCCCACCGGAAGCCAGCTGATTTTTTCCAGGCTCGAGCCCTGACCCGCAGCCATGCGCCGCGTCAGCCAGGCGCGCACCGGGTCCTGGATCGCCAGCAATCCGGAAGCGAGCAGGATGAGCCACGGCACCAGTTCGCGGAACAATCTCTCCCCGGTCTGCAGGAGAAGGACTCCACCCAGCACTCCGCCCACGATACTGGCCGGGACGACCAGCCAGAGCCTGTTTTGTTGTGATTTGAGATCATTCCATTGCGCCAGTGTTCCCCCAAAGTAGCCCGGACAAAGGGCAACGGTGTTGGTGATGTTCGCCGTCACAGCGGGCACACCTAAAAAGGTGAGCAGCGGAAAAGTGATGAGCGTGCCGCCGCCGGCCAGGGCATTGACCGCGCCCGCGGCGAATGCACCCAGCGCGGCGAGTACAAATTCAAATCCATTGAGCATTGATTTTTGCAGTCCTTTTCCCGGATCGAGTAGGGCAAGTATAGCATTTTTATGAACACATTCCCCCGGCACGAGGAGTGCCAGGTGATTGATGTACCTGGCACTCCTCTCATTACAAAAAGGCTAATGACACATCGTACTGCCGCGGTCGGTAAAGGTATAGCCAGCCGCCGGGACGAACTCCCATTCATACCGGTCCGGGTAGAGGATCAATTTTAGAACTCCATAACTGAAGGATTCGCGGACCTCGCTTGCAGGCAGGGGAGTACCAAATCCATAGAGGCTTCTACCGCCCGTACCGACCACGAATGCTCGCATTCCCGGGAAGGAGGGCGAACCGTCGGCATCCATCTCGGCGAAACGCTCGTAATTGTGCTCGTCGCCGTGGATGACCAGCTCGGCGCCAGCTTCATACAGGATCTCCCACAACTCTTGATGTTCAGCGTAGCTGCCATGCTCGACCCCCGACGACCAGCGCGGCTCATGCCAGTAGGCCAGGACACACTGCCTGGGGTTGGCCGCCAGGTCTTCCTGCAGCCAGGCGACCTGCTCACTATCGACTGAAAGATCCTCCTCCGTGTTCAAGGCATAGATGCGCCAGCTGCCCAGGTCATAGGCGTAGTAGGGAGGGATATCGTTGAAGTATTCATGGTAGCCGGAGCCATCTTCGTACTCGTAGTCATGATCCCCGGGGACCGGCTTTGTCCGGTCCTTGTGGCGTCCCCAGCCAGGGTCATAGCATTCCATGAATTCCTCAGGGGTGCCGTCGTCATAGACATTGTCCCCGGTTGTGAAGACCGTACCCGGAATGGCGTCCAGCAATTGAGCGGTCATCTCATCATTCTCATTATCACAGGATGCGATATCACCGGCTCCGACCAGGACGGCTGCATCTGGCGGAAGGGTGGGCGTCGCAGTAGGTGGCGGTCCATTATGGAAGGTGACGACCAGCTCCGGAGGATATTCTCCCTGGCGCGAGGAAAATTCGATCCCGTCGCTGCTATCCCTGACCAGTGCAAAGCTGTATGACCCATCCCCTGTCACCCTGGATGTGACGTTGTATTCGACCCAGGCATCTTCGCTGATCTCCTGTTTGTTATCCAGCGCATTGCTGGTGCGGGCAGGGCGCATGTTCCAGGTAATTTCAGACTCATCCCAGCCAGACTCCGTCAGGTAAATCGCCGGACCGTTGTCGGTACTCTCATCACTTCCTGCATATACACGCAGCATTGCGCTCTGGACCGTTCCGGAGATGCCTGCTATGGAAAAGCGAATGTACGCTTCCAGGGTCGTGCCGCTTTCGCCATCAACCTTCAGATGTTCATCATCCCCTTCATTGTCGTCTGGCTCGTCTTCGTCCACCCAGGCATCCGCTTCAGGCTTGAAAACAAGAGAGGTTACTGTGATGGTTGGTGTGGGGCTGGGGAGGGCAAAAGGGAGGCTGTCTGGCGTTGAGCTGGCAACGAGTGCGGCCGCGACCTCCGCTTCCTGCCCGGAGGGCTCCGCCTGGTTGGTTGGCGCACAGCCGGCCAGGGGTGACAGGATCAGGACCAGGAAAATTTTCACTGCGGAATGAAAAGAAATATTCGTGTTTCGGTTCGTCGCCTTCTGCGAAAACCGGGGGGGGAAAGTCATTGTGTCCTCCAGACACGTGAATGGTACTCCGGGCGTGCCGGAACCTCGGTTTGAGAATCAATCCGGTTGAGGGAAAGTTGAAAGCAGAGATGGCTGAAAGTATTTGTCCCGATATTGTTTCATAAAGTCTATCGGCATCTAATTAAGGTATCCTTAATTAAGGATACAACGGAGAGGTTCATGGGTACTGGATGAAGAGGCAGAGGATCGGCATACTTCTTTCTTGACTCTCCCTCTTCGTACGCGTATAATCCCGACATTCAGGAGTAGTACGCGTTTGGGAGCCTGATAGAGAAGGATGCACATGGTGGAAGCATCCACAGGGAAACAGCGCCGAAGTCGCCTGGACTCAATGGCGAAGAACCCTTGTAGGTCACGCTTAAAGCGTGACATTCCGGGAAGTAGAACGTCACGGGAATGCCCGTTACAGCATGGGCTGGTGTTGGCCAGTCAAAGAGCGTTTCTTAATCCTTTGTGACCTTCGTGGTTAAGAAACGAATTGAGGTGGTACCGCGGAGCAGCGCTTCGTCCTCTTTTGGGACGAAGCGTTTTTGTTTACCCTGAGCGGAGGGCAAAGCCCGGAGATGAAGAGTTTGGAGACGAATGCAACAGATAACTTTTCAGGAAGTGACCGAACAGCTGGTACAGCTTTATAACCAGGGCAAGTTTGCCGAGGCGGAGCAGATGATCCACCAGCATGCCGATCGATTTCCGGAGCAGGCCGCACGCACCGCGTACTGGCGGATGTGCCTGTTGAGCCTGGATGGACGCGCGGACGATACACTGTCCGTTTTTCGGGCGGGACTCGAATCGGGTCTCTGGTGGCGGAGCGATGTGTTCGATGACCCAGACCTCAACCGTGTGCGCGACCTGCCCGGGTTCAAGCAGCTGGTGACCGAGTCGCAGAAAAAATATGAACAGGCACGTCAATATATCGAGCGAGAGTATGCCGTTCTCGCGCCCGATAGGCCGGCCCCTGACCCCTATCCCCTGTTGATTTTCCTCCACGGCCGCAACGGGTACAAGGAATCGAACCGGGCCGAGTGGGAAACCGCCCGTCAAAAGGGCTGGCTGGTGCTTTTGGCTCAATCCACACAGCCGTTGTTCCCCGGCTCCTACTGCTGGGATGATCCTGAACAGGCCATGGACGATCTTCACTTTTATCATGCACAGGTTTCACAGGACTATTCGGTCGATCACCAGCGGGTCATCTTGGCCGGGTTTTCCCAGGGAAGCGGTATGGCGATCCATGCCGCGTTGAGTGGAGAATTCAATGCACGCGGCTTTATCGGCATTGCCTCCTGGTCGGCCGATCCCAAATCGCTTGTCCCCCAGACGGAAGCGGCAAAACACATACGCGGTTATTTTATGACCGGCGGAAAAGACCATACCTACGAAACGGCAAGGGAAATCTGGAACGTGATGCAGGAACAAGGGATATCCGTTGCCGAAGAACTGCATCCTGATCTGGCGCATGTTTTCCCGCCCGATTTTGAGCGATCCTTCGACTCTGCCATCGAATTCATTCTCAAGGAGCACGAATGACCCGACAGGAATTACCCAAAGCCTACGACTTCAAATCCACCGAGCCGCGCATTTATGAGATGTGGGAGACGGGCGGCTATTTCCAGCCGCACAACGACCCCAACAAACCGGATTTCGACCCGAACGTCGAGCCGTTCGTCATCGCCATCCCGCCCCCGAATGTGACCGGCGAGCTGCATATCGGCCACCCCATGTTCATCAGCGTCGAAGACCTGATGATCCGCTACCACCGCATGAAGGGCTATTCCACGCTCTGGATCCCCGGCACCGATCATGCCGGTATCGCCACCCAGCTTATGGTGGAGCGGGATCTGCTAAGGAACGAGGAGGTGACGCGCGAGGAATTGGGCCGTGAAGAATTCGTCAAGCGCACCTGGGAGTGGAAGGTGAAGTACGGCGGGATCATTACCAACCAGATCCGCCGCCTGGGTGCCTCGTGTGACTGGTCGCGCGAGCGCTTCACCCTGGACCCCGGGCTGAGCCGCGCCGTCCGAGAGGCCTTTGTCCGCCTCTATGAAAAGGGACTGATCTACCGCGGCCCCCGCCTAATCAACTGGTCGCCGGGCCTCAAGACCGCCGTCTCCGACCTGGAGGTGGAATACAGCGAAGAAGAAGCGGCACTGTATTACTTCAAGTACAAGCTGAAGGATTCGGATGAGTTCATCCCTGTCGCAACCATCCGCCCCGAAACGATCCTGGGTGACACTGCCGTGGCGGTTCACCCGGACGATGAACGCTATCGAAAATACATCGGCCAAAAAGTGATCGTGCCGATCCTGGGCCGCGAGATTCCCGTCATCGCCGATGACTACGTCAGCATGGAGTTTGGCACGGGCGCGCTCAAGATCACGCCGGGTCACGACCCAAACGATTATGCCATCGCACAGCGCCACAACCTGCCGATCCTCTCGATCCTGGATACTTCTGCAAAGATCAACGAGAACGGCGGTCCCTACATGGGTCAGGACCGCTTCGATGCCCGCAAAAACATGTGGGCAGATATGAAGAAGGCCGGGCTTGTGATCAAAACGGAACCCTACCGGACGACCATCCCGCGCTCGCAGCGCGGCGGCGAGATTGTCGAGCCGATGATCTCCACCCAGTGGTTCGTGACCATCGAGCCCTTGGCGAAGGCGGCGCTGGAAGCCGTTCGCGACGGGCGCATCCGCATTGTCCCGGAGCGCTTTGAGAAAACATACTTCAACTGGCTGGAGAACATCAAGGACTGGTGCATCAGCCGCCAGCTATGGTGGGGACACCGTATCCCGGTCTGGTACTGCCCTGACGGCCATATGACCGTAGCGCGCGAAGACCCGACTCAATGTGCGACCTGCGGCTCGACCGAGCTCCGCCAGGATGAGGATGTGCTCGATACCTGGTTCTCCTCCGGTCTGTGGCCCTTCTCCACCCTGGGCTGGCCCGATGAGACGCCCGATTACAAATATTTTTACCCCACCACCTATATGGAGACGGGCTACGACATCCTGTTCTTCTGGGTGGCGCGCATGATCATGATGGGGCTGGAATTCACTGGCCAGGTCCCCTTCAACACCGTCTATCTGCATGGCCTTGTGCGCGATGAGATCGGCCGAAAGATCTCCAAGACGACCGGCAACGTCATCGATCCGCTCGTGCTCATGGACGAGTTTGGCACAGATGCCCTGCGCTTCACAATGCTGGTCGGCTCCACCCCTGGCAACGACACCAACGTCGGCCCCAAGAAAGTGGAAGCCAACCGCAACTTTGCGAACAAGCTATGGAATGCAGGACGCTTTGTAATCAACGCAATTGATTCACTCGACACCGTCAACCATCAACCGTCAACAGATTGGACTCTTGCCGACAGCTGGATCTGGGCCAAACTCCAGCAGCTCATCCGGGACGTGGAGCGCCTCTTCGAGAACTTCCAGTACGGCGAGGCGGGCCGCCAGATCTACGAGTTCATCTGGAACGATTTTGCCGACTGGTACGTGGAGATTGCCAAGGAACAATTGAAGAACGAGGAAACAAAAGCCCAGACCGCCGAAACCCTGGCGCGTGTTCTTGATACGTCCCTGCGCCTGTTGCACCCGTTCACTCCGTTCGTGACTGAGGAGATCTGGGGCCACTTGCGCGATGCGCTTTACAACACATCCTTGAAAGGAATCACGGAGGACTGGCCTGAAGCCCTGATCATTGCAAAATGGCCCGAGCCGCGTGAACCCGAAGGCTGGGAGCAGGCTAAAATCGAGGACTTCACGCTTCTCCAGGATATCGTCCGTTCCATTCGCAACCTGCGGGCAGAAAAGAATGTTGCCCCCAGCAGGCGTATTGCTGCTACGATTGCCGGCGGCCCGAGCCTGGATCTTTTACGGGAACAATCACGGACCATGGCACTGCTTGCCGGTTTGAATGAAGCGGAGACGAGTATTACTGAGTCGTTGAATGAAAAGCCCAAAGAGGCGGCTGCCCTCGTGGTAGGGGCGGTGGAGATCTATCTTCCCCTGTCCGGAATGATCGATCTTGCAGAGGAACGAACGCGTCTCGAAAAAGATCTCCGGGATGCGCACTCCCAGATCGAGCGCCTGGAGAAACTCCTCTCCGGCGATTTTGCAAACAAGGCCCCCGCCGCCCTCGTCCAAAAGGAAAAGGATAAGCTGGAAGGCTACCGGAAAACTGCTGAAAAAATAGAAGCCCAATTACG
>DASUOS010000287.1:0-9594 GCA_036276515.1 Anaerolineales bacterium | reverse complement strand
GAAGACGCGGCTGGAGCGGACATCCAGTACATGTGTGTCCACGTGGAACCCGGCATTAACAAATGGCTGCCTTGACCGCTGGTGGATGATCTCCGCCAGGTTCGGCGGCGTCTGTCCTGTAATGCGGAAGAGGAGCGCCATGACCCGGTCCAGAAGACCGCGGCCCAGAATTGTGGCGCCTGGCAGGATCACAAGCCTTCCGTTTGGGATGAGGACACGATATGCTTCCATTAAGGTGGCAGGGTCGTAAATGTATTCGGTGGGAAAGGTGGCTACCACTGTATCGAAAGAACTATCATGGAAGGGGAGGTGTTGGGAGACTCCACGTGCCAGCCTGATTTGCGTATAGCCGCTAGTTTGAGTAGGTGGAATTGATGAAGTTTTGGAAGCGAGAAGGAAGCGCCTCAGGTTGCGCCTGGCGAGACGACCCATTGTGGCCGACTCATCCAACCCTATAGCAATCAGTTTCCGGCTGAGCAGGACCTTCTGCAGATGACCGGGTCCATGGCCGATCTCAAGGACGCGCCTCCCCTCGATAAAAGGGACAACGCTCCACACCCAATCCTTCCAGCGACCCAGCGAGACTGTGGCTGCCACCAGGTCGTAGGTAAAGGCCAACGGATGGTAAAGCAGGTAAAAGAAAAAGCGCAGGAGGATCCGCATCCAATCAAAAAAGGGTTTGGCTGCTGCCAAACCCTTTCCTTCGTATCTTGATGTTAGATACCAGCGGCTTCTCCGCTGTCAGTCTTCTTGGTCATCTTGCTGCGGGCAGTTTCCACGGCGGTCTTGCCGCGCTCGCGGACATCTTCATAGACAGTCTGTCCACGTTCCTTGAGCTGGCGAGCAAGCTCATCGGCGCGGGCGCGGGCCTCAGCAGCGGTCGCTTCGGCGCGGGCCAGGGCTTCCTCAGCGGTCTGCTGAGCTTTATCGCGCAGCTCGATGGATTTATCTTTGATCAAAGCACGGGTCTCTTCACCCGACTGCGGTGCGAACAACAGGGCAACAACGGCGCCGCTCAGGCCGCCGACGATGAAGCCGACAAGAAAGGCTCCGAACTCATCACGATCAGACATAGTAACCTCCTCAGGTTGGTTTTATTTTTTTCGGATACCCATCAATTCTAACATACGGTACATTCCTGCAAGGTAGCCGTTGAGCTTGATGACCGGCTCAACGACATTTTCACCCAGGAATTCGGCTGTGCCGCGCAGTGTGTTGACCGTCTCACTCGTGGCATTCAGGATGGGTTTGACTTCATTTTGCAGAAGGTTGATCAGGCTGGCGAGCTGTACGATCAGGATGATCAGTGCGACGCCGATCACCAATGATTCCAGCGCAACGACGATGATAAAGATGTCGCGAATCTTGTCGGTGGGGGTGGCTGGTTGAAGCAGGAAATAGATCGCCACACCCAGAAGCGCCAGCAGGACGATGACGCCAATGACAATGGGTACAACGATATTTCTTTGCGGTTGTTCTGTTTCTGTTTGACGAGGGGTGGGATATTCTTCTGAAACGGGCCGTTCTATATTTTCAGGTGATAATTGAGGGGTTCCCATGGATTCATTATAGCATTTTTGAGGGACAGAGTCCACGAAATTACTGCGGCATTCAAAGAATATATCCAAAGATATGACCTTTTGAAGAAAATACATCTCAACGCTATCTTGACATCTGTATGGCCCGGAGGTAATATAATGCTACCGACCGTTCGGTAGGGAGTATGTATGACTCGAGATGACATTTTGGAAGCCGCAGCACAGGTCTTTCGCCAGAAAGGATTTCATGGCGCCTCGATGGCAGATATCGCCGAGGCCGTCAACCTGCAGAAGGCCAGTCTGTACCACCACGTAACCTCCAAACAGGAGATCCTGTTCGAGATCCTGGACCGTGCGCTTGTGCTCCTGCTGGAACGAATCTCACCCCTGGCCCGCTTGGATCTCCCGGCAGACGAGCGTTTGCGGCAGATGATCTGCGAATATCTACAGATCCTGGCGGAAAACACGGACCTGTCTGCGGTCCTGTTGTTTGAACATCGTTCCCTGGAGGGACGGCAGCATGCCCGGCATCTTCCCAACCGGGATAGATTCGAGGCTTTGTGGCGCGAGGTGCTCCAGGACGGCGTGCGAACCAAGCGCTTCGTGTGCGAGGATGTCGCGGTGACTGCCCGGGCTATCCTTGGCATCATGAACTGGACGATCACCTGGTATCGCCCGAACGGCGCGCTGACCATCCGCCAGATCGCCGAGCAGTATTCGAATCTGCTCCTGAATGGCCTGCTCAAATGACTGCCAAGCCGACATTTGCCACGTTTGAATCATCAAACGGAGCCAGGGTCCACCGTCTCCCTCTGGAAGTTTTTCCCCATTTTTGGGCGTATGTCTATGTCCTTCAAAAGGATGAATTCTGCATCCTGATCGATGCCGGCTCGGGGATGGACACCTCCCACCAGCATTTGCTGGAAGGACTTCAATTAGCCGGCCTGCAGGCTTCCGACCTGTCGCAGATTCTGTTGACCCATGCACACATCGACCACTACGGTGGGCTTTCCAGGCTCAGGCCTCTGACCCGGGCAATGATCGGCGTCCACGAGCTGGATGTGCAAACCGTGGCCCACCATGAGGCCAGGCTGGCGCTGATCAGCAGGCGGCTCGCCTCCTTCCTGGCCGAGAGCGGCCTGGCTGACGAGCAGAGGGATCAGCTCCTCAGCATCTACCGGTTTACGAAAGCCATTTACCAGTCCGTGCCTGTGGATTTTACGTATGAAGCTGCCGGCATGAAGCTTGGCTCGTTGGAGATGATCCACCTGCCGGGGCACTGTCCCGGCCACGTGGCTGTTCGCCTGGACGACATCGTCTTTTGCGGTGATATGGTTGTGGAGGGTGTGACCCCTCACCTTTCCCCCGAATCCATAAATCCCTACAGCGGCCTGGACCATTATCTTGGCTCTCTTGCCCACCTCCAGATATGGGCCAGGGATGCCCGGCTGGTATTGAACGGTCACAATGATGTGATCACCGACCTCCCGGCGCAGATCCGGCTCACAAAGGAAAATATTCTTCGCCGGATGAGCAAAGGGATCGAAGCGCTTGGCAAACCGCATACGCTTGCCGAAATCTGTACAGCGATCTACGGTGAGATCAACGGCTATAACCAGCTGCTCGTGATAGAGAAAACGGGCGCCTATGTCGAATATCTGTATGAACACGGCATGATCGAGATTACCAATTCCGCCGAACTGGAAAAGGGATTGCCCGTCCGCTATCGAAACTCAGGCGATGCACTAGCGATCATAACGGAGCTGGAAAGAATATTAAGAGCGGATATCGGTATTCGAGTCAACATGTAATACTGGAAAGGAGAGGGCAGATGTATTCGTTCGAACCGACGGAAGAACAACAGATGCTGATGGAAGCGGTGGGAAAATACGCAGTTAACGACCTTCGAGCCGTGGCGCGTGACGCGGAAGAGGGCGGGGTCCTGCCTGCGAAGCTTGTCACGAAAGGGTGGGAGATTGGCCTGCTGCAGGCATCCATTCCCGAGATCTATGGCGGCTTTGGTGAACGGAACGCTGTCACCGGCGTCCTGGCCGTGGAAGAGATGGCTTTTGGCGACCTGGCTGGCACGCTGGCCGTGCTAACCCCCTCACTTTTCGCCACGCCGATTCTGCTGGCGGGCAGCGAAGAGCAGAAACAGACCTACCTGCCAAACGTGATCGGAGGCGAGTGGAGACCCTACACGGCGGCGCTCATCGAATATGTCTTCGATTTTGATCCGAATGCCCTCAAGACGGCGGCGTATGAAAGTGGGGAACTATTCATCCTGAACGGGGAAAAGGCATTCGTTCCCTTTGCAAGGGATGCGGAAGCTATCCTCGTGTACGCGAACCTCGCTGGGAAGACCCAGGGATTCATTGTCCCGCGGGACGCACACGGTCTGACCGTGAGTGAGGAGCGTGAAAAGCTGATGAGTTTGAATGCGCTGCCCATGTACAGGGTCAAACTCGACTCGGTGAAGATCCCGGCCTCGAACCGGCTCGGCGGTGCTTCCGGCCATGACTTCGAGCCGATCCTGGCCTCGATGCGCGTCGCTTCGGCAGCGGCTGCGGTGGGCGTGGCGAACGCCGCCTTTGAATACAGCATGAATTATGCCAGGGAACGCGAGGCGTTTGGGGTCAAGATCGCCCAGAAACAGGCCATCGCTTTCATGCTCGCCGAAATGCGGACTGAGATCGAAGCCAGCCGCCTGTTGACCTGGGAAGCTGCCTGGAAGCTGGATCAGGGCAAGGACGATGCATGTATCGAAGCGTATCTGGCGGCCACCGGTGCAGCAGACATGGCAATGATGGTCACCGACCGGGCCGTGCAGATCCTGGGCGGGCACGGCTATATCCGCGAGCACCCGGTCGAGATGTGGATGCGCAATGGACGTGGCTTTGCCATGTTTACCGGATTGATGATCGTGTAGGAGGAAACCATGCCAATCGAATTCGAAGCACCCAAACCGGTGCAGCAAACCCAGTTTGTGTTGAAAACCGTCGCCGAGGAGATGATGCGCTCGCACTCGCGCTACTTCGATGAGCATGAGCACGAGATCCCCTGGGATTACATCGAATTCATGCACACCGCCATGAAAGCCCTGGGTCCCGGCTCGCTGGCCCCCAAGCAAAAAGGGAATGGGCACGGCGACAACGGCAGTGAGCAAAAGGAAAAGCGCCCATCCATTGCCTACCAGGTGCTGGCATCCCAGATCGAAATGCTGGCCTGGGGCGACGTGGGGATGTATCTCGTCACGCCCGGAGGTGGATTGGGCGCGGCGGCTGTCCAGGCGGCTGGGACACCCGAGCAAAAAGCAAAATTCTTGGCGCGCTTCAATGAAGACAAACCCACCCTGGCCGCCATGTGCATGACCGAAGCCGGCGCCGGGTCGGATACGGCTTCGATCCGGACGCGGGCGGTCCTCGATGAGAACACGAAGGAATGGGTGCTCAACGGCGAAAAGATCTTCGTAACCTCAGGCGATAAAGCATTCACCGAATACGAAAAACTGGGCAAAGGCTTCATCGTGGTCTGGGCCTCGATCGATCCCTTGGCCGGCCGGGCCGGGATGCGGGCCTTTGTCGTCGAAGCCGGGACTCCGGGGGTACGGGTTGCCAAGCTCGAGCGCAAGATGGGGATCCGGGTCAGCGACACGGCGGCGATCTCCCTCGTCGACGCGCGAGTCCCGTATGACAACATCCTCGGCAGTCCAACCGTCGAGAAGACTACGTCTGGCTTCAAGGGCGCGATGGCAACGTTCGATGCGACCCGGCCGCTCGTGGCTGCCTCCGGCCTGGGCGTGGCGCGAGCCGCTCTGGAATTCCTGAAGGAAAAGCTGGCAGAGAACGGCGTCGCGATCCGTTATGGGCTGCCGCGCCAGAAGCTGACCTCCGTCGAGCGCGATGTCATCGACATGGAGATCATGCTCAAGTCTGCCTGGCTGATGGTGATCAAGGCCGTCTGGATGGCCGATAATCAAACGTCGAACGCGCTCGAGGCCTCGATGAGCAAGGTCAAGGCCGGGGACGTGTGCACGAGGATCACGCAGAAAGTTGTCGAGATTTTGGGACCCCTCGGGTACAGCCGCGAATTCCTGGCCGAGAAGTGGTTCCGCGACGCCAAAATTACCGACATTTACGAGGGGACCGGCCAGATCAACCGGCTCGTCGTGGCGAGGCAGATTTTGGGATATTCAGGGAAAGAATTGAGATAACGCGTAGGGGCGGCGTCCTGCTGCCCAGGGCGGGAAGACCCCGCCCCGACGGAGGACACATGAAATACCACATCCACAAAGCAGTCGTGATTGGTTCGGGGACCATGGGCGCGGCGATCGCGGCTCACCTGGCGAACGCAGGTGTGCCGGTGACCCTGCTGGATATCGTACCGAAGGAAGCTCCAGCCAGAGATCGCCATGCCCGTAACAAGATTGTCAACGAAGGCTGGGAGCGCTGCCTCAAAGCCAAACCAGCCAATTTAATGTCGACGGAATTGAAGACCTTCGTCAGGCTTGGGAATCTCGAAGATGATTTCGGAGCCGTCGCCGAAGCGGATTGGGTCTGCGAGGCCATCGTCGAGAACCTGAAGATCAAGCAGGACCTGATGGCGCGCATCGATGATGTGCGCAAACCCACAGGTATCGTTACCACGAATACATCGGGTATTCCTGTTTCTGCCATTGCGCAGGGCCGCTCGGAGGGCTTCCGCAGGCACTTTATGGGTACCCATTTCTTCAACCCGCCGCGCTATTTGAAACTGCTGGAGATTATCCCAACGCAGGATACCGATCAACAAGTGGTGGATTTCTTTTCCTGGTTCGGTGAATACCGGCTTGGCAAGGGTATCGTGCTGTGCAAGGACACACCGAACTTCATCGGCAACCGCGTCGCCTTTGGGACGGGTGCATTTGCCATGGATTACATCCTGAAGAATGGGTACACCGTCGATGAAGTGGATGCCATCACCGGTCCATTGATTGGACGACCGAAGACCGCCACCTTCCGCCTGATCGACCTGGTGGGGCTGGACGTCTGGGACCACGTCGGCCGCAACCTTGCCCCATTGATCCCCCACGATACGCTGGGACAGGAATATCTCAGGGCTGAAGCGCCTGCCCGATTGATGTCCACGATGCTTGAGCGCAAATGGCTGGGCAATAAGACCAAAGTTGGTTTTTACAAGGAAATGCGCGGTGAAGATGGGAAGAAGGAGTTCTGGTCGCTGGACCTGAATACCCTGGAGCACATCCCTCCAACCAGGCCGCGCTTCGAGTCTGTCAAGACGGCGAAAGATGTCGATGGGCTGGGAAATCGGCTCAAACTTCTGCTGGAGGCGGACGACAAGGCAGCCGATTTGATCAAAGCGCTGACCTATCAGGGCTTCCAATATGCCTCCTCCATCATTCCCGAAGTAGCCGATACGGTGAAGCCGATCGACGACGCGGTCCGCTGGGGATTCATGCATGAGGCCGGCCCCTTCGAAACCTGGGACATGCTCGGTGTGAAGGACACTGTGGCAAAAATGGAAGCGGCAGGCTATCCCGCGGCCGCATGGGTGAACGAGATGCTCAATGCGGGCATCGAATCCTTCTATCAATACGAGCATGGCGAAAAAGTCGGCGTCTATGATGTATTCCGGAAAAAATATGTCCAGTTCAACCGCCCCGGGACGATGGTTGTCTTAAAACAACAAAAAGTGGTCTCACAGAACTCCGGAGCGACACTGTATGACCTGGGCGACGGTGTGGCCTGTCTCGAGTTCCACACCAAGATGAACTCCCTGGATGAAGATATCATGAACATGGCTATCGAAGCCATGCAGCGTCTGGAAACGGATTTCGACGGGCTGGTGATCGGCAACGAAGCCGACAATTTCAGCGCCGGCGCGAACCTGTTCATGATGGTGGTCGGTGCGCAGCAGGGCATGTGGGATATGCTCGATGCCGCAGTCTGCAAACTGCAGGAATTGAACATGGCCATGCGTTATTCGCCGAAGCCGATTGTTGTGGCTCCTGCAGGTCTGACCCTGGGTGGCGGCTGCGAGATCACGATGCATGGCTCGCGCGTGGTGGCTGCCGCGGAAACCTATATTGGACTGGTGGAGCTGGGCGCGGGTGTCATCCCGGCCGGCGGCGGGACGAAGGAAATGCTGCGGCGCATCGTCAATCCGGTCATGCGAATCGAAAACGCCGAGCCGCTGGCCGTGCTGCAGCGAGCCTTCCTGCAAATGGGACAGGCAAAGGTCGCAACCAGCGCTGAGGAAGCCCGCAGCATGCACATCCTGGGTCCCGCAGACCGTATCGTGATGAACCGCGATCATCTGCTGACCGAAGCCAAGAGGGAAGTGCTGCACATGATTACTTCCGGTTACAGGCCGCCGGCTCCCGAGCCGGTCTACGCCGCCGGGCGCGACGCGCTGGCGGCCATCCGCATCGGCGCCTGGATGTTTGCTGAGGGCAACTACATCACGCAGTACGATCATCATATTGCCGGCAAGCTGGCGTATGTGATGTGCGGCGGCGAGCTGACCCGTCCGCAGTGGGTGAGTGAGCAGTACATTCTTGATCTGGAGCGCGAGGCTATTTTATCGCTGTTCGGCGAGGAGCGCACCCAGGCCCGCATGTGGAATATTCTGCAAACCGGGAAGCCGTTGAGGAATTAACGTGTTCACGTTTGAACGTTCAAACGTCTGGACGAAGGAGAACTCATGAAAGATGCAGTGATAGTTAGCGCTGTGCGTACGCCGGTGGGAAAAGCCAAACGCGGCGGACTGGCGACGGTGCGTCCCGACGAGATGGCGGCAACCACGATCCGGGAATTGCTCCAGCGGACGCCTAACCTGGATCCCGCGCAAATAGAGGATGTTGTCATCGGCTGTGCCTTCCCCGAAGGCGAGCAGGGACTCAACATGGCGCGCATGATCGCCCTGCGGGCCGGTCTGCCCGATTCCGTACCGGCGGAGACGATCAACCGTTATTGTGCATCCGGTGTGCAGTCCA
The DNA here is from genome assembly GCA_036276515.1 of Anaerolineales bacterium. Lineage (GTDB taxonomy): Bacteria > Chloroflexota > Anaerolineae > Anaerolineales > Villigracilaceae > Defluviilinea. Next base: position 1,062 of record DASUOS010000287.1, on the reverse strand, counting down.
TTGCCCATGTGGCCTACGCGATTCAATCGGGACAGATCGAAACGGGGATTGCCGGCGGCGCCGAGTCGATGACGATGGTGCCGATGGCGGGCTATAAATTCTCGCCGAACCCGTACTTTGCCCAGGACCTGCCGCACTATTACACCAATATGGGCCTGACGGCCGAAAACGTCTCGGAAAAATACGGGATCAGCCGCGAGGAACAGGATGAATTTTCCTTGAAGAGCCATCAAAAGGCTGCCCAGGCTGTCAGCTCGGGACTGTTCGACCCGGAGCTTGTTTCCCTGGAGGTTGAAATCACAGAGCTGGATGCAGATGAAAAGCCGGTCCGGAAGAATTTCAGTGTGACTCGGGATGAAGGTCCACGTGCAGATACGAACCTGGATGCGCTTGCCAAACTCAAGCCGGCCTTCAAGGAAGGCGGTACTGTGACGGCCGGTAATTCGTCCCAGATGTCGGACGGCGCGGCGGCGGTGATGGTCATGTCGGCAGAGCGTGCCACCCAGCTGGGACTGGCACCGTTGGCCCGTTTTGTATCGTTTGCTGCGGGCGGTGTCCCGCCAGAGTTGATGGGGATCGGTCCGATCGTTGCCATTCCCAAGGCGTTGAAACTGGCCGGGCTGACTCTGGATGAGATCGATTTGATAGAATTGAATGAAGCCTTCGCCGCCCAATCGCTGGCCGTGATCCGCACGCTGGAGATCGACGAGAGCAAGGTCAACGTCAACGGCGGCGCGATCGCCCTGGGCCATCCCTTGGGCTGCACAGGGTCCAAGCTCACCACGCAGCTGATCTACGAGATGGGCCGCCGGAAATCGAAATATGGCATGGTAACCATGTGCATCGGCGGCGGCATGGGCGCGGCGGCGATCTTCGAGAATTTACAAAATTAACCTCGCAGGGAACGGCAGCCGCCGTTCCCTGCGAGATAAATAAAAGGAGACTAGTTATGCCCCTCACAGTATCGGAATTGATGGAAAAAATGCCGGGTGCGTTCATCCCGGAAAAGGCACAGGGTGTGGATGCCGTCATTCAGTTCAAGTTCACAGGCGCGGAGGCCGG
>DASUOS010000286.1:0-5404 GCA_036276515.1 Anaerolineales bacterium | reverse complement strand
TTTGTCGGCAGGCTTCAGGCTCGCAAGAGGATAGACCTGTTATTACGTGCCTTCTCTCTACTCGAGGCAAAGCCGCGGCTCGTCATCGTGGGGGATGGACCGGAAAGAAACACACTGGAAGCACTTGCGCGCGAACTGTATCCATCTGCGGAGTTTGCCGGGGCAAGGCATGGGGAGCAGCTGGCGCCTTATTTCGCCGAGGCCGATCTCTTCGTCCTGCCCGGGACCGGCGGGCTGGCCGTCCAGGAGGCGATGAGCTACGGGCTGCCGGTCATCGTGGCCCGGGGAGATGGCACACAGGATGACCTGGTCCGGCCGGGGAACGGCTGGCAGATCGCGCCGGATGATTTCGATGCGCTGCTGGCAGCAATGAAAGACGCGCTGTCGGATGCAGCGCGCCTGCGAAGGATGGGGGAAGAGTCCTACCGGATCGTGAAAGAGGAGATCAATATCGAAAGAATGGTGGAAACGTTCGTCCGGGCCGTGAACAGCCTAACCGGCAAATGACTGCACCGCTTCTTCCATATCGTTGTAGATCGGGATATTCTGTAAAAAGCCGGCGATGTTCAAAACGTAATAGATCTGGGGGTTCGGGCAGAGCAGCTTGAAATAGGGCGATTTATACGGTTCGTCCCGGTGCTGGCGGATGACTTCCACGTCGCCCTTGGGTGTGAGCAGGTTAAAGATGTTGTGAATGGCGCGCAGCCCGGCGCTGGTGAGAACGTCCACGCCGGAGAGGTCTAGCAGGATATGTTTCGAGCCATCCTGGATCGACTGGCGGGCGCGCTCGAGCAGCAGCCCCTCGGTCTCCCCGTGAAGGTGACCTTTCAAATGCATGACGGTCACCGGCACATTCCCCTGTGCTTGGGTCAAATTGATATTCAGTTCGCTCATCTCGTACAACTCCTAGGCTTACTATACAGGGTTCATGGAGGAAAATCAAGGAAGGTGAACCCTCAATTTCCGTTCCCTTTGCTACTGGCGTTCCACATTTACCCACATCTGGCTGCCATCGGTGGTGACTTCCACCCAGCCGTTCCGGTCGGTGCGCAGGAGCTGGTAATCCTCCAACAGCTCGAGGACTTCGCCATCGGGCATGCCGTTTTCATCTGCTGCGCTGACATTCAATACTACCAGCTCGGGATTCAGATTGGCGATCCATTCGGGCGGGTTCGAGGGGCTGTAGCCCGAATCGGCCAGTGAGAGGACACTGACCGGCCCGATCTCGGCGCCGTCGCGCAGCTCATCCAGGGCTTCGAAGCTCATGCCCACGGGCAGCAGGGCGCGGAATTTATCCCATTCGATCAACAGGACGGCGCCGCGCGGCCCGGTGCTCAGCACTTCCAGGGTTGCGCCGTCCCCCAGGTCGAGGATCTGCTCGGGCTCTGCCTCGGTCACCAGGATCTCCCGCAGTGTGATGTACTCATTCAGCACGCGGGACGAGAACGAGGCCTGCCGGTTCCCGCTCCACAGGACCGCGTCCGGTGGATAACGCTCGATGACGCGCGGCAGAGCGGCGACATCCTCCTCTTCGGTCGCGGCGACGACCAGCCAATCCAGCCGGCGGTTGAAGGCCGGCAGGCGCCGTCCCAGCTCGTCGGCGAGCGTGGTCACGCTCGGTCCGCCGTTGATCAGGACGTGTTCGCCTGTGGGAGTCTTGATCAGTACCGCGTCCGCCGAGCCGACATCCAGGAAGGTGATGTGCAGGAGCTGGTCCGGGATGGAGAGCGCGGCGCGCCAGATCAGGAGCAACGCGAGAGACAGGAAAAGCAGACCGCCTCCGATGCCGACCGCGCTGGCCCGTCCCTTTAATGAGCCGGCCGCCTCCCGCAGCCGGGATCCGCCAAACGTCACGGCGAACAAGACGATATAGAAGAAGATCACGAACCAGATGGAAAGCTCACCCAGGACAAGCGTCCCGCGCGGCATACGGTTGAACATCTCCACCATGCGGATGGTGTACACCACGAACGGCCAGGCCACCCAGGCTGCGATCTGTCCCAGCGGAAACCAGATCAGGCTCAACAGCACCGCCAACCCGCCGAGGATCATCACTGCCGGCTGGACCGGCAGAATGAACGGGTTGGCGAGAAACGAGACAAGCGAGAGGCGCTGGAAGTGATAAGCCATGATCGGAATGGTGGTGACCTGGGCGGCCAGGGTCAGCAGGACAAATTCTGAAAAGAGCTGGGCGGCCTTTTCCCCTGTGGAGGAGGGAAAGTAGCGGGTGATGAGCCCGTTCGCGAACCGGGAAAACGGTTCAGCATACAGGATTAGTCCCAGTGTGGCAAAAAACGAAAGCTGGAACCCAACATCCCAAATATACAACGGATTCCACAAACACATCAACAGCGCGACGACCAGCAGTGTGTTCAGGGCGAACTGTCTGCGGCCGACCTGTCTGGCGAACAGGGCCAGGCTGCCCATGATGGCGGCCCGTACGACCGCCGCTCCGCCGCCGACCAGAATGGTGTAAGTGACGATCCCCAGGATGGCCAGCGCCGCCCCCCGCCTCGCACCCAGGAAACGGCTGAAGAAGGTCACGAAGATCGCGGCGATAATGCTCATGTTAAAGCCCGAGATGGCAATGATATGAGCGGTGCCGGTGTTCTTGAAGGCATCCTGCAGCTCGCCCGTCAGGCCGGTATCCACGCCGAGCAGGATGCCCGCCAACAGGGAGGATTCAGGGTCCGGGAACATGCGGTAGACGTTCTCGAGAGACCTGTCCTTGATGGCGAAGGTTGCCCGTAGAAAGGGGTTGCCGCCCCGGCCTGGCAGGACGGTCACAAAAGCGTTGGTCATATAGGAGTGGATATGGCGGGCAGCGAGATAATCGCGGTAGGAGAAATCTTCGTTCTCAGGCGGTGTGCGCACCTTGCCGCGCAGGCGAAGGATCTCGCCGTAGTGATAGGTCTGGTTGTTGGAGACGCGCACCAGGATCAGGCCCTCGGCCGGCAGGTCGCCGTCGCCTGTATCCACGCCGGAGACTTCGACGCGCAGGTTGGTGTAGTTGTCCCGGTAGTCGGGAGGCTCGACGATCGTGCCGGTGATCAGCAGGTCGTAGTCGCGGTCGTTATAGAAGGCGATGTGGAACGCATCGAACCCGGGAACAGACATCTGGTAACGTGCCGCGCCAAGAAAGAGGGCGAAGATTAGAATGAATGTAAGAGGGAAAAGAAAAGGGGTTAGGGGGTGAGGGCGAAAGGAAGCTAAAGGAAAGATGCGAGCCAGGATAGCCAGAGAGAGAAATAGGAATGCCAGGCCCAGCCAGATCCACACGCCCAGGGTGACCAGACTTCCCAGCACGATCCCCGCCAGAAAGGCGAGCGAGAACCACATCAGCGGTAGCGTGGTCAACAGGTGCGGTATGCGACCGGACGGGGGAGTGTTTGCCGCCTGCATAGGTGCCATTCATCATAGCATAGAATTGCACGGGTAGGATACAATTTTACCTGTCATTGCCAGGGCTTTCTCAAAGTCGGACGGAGGAGGTTTTCTAAACCTAGCCATGGGCGCTCTAAACACTACACCTAACCACTGAGACACAGAATGCTTGCAGCTTTTTCTCAGTGTCTTCGTGTCTCAGTGGTTCAAGAACAAGTGAATTGCAGACTCTTTTGAACTTTGCGCAAGCCCTGCTGTCATTGCTTCGTCGCTATGCACTTCGCACTGACAGGTAATTCCTATGCCCAATTCAAAGCTCATTCTCGTCACAGGCGCAACGGGTTATGTCGGCGGACGGCTGGTGCCGCGGCTGCTCGAGGCGGGCTACCGCGTCCGCTGCCTGGTGCGTGATCCCGGCCGTCTGCAGGGACGTCCCTGGCTGAAGCGCGTGGAGGTGGTCAGTGGGGACGCGCTCGTACCGGGTGCGCTGGCCGAAGCGATGAAGGATGTCTCGGCTGCCTATTACCTCATCCACGGCAAGCAGGGTGGCAAGATCGATGCCAGCCGCGACCTGGATGTCGCCCGCAATTTTTCCAAGGCTGCAAGCGAGGCGGGTATCGAGCGCATCCTCTACCTCGGCGAGCTGGTGGACCCAACGACCCGTCTTTCACCCTACCTGCGCGCCCGTCACGAAACGGGACACATCCTCCGTCACAGCAGTGTGCCGGTCACAGAGTTTCGGGCCGGCATGATCGTCGGCTCGGGCTCGGCGCTGTTCGAGATGATCCGTTATCTGACCGAGCGTGAGCCGCTCTTGATCTGCCCGGCCTGGTTCTTTTCGGAGGCCCAGCCGATCGCCATCCGGGATGTACTGTCCTATCTGATCGATGCGCTCAAGACGCCTGAAAGCACCGGCCGGATGCTCGAGATCGGCGGCGCCACCCGCCTGACGTATGCCGATATGCTGCTCAGGTATGCAAAGGAACGCGGATTAAAGCGTATCCTCATCCGCACGCCTTTCTATGCACCGCGGCTCTCGGCCTACTGGGTGCACATGGTGACACCGATCCACTGGCGCGTCGTCCTGCCGTTGATCGAGGGCCTGCGCGCCCGGCTGGTCGTCCGGGATGAAGCGGCGAGAAAGCTGTTCCCGCAGATCCAGCCGATCGACTTCCAGACCGCGGTCCACCTGGCGCTCGGGCGCATCCAGCGCGATAACGTGGAGACCAGCTGGTCGGATGCGCTGGTCACGGTGGCGGGGGATGTAAAGCCGTATCAGTATGTGGTCGAGGAGGGCATGTACGTGGAAACGCGCCAGATGCTTCTGGATCTCCCGCCGCAGGACGTCTACCGCTCGTATGCGGGCATTGGCGGGGAGCGCGGCTGGCTGTACATGGACTGGGCCTGGGGCATGCGCGGCTGGCTGGATAAAGCCCTGGGCGGCGTAGGTCTGCGGCGTGGACGACGTCATCCGGATGAGGTCCGGCCTGGCGAGTCACTCGACTTCTGGCGTGTGGAGGCAGTGGAGAAGGACCATCTCTTGCGATTGCGAGCCGAGATGAAACTGCCCGGCAAAGCCTGGCTGCAGTTCGAGTCCAAACCGCAGGATGGAAAGACCCTGCTCACCGTCACGGCCTATTTTGCGCCGTTTGGTCTATTTGGGTTCCTTTACTGGTACGCGATGTGGCCCTTCCACAAATTCATTTTCGATGGGCTGACGCGGCAGATCGCTTCACGAGCGCGCCTGCTGGCTCATGCCTATGGATAAGCTGATCCTTGTTACAGGGGCTACGGGATATATCGCCAGCCGGCTGGTCCCCCGGCTGCTGGAAGCCGGCTACCGCGTCCGCTGCCTGGCCCGCGAACCGCGGCGGCTCGCCGGACGGGGCTGGTCACGTTCGGTCGAGGTGGTGCAGGGCGATGTGACGATCCCGTCAACTCTTCATCCCGCTCTACAGGGGGTGCAGACGGCCTATTATCTGATCCATAACATGACGAAGGGGCACGGATACACCGAGCT
>DASUOS010000285.1:0-5714 GCA_036276515.1 Anaerolineales bacterium | reverse complement strand
GTCATAGTCGGCGGCCTTAAGGGTCTTCTGGATTAGTTTAAAATAAAACTGCTCATCATCAATGAGTAAAACCCGCATTAAGCCTCCAAAGAATACCTTTTAGTGTGATGCAACGGGTCTTTCTTTGGTGAGAAAGTCGTTAGCCGTTTTTTGTAAATGGGTTTCAGCCTTCTTTAATTCTAAAATCAGTCCCTGATTCAGGTCAGTATAACCCTCATTCGACTGCTTATCAAGTTTAGCGGCCCATTCCGACAGCTCGAGGGCGCCCAGGTTGGCGGATATGCCCTTGAGGTTGTGCGCGGCGCGGGACAGCGCATCCCGGTCTTGCTGAAGAAAAAGCTGTTCCAGGGTCTCGATCCGCTCCGGGAGCTCCTGGACAAACTCATTTAAAAGTTCCTTGTATGTCTGCAGATCGCCTCCGACTCGCAGGGTGCCTTTCCGAATGTCGAGCACATTGCCATACACCGGCAAACCGTGCGGTCCCTCCTCAGGAGTGAGCTGGATGTGATCCGCACTGGAGAGCACTCCCAGCAGCTTCTGGATATGGTCCACCTCAAAGGGCTTGGAAATGTAGTTGTCGATGCCGGCATCGTACAACAGGCGGCCTTCTTCAGGCATGAAACTGGCAGTCAGGGCCACGATATAGGTATGCCTGCCGCCGTTCTCCCATTCCCGGATCGCCCGGCTGGCTTCGACACCGCCCATGATCGGCATTTGCAGATCCATGAACACAATATCGAATTTCTGTTCCTTGACCGCTTCGACCGCTTCGACCCCATTGGCAGCCACCTGGATATCATGACCTTCGCGCGTCAGCAATAAGCGCATCATCCGCCTGCTCATCTCATCGTCGTCCACAACGAGGATTTTCAGGCGAATGATGGGACCATTTTTTGCCGGCTCGGCTGCCTTGAAAGCCATTATGTAGAACATCTCCTGAAGCTCGGGCACAGCAAGACGCCCGCTATAATTTCATAATACTACAATCTTGCATCGTAACGACTTCATCCACATTAAAAAATTTGCCTGTACCCGTCGCGTTTAAAGAGGGTCCCTGGCCAAACCCTTACCCGACCAACTGCTAGACGATGAATAGTACTAAAGGTTACCTTTCCATATAAAAGGAACCTGAACCCTGTTATGCAGTTGCAATGGTAGTTCCATTCCATGCCAACACCCGCACAGCTGCTTAAAATAAAGATGCCTGCCGATTCAGGCAGGCAATTTTCCAGATCGAAAGCAGGGTCAGGTGTTCAGTCTAGGCTTCATGAAAACCAGGAAGGCAAACCCGAGCCCAAGGAGAACGTAAGCCAGGATTGCGATCCACTCGTTGGAGCGCAGGATGCCTCCCGCCGTCCCGATCACGGTCACGACCAGGCCGGCCAGCGCGGCGACGAGCAGGGCAATGCTCATCCCGCGCTGGACGGCTTTATCGGTCACATCCTTGGCGAACCATAGAAGAAGGCCGACAGCCAGCAGGGCCGTCCCAAAGAATTGAGCGACCATCTTCGTGGAGGCGTAATTATCCACACCGAACTGGCCGATCGCCAGGCTGGGCGCCACAAGAAATGCGGCACCCAGCAGGAAGATAAGAAGGGAATTGAGCAGGAACAGTGTCCGGTAGTTCATTTCATTCTCCTTGTTGAACAGAGTATCGGTGGAACTACTATATAACACCTGAGTCGGGTTTGGAAGTAAAATGGATTTGCATAACCTTACACCCGCTTAACATCGCGATCCCCCATTGGTATATCGCCATGAATAAACACTTTCTCACAGGCTCTCTCCTTGGACTGCTGGTCTTCCTCCTGATCAACCTGCTCGCGGCGCATCTCGCCTCAGACTGCGGCCTGCCTGCCGTCTTCGGACGCGACGCCTGTGCCGACGATATCGCCCGGGCCGGCTGGCCGCTAACATTTTATGAAGAAGGCGGGTTCCTCTACCGGCAGGATTTCGACTCGGTTTCTCTTCTGATCAATCTTGCGACGGGCCTGGTGGTGGCCATCCTTTCCGGCTGGCTGTTTGCACGCTGGAAAAAGACACTGGCGGAATAATGCCTTTGTGCTATAATGCCGCCATTATGCAATACAAGCTGCGCATCGCCAACGACAATAATAACAACGACAATGACGATCTTCGAATCGTTGGGCGAAGCATTGCTGGTTAAAAAGTACGATCTGTGAGGAAACCAATCGCCCAACGCAAATGCGAAGGGCGATTTATTTTGTCAGTTATTAAACACAAAGGACACAACGGAACACGAAGGAAAATCAGCAGGAATTCTGTTCGTTGTGCCGGGTAAACAACGTAGAGCACATCGTGTCCTTGGTGTTTACCATCATCGGAGGCGCATCATGTACAAAACTCATACCTGTGGCGAATTGAGAGCCACCCATGCCGGCCAGAACGTGACTGTGGCGGGCTGGGTCCATCGACGCCGTGACCATGGCGGGGTGATCTTCCTCGATCTGCGTGACCGCTACGGCCTGATCCAGGTCACCATCAATCCCAACCTCTCCAAAGAGACACTCGACGCCGTGGCCAATGTGCGCATGGAATGGGTGCTCCAGGTCACGGGCACAGTGCAGAAGCGCCCGTCCGGCATGGAAAACCCCAAAATGAAAACCGGTGAGGTGGAGGTGGTCGCCGAGTCCCTCAAGATCCTGAACCCGGCCAAGACCCTGCCCTTCCTGGTCAGCGGCGAGAACGATCTTCCGGATGAAAATACGCGCCTCAAATATCGCTACCTCGACCTGCGCCGCGAGAGGATGAGCCGCAATATGGTCCTGCGCCATAAGGTGGTCAAGTTCATGCGCGATTTCCTCGACAGGCACAATTTCATCGAGATCGAAACGCCGATCCTGTTCAAGGCAACGCCCGAGGGCGCCCGGGATTACCTTGTGCCGTCACGGCTGTACCCAGGCCAGTTCTATGCCCTGCCGCAGTCGCCACAGCAGCTCAAACAGTTGCTGATGGTCGCCGGCATGGACCGCTACTTCCAGATCGCCCGCTGTTTCCGCGACGAAGACCTGCGCGGCGACCGCCAGCCGGAATTCACCCAGCTCGACCTGGAAATGTCCTTTGTCGAGCGCGACGATGTGCTGGCACTGGTGGAGCAGCTGTACAGCGAAATGATACCTGCGGTGACGCCACACAAGAAGCTGCTTTCGTCGCCCTGGCCAAAATTCTCGCACAAGGAAATCCTGGAACGCTACGGCACCGACAAACCCGACCTGCGCTTCGGCATGGAGCTGATCGACGTCAGTGAGCTCTTTGCGAAAAGCGAGTTCCGCGTCTTCCAGTCCGCTATCGAGAGCGGCGGTGTGATCAAATGCATTGTCGCGCCGGGCTGCGCCGAGTACTCCCGCAAAGAAGTGGATGCGCTGACCGTGTCCGCCAGGGCGCTTGGGGCCAAGGGGCTGGCCACGCTGGCGGTGACCGGCGAAGCCTTGAAAGGAACCGCCGCGAAGTTCGTCACAACCGAAGAGGCGGAAGCCGTCAAATCCAAAACCGGCGCGAAAGAAGGCGACCTGATCCTGTTTGCCGCAGACCAGCGCTCCGTTGTCAACAAGGTACTGGGCGGCCTGCGCGTGATCTTCCGCGACCGCTTGAAGCTGGCCGACCCGAATTTGCTGGCGTTCGCCTGGGTTGTGGACTTCCCGATGTTTGCCTGGAACGAAGAGGAACAGAAATGGGATGCGGAACACCATCCCTTTACCATGCCGCAGCTGGATGATCTACCCAAGTTCGAGACAAATCCGGCGGAGATCATTTCGGATGCCTATGACATGGTCTGCAACGGGTACGAGATGGCCTCCGGCTCGATCCGCATTCACCGCACAGATATCCAGCTCAAGGTCTTCCAGATGCTTGGGTTAAGCGGCGATCAGATCGAGCAGAAATTCGGTCACATGCTTGAAGCGTTCGAATACGGCGCGCCCCCGCACGGCGGCATGGCACCCGGCATCGACCGCCTGGTGATGGTGCTGGCCGACGAGCCGAATATCCGCGAAGTGATCGCCTTCCCCAAGAACCAGGCCGGACGCGATGTGATGGCGGATGCGCCGTCTGAGGTGGAGCCCGGGCAGTTGAAGGATTTGCATATCGAGATTCGAGAATAGATGGAAGAGAGTAGAGAGTAGAGAGTAGAAATTAGATACTGGCTGGTTGCGAGGTATGTGGTATGAGTGAAGAAACAAGCTTCCAGGTGGATGAACAGCTGGTCCGGGAGATCGCCCTGCTGGCCCGGCTGGACCTGAGCCAGGAGGAGACGGAAATGTTCGTCTCCCAGTTCAGGGATATCCTGGACTACGTCGGCATCCTGAACGAAGTGGATACGGATGGCGTCCCGCCTGCCTACCTCTCATCTGCGAACAGGAGCGTGACCCGCGAGGACGAGGTCGAAGAATCGATTCCAACGGACGACTTTCTCGCCAACGCGCCGCAGACGAAGGATGATTTCATCGTCATCCCGCGCGTCCACATCGAGCAGTGACCATGGATCTGCACGAGTACTCCATCCAGCAGGCGCACGAGCTTCTGGCAAACCGCCAGATTTCAGCGGAGGAGCTCACCCGCGCCTATCTGGAGCGGATCAGCAGCCTGGACCCCCAGATCCACTCCTATGTGACGATCTCAGAAGATGTGGCTCTCGAACAGGCGCGGGATGCAGACCGACGGTTCAAGACCGGAGAAGGTCTGACCCCGCTCACGGGCATCCCCTACTCTGCGAAAGATTCCATCTCTACGCGCGATGTCCGCACCACCTGCTCCTCGAAGATCCTCGAAACCTACAAACCGTTCTACGACTCGACCGCGGTCCGGAAATTAAAGGCATCCCGGGCAGTCCTGTTGGGAAAGACCAACATGGACGAATTTGGCATGGGTTCCTCCACCGAGAATTCCGGGTTCTTTACCACCCGGAATCCCTGGAACTACGACCACGTCCCCGGTGGATCGAGCGGCGGGTCGGCGGCGGCTGTGGCAGCAGGGCTGGCGCCGTTCTCCCTCGGCGAAGACACGGGCGGCTCAGTCCGGCATCCCGCTTCGTTTTGCGGCGTGACCGGGCTCAAGACCACCTATGGACGCGTCTCCCGCTACGGTTTGATCCCCCTGGTATCTTCGTTCGATACGATCGGCCCCATGGCAAGAAGTGTTATGGACGCTGCCCTTGTTCTGGAGGCAATTGCCGGACACGACCCGAAGGACAGCACCTCACGCGCCGAGCCAGTTCGGCCGTATTCTGACGCTTTGAGGAAAACGGAAAACCTGCGCGGACTCAGGATAGGTATCCCAAAGGAATATTTTGTGGAAGGTCTGGACGCAGACGTGGATTCTTCCGTCCGGGCAGCGATCCGCCAGATCGAACAGCTCGGCGCGGAGGTTGTGGATGTCTCGCTGCCCCACACGCAATATGCCATTCCCGTCTATTACCTGATCCTGTTTGCGGAGGCCAGCTCCAACCTGGCAAAATACGATGGTGTGCGCTTTGGGCTGTCGGAGCGCGAGGGTGAGAGCCTGATGGATGTCTATCTGAAGACGCGGGAAACCGGTTTTGGTGCCGAGACCAAGCGCCGCATCATGCTCGGTACGTTCGCACTTTCCGCCGGATATTACGATGCCTACTATCTAAAGGCACAAAAGGTCCGCACGCTGATCCGGCAGGATTTCGACCGCGCCTTCGAGCAGGTAGACGTGATCGCCGCGCCCACCAC
>DASUOS010000284.1:0-3441 GCA_036276515.1 Anaerolineales bacterium | reverse complement strand
GAGAGCATAGACAGACGGCTTGATCAAATCCCGGTCCTTGAAGGCCATGCTCCAGGCCTGCTGCAGAAAGGACCAGCCGCGGGAAAACGATTGCATGATGTATTCTCCTGTGTGGTATCCGCTTGATTATAGCAAACTTATAGGGTCCACTTCAACCCGCCAGTCCTTCAACCAGCGCTCGGCAGACTGCTCACGCAGCATAGACACTGGATCGGGTCCGCGCAGGACGATCTGCCAGCGATAAATGCCGCCGGTCCGGGAAAAGAAACTGGGTACAGGCCCGATGACGGTGAGCAGTTTCCAGCGTTCCGCATGGAGAACATCCTTCAGCCTTTCAGAAGCTTTGTTCGCTTCCTGCTCAGCAGCAAGCGGATCGTGGTGGCGATATTCCAGTCGCACCAGCCGGGAAAACGGCGGATACCCGAGTCTCCGGCGCTGGTCCAATTCATATTCATAAAAACCATTCACATCATGCCGGGCGGTCGATCGTATGACCGGATGGGCCGGGTCGAACGTCTGCAGGACCACCCTGCCGCCGCGTTCACTTCGTCCGGCGCGGCCCGCCACCTGGGTCAGCACCTGGAATACCCGCTCCCCGGCAAATGGATCCGGCAAATAGAGGCCGACATCAGCCAGCACCACCCCAACCAGGGTCACAAGAGGCAGGTCAAGCCCTTTGGCAAGCATCTGTGTGCCAATCAACACGTCCGCCTGGTGGTTGGCGAAGTGGGTCAGGATCATCTCGTGGGCATCCTTCTGGCGGGTGGTTTCCCAGTCCCAGCGCAGGGTGCGCGCTTTTGGAAAAAGGGTGGACACTTCCGCCTCGACCCGTTCGCTGCCCAATCCATACTCACGGATGTGAGCATTCCCACACTGGGGGCATGTCTTCGGCTTCTGGCGCTCGTAGCCACACTGGTGGCAGAGCAGCCGTTGCTGCTCGTCGACGTGCAGAGTCAAAGGTGTATCGCAATTCGGGCAGCGCAGAACCAGGCCACAATCGCGGCAAAAGATATAAGTGGCGGTCCCACGCCGGTTCAGGAACAGGATCGCCTGTTCGCCGCGCCCGAGGGTTGACTCAAGCTCCCGGAGCAGGGACCGGCTGAAAATCCCGCGCTGGCCCGCTTTCAGCTCGTCCCGCATATCGATAACCTCGACTGCAGGAAGATCCGAGCCGGTGATACGTCGAGGCAGTTCCAGCTGTTTCAGCTCCCCTGTTTCAGCCTGGTAGCGCTGGATTACCGAAGGCGTCGCACTGCCAAGCACGCAGATCGCTCCCGCAAAACGGGCGTACGTCCGGGCCGTGGTTACGGCATGATAGAACGGCGGCTCTGATTGATAGTAGGACGAGTCGTGGCATTCATCCGCAACGATCAAACCGAGGTTGGGGAGAGGCGAAAACAATGCACTGCGCGCGCCGATGATCAGCTTCAACGCACCACTGCGCGCCCGCCGCCAGGTATCGTATCGCTCCCCCTCCGAAAGCTTCGAATGGACGATACCGACCTGCCCCGGAAAGCGGCTCAAGAAGCGACGAACCGTCTGCGGCGTAAGGGCAATTTCTGGCACCAGAATAATGGCCTGCCTGCCGAGCTTGATAACTTCCTCCGCGGCGCGCAGGTAGATCTCGGTCTTGCCGGAGCCGGTAACCCCGCGAAGGAGAAAGGCGGGCTGGACCTCCGGGGATGAGAGCGCGGGAAGAATTTGCTGCAATGCAAAATGTTGCTCGGGTGTGAGCTCCATTTCCTGTTTCGCCGGATACGTGTCTCCCTGTTTGCCGGCCCTCTCCAAGGGATCGCGAAAGATCTCGCTTTCAAATAAGCGGATTAAGCCGCGCTCCTCCAGCTCCTGCAGGTCGGCGAGGTTGCAGCCGCTCTGAGCGTACACCCACGACACATTGATGGGTTCCGGCTGCCGGACGAGAAACCGCAAGGCGGCCTGCCTGCGAGATAACGTTTGCCTGGTACCCAGGGTTTCCATGTGCGCCTCTGCCGATTCCGGCGGCACAGCCAGCAGCGCCACGCGCACAAACTTCGAGCGGACACGAGGTGGAGGCAGAACACTCCTTGCCGAGATCACCCCTTTGCGGACAAGGGCGTTTGCCGTGTTGCGCCACTCCACCTTGCGGAAATGCGAATCGATCTGGCGCCCGCGCAAGGGGCCGCGGTCCGCCAGCAGGTTAAGAAGCCGGCGTTGGACCGGGGTCCATTGACTATCCTTTACGGTCCATCGTCCATTGTCGATAGTCTGGTACAAAACATCCGCTTCCTGGCTGACGCCCACCGGCAGGAACAAACTAACGATGGCGGCCAGCGGCGCCAGTGTGGACTCTGCCATGGCTTCCGCAAGCGCGATCTGGGGTTGAGTCAGAACGGGCAGAGGATCGACGAGCTCCATAATCTCTTTCACGTTCGCTACGGAGGGCTGGTCTACAAAACGGAACACCACACCCTGGACGGTTTTATTCCCAAACGGGACAATCACCAGATGTCCCACAGCGATTTGTCCCCTGAGTGAATCGGGCACAGAATAATCGAAGATCCCTGAAACTGCCGGAACGTTGACAACGACTTGAACGAAGCTCATCATTCAATGGAGTATATCTTGAAACCAATTCCCTCTCCAGCGGTCCATCGTTTGGACGTATGTTCGGCAGGCGAATGGTTTGGTATATAAGGAACCTGTCCTTGAAAGAGGATGGGTCTTGTAACGATCCACCCTCCTATGCGTTAATCCAACAAACCATAGAAAGGAAAAGCCATGAGTCTTTTCAATAAAATTCTCGAAAAACTGGGGATCAGGAAAGATAAAGATGACCCAGAAGATGCTGGCACTTCAACAGCCAAACCCACGGGCAAGGCACCGGTTTCCCGACCGGGTGCAGCCGCCCAGCCGAAAGAAACAGCACGTCCGGCTACACAGCCGAGAGCCGGCGCACGTCCGGCTACGAGCGGACCCGCCGGGCCAAATGTTGCTACACCGGCCAGGGCTCCCGCCCAGGCGCCCATGTCCGAAGTGGATGTGGTGGAGAAGCTGGAACAGCTCAGCTCTGGAAAAGGCCTGAACTGGAAGGTCTCGATCGTGGACCTGTTGAAGCTGCTCGATCTCGAGAGCAGTCGCGAGGCTCGCAATGAGCTGGCCCAGGAGCTTGGGGCTCCCGCCGAGGTGATGAGCGACTCTGCTCGAATGAATACCTGGCTGCACAAGGAAGTTCTGCGCAGGATTGCACAGAACGGCGGCAACATTCCACGCGAACTGCTGGATTAATAGAGTTGTCGATGAACAGCGCGGGCGTGGCCCGCGCTGTTTTTATTTTGGAATAGCAATTCTTTGGATACGCAAGCGGGGATTATAATCGTCACGTTTGTCAGAAAAGATTTCATCAAATATCGACATTGAAGAGGACATAATGGCAAGGACAAGATCAAAATTCATTGTTCCCGG
>DASUOS010000283.1:0-6075 GCA_036276515.1 Anaerolineales bacterium | reverse complement strand
ATACAGCTCATTGCGAAAGTCATAGGCGACAGACTGCGAGTTCTTCTCCGCCCAGTAGGCCTGCAGGAAGGCAAAGAGGCCTCGTATGGAAGCAAAGACGATGATCAGGATCAGCGCAGTGATCAGGGTCTGCGGCGCGTTCGCCAGGTCCGCTTCGAGCTGCAGGCGGAGCTGATCGGCCGTCAGTGAGGTGTCGCGGCCTGTGGACTCGAGTATGCGCGGCAGCGCAGCGCCAAGCATTGTCTCGGGAATCGTATCCAGGGCACCCAGTACCTGGTTCGCCACGTAGCCGCTCGTGACCGCGTCGATCACGTTACGGATCATGCGCGGCACCGCCAGCATGGAAAGGGTGGCAATGATCAAAAAGATGTAGGGCAGCAGGGCCTGGCGTCCATAGCGCGTCAGGTAGCGGATGGCGCGCCCGATCCCTTTAAAGGAGGGACGCGGCGGGCGGGCGCGGGATTGCGATCGGGATAAAGTGGCTTGCATGAGGTACCTTTTGGAAGTGGAGTATTGTAGTAAATGTAATTAATGACTGTGAATTGGTTGTGAAGCGTACAGGGAAACAGGTACACAGGTTATTCTGTTTACGTGTCTACTTGTCTACCTTCTTCTCCCGCTCCTCGGCTGCATTCGTCAGGATTCGCAGTGCCTCGCTGACCGTGGAGCGTTCCCCGGCGCTCAGGCCCTGAACAAGGGAATCCAGCCAGCGAAAGCGGGCGTGGATGCTTCTTTCGATCAGCTGGCGGCCCTTGTGGGTGAGCGTCACTTGTTTGGCGCGGCGATCGTGCGGATCTTCCGTCCGCTCGAGCATCCCGGCCTGGACGAGTTTGTCCACCAGCTGGCTGGCGGCGGGGGCCGTGATCTCCATGTGCTCACTCAAATTCGAAATCCCGCACTGCTTCTTATAGTAGACGTGCATCAACAGGAAGAACTGCGCCATCGAAAAGCCGATCGATTTGACGAAGCGGGACTGGTCCTGCATCGAGCGATGGGAAGTGACGTCCATCCACTGCCGCAAAGAGTGATTCAATTGCTGCGTATCGGTCATAGTTAACCCTTCTTTTTAGTTAAGCTGGCTTAACTTTATACGACGGTTAAGTTTTCGTCAAGGGAGGATTACTGCCCTATTCTCTCACTTCACTTCGATCCCGCCAGCGTGAGAGAAATTGTCTCACCCCGGGCAATCGCAGGAGACGGAAGGGAAATGAATGAAATAGTGGCCGGAAAGGTTCTGTCTCTATTTCATTCCTGATTACCAAGAGCATACGCAATGGCCTGCTCAAGTGGTAACGACCGTCCTTCCTTCCAGAGAGAGGTGAATTTCCCATCACCGAATTGTTCGCGTAGAGCGCTGCGCCTGTTCTGATACTCCTCCTGGTCGGCCGGGTCGATCACCGAACCGATGGATGTGCGCAGCACGGCTGCGGCGCTCAACAGGCGGACAGCTTTTTCCGGCTGACCCTGGGAAAGAGTCAGGTCCGCCAGTCGCTCGAGACACCAGGCGATGCCGCCCCTGTCGCCGATCTCCTGCCTGACCTCCAGGCTTTGCCCCAGGTATGCCCTGGCGCGCTCCCAATCCCCTTCCCGGGTTGCCGCCCAGCCCAGTGTGCCCAGCGAAACGCCGACGCCCCATTTGTTGCCAAGCTGCCGCCGGAGCTCCAGGCTTTCTTCCAGCAGATGTTTGGCTCGCGCGACATCCCCCTGGCGGAGGGCGATCTCACCCAGGCCGGAGAGCTCGAAGCCGATGCTTCTTGTATCTCCCAGCTCGCGGGATAAGATCAATGCCTGTTCAAGGCGGATGTTTGCCAGAGAATGATCGCCTGGACGCAGGGCCGCCCACCCCAGGCTGATCAGCGCCCGGGCTGTTCCATGTTTATCATCCAGGTTTTGCCAGATCGCCAGTGCTTCCTCCAGGTACTCCGCAGCCGTCTCAAAGTCGCCTGACTCGGTGGCGCAATTGCCAAGCTTGATGAGCATGGAAGCTGCACCCTGCCTGTCCTCAAGCGTACGATAGAGGGCAAGACTCTCCTCGGCAAATTCCACTGTTGCGGCATAGTCACTTTGACGGTAGGCTAGCTCCGCCGCCCGCGATAGAAGTTTCGCGCGTCCAGGGGTTTGTCCCCGGGCAGCCTTCATGGACAGGACAGCAGAGAGACGCTCACGTCCCTCACTGAAATATCCACGCACTTCCCAGAAGTGTCCCAGCGCGCCGGCCAATCGCAGGCAGAGCTCCTGCGCCGCACCGGCGGACCTGCTCCACTCGAACGCGGCACGCAAATTGCCATGCTCCTGTTCCATCCGCTCCATCCAGCGGACCTGATCCCTTTTTTCCAAATTGGCTTCCGCCTGCTCGACGAGATCCAGGAAAAAAACGGCATGACGGCGCCGGATCGCTTCCTCTTCACCACGGGCTCTCAACTGCTCCAGGCCGAACTCGCGCAGCAGCTCCAGCATGACAAAACGCGGCTCGCCATTGGCATCCTCCACCTGGCGCAGCAGGCTCTTGTCCACCAGCGACCCTACAAGATCCAGATCTTCACCGGCAACCGCATCCACCCCGTTCAGGGTACAACCGCCCACAAAAACAGACAGCCGGCAGAACAAGGTTTGCTCACTTTCCTCCAGCAGATCATAGCTCCAGGCGATGGCGCCCCGCAGGGTCTGCTGGCGGGCAGGCAGATCGCGCCCGCCGCCGGTCAGAAAATCCAGGCGCTGCTCGAGACGGGCAAGCATGGCGCGCGGCGGAAGCAGCTTGATACGGGCTGCAGCCAGCTCGATAGCCAGAGGCAAACCCTCCAGCCTGTGACAGATCTCGGCCACCGCCGGCGCGGTCTCGTCTGTGATCCGAAAATCGGCCTTGACCGCCCGGGCACGCTGGACGAACAGCTCGATGGCCGCATACTGCGCAAGGGACTCCGGCGACGGTAATTCCGCTAAACTTGGCAGTGCCAGCGGAGGCACAGGATACTCTCTTTCACCTGTGACCCGCAGCGCCTCGCGGCTCGTGACCAGGACCTTTAATTTGCCGCACTCTCCCAGAAGCTCAGACACGAGAGGCGCGGCAGCAATCACCTGCTCGAAGTTATCCAGTACCAGCAGCAGGTTCTTGCTGCGCAAATAGTCCTTGAGACCCTCCAGGATGGACCGTCCCGCCGTTTCCGTCAGACCCAGAGCCCGGGCAACGGCCGAAGCGACCAGACCCGGGTCCGTGATCGCTGCCAGCGCTACAAAAAACACACCCTGAAATCCCTTAAGCACCTCGGAGGCCGCCTGCAAACTCAGGCGCGTCTTGCCGCTGCCGCCCGGACCGGTCAGGGTCAGGAGGCGGCTTTCGGAAAGCAGCTGTTTGACTTCTGCGAGCTCCTTCGAGCGACCGATGAAACTGGTAAGCTGGCCCGGCAGATTGTTCGGGGAGGCATTCAGCGACATCAACGGGGGAAATTCTGAAGGCAGACCCGCAAGGACGAGCTGGTACAGGTGCTTGGGCTGCCGCAGATCCTTCAGGCTGTGCTCCCCGAGGTCGCGCAGCGTTACCCCATCCGGCAGCTCATTCGCCACCAGGTCATGGGTTCGCTGTGAAATGAGAACCTGACCGCCGTGTGCCGCCGAGGCGATCCGGGCGGCGCGATGGACATCGATCCCCACATAATTCTCCGAGGCGCTGATCTGCGGCTCGCCCGTATGCAGGCCCATGCGCACGCGGACGTTGACGCCCCCCGCCCAGGCGTGAGCCGCGAGGGCGCGCTGCGCCTGGACGGCAGCGTGTATCCCATCCAGGGCGCGGGGGAAGGCGATGAAGAAGCCATCCCCCTGGTTCCCGACCACACTGCCATGATGTTTTTCACAAACCTGCTCCATGATCTGGCGGTGCTCCGTTAGGAGGGTGGCGAATTGATCGCCCAGCTGCTGCAGGAGACGGGTCGAGCCTTCGATATCCGTGAACAGGAAGGTAACGGTTCCGAGGGGAAGAGCTGCCATTAATATTCTCTACATCAATAAAGTAGTGCTGGTTTTCTCATTTAAGAAAAGAATTTATGCCAGAGCAGTTGTCCTCATTTTCAAGCGCGTTCACGATGGTTTGTTCCAGGACCTCTCTCTGCATCTGAGTCAAACAACTACAGTATTATAGAACAAATCATCTGAATTCGTTTGTGGAAAAGTGATACCATTCAGCCATGGAAAAGATCTCCTGGTCCCCCAAGATCCGGCAGGCAAAGATCCGCCAGTTGTATCAAAACGATGCCCTGGGTGCGGTGGATGAAATCCTGGTCGAGGACGTAGGGCTCGGTCTCTTGCAGCGCTGTCAAAGTATCCGCTTGGTCACGCGGCGTGAGGTGGAATGTCCGCGCTGTGGTGCGATCTTTTCCCCCTGTGAGCCGGATTCATGGAAGATGTTACCCGGTGTGCAGGCTTGTCCCACCGGGGGCTGCGGCTGGGAGACCACTGCCGAACAGTGGCATGACTCCTGGAAACACCGCGAGCTGATCGGTACTGCGGCAATGGATGCCATCGAGACCTACCTGCATGATTATCCTCTCGCCAAAAGAACGGAGGAGCGGATGGTTTGCATCGACCAGCTGATCCATTCGTTCCACATCAGCCTGCGGACGGGCAGGCCCAGCCGTTCATTTGCCAACAACCTGATCGAAGGCTCGCATGACCAGGTCGTGGAATTCCTGGACCGGCTGTCCGCCGGTTCCAGCCGCGTCGATAAAGATCAGTGGCGCAGGGAGATCGACAGCATGTACCGAACGCGCCGCGGGCAGGAGTGAGCGAGTCATATCCTTTTTTCTGAGTGACCTTCCCCAAACTGACGGGGGGATGGTAATATGAAGCAGCCATTCTGCTCCCCGGTTTGACACTAACAAACGACTCCATGCATTGCCATACAGGGGTGTTTTTTTGGCACGGTACTAGGGTAGGGCGTATTTCAGGAACAGTCCTTCTGTGCAGTTCGTTTAATCCATGAATCGTCGAGAGGATATGCACAAAGTATTCATCAGTTATTCGCGCAGGGATATTGCCTTCGTCCGCCGGCTGGCCGGGGATCTGGAGAATGCCGGCTATGAGGTCTGGTGGGACGTGTCCGACCTGCGCGGCGGCGATGACTGGGTGCGCGTCATCCCGGAGGCGATCGAAGCGAGCGAGCAGTTCATCGTGGTGCTGTCTCCCAACTCGGCCATCTCGGAATGGGTGCGCAAGGAATACACGCAGGCCCTCTATCTGCGCAAGCGGATCATCCCGGTCATGCTGGAGAAGACCGCCGTCCCTTTTGCCATCAACACCATTAACTATATCGATTTCACTTCCGAGCAGGACTATGCAGACCGTCTCAACGCTCTGCTGCGCGACCTGGGGTACACGGGCGAGCCTGTCACACCCGCGAGCACGGCAGCGGGCACCTTTCGCCGGTACGCTGTCACCATCTCCATTGTGATCCTGGCCCTGCTGACGGTGGTGGTCTTCGCCTCCAACCCCCCGGCGCCTCCCCTCTCCACGCCCACCCCCGCGCCCTCGGAGACCGCGCTCATCCTTCCCACGGCAACGGCCACGGCGACCGACACGCCGGAACCGAGCCCCACGAACAGCGCCACGGCCTCGATCACATCCACCATCACCGAGACGCTGACCCCGCGCCCGACCTTCACCCCGTCGCCGACCCGCCCGGCCTTCGAGATCCTGATCTACTGCGTCAACTCGCTGTACGCCAATACGATCAACGTCCGCTCGGGGCCGGGGACCATTTATGCGCCGATCGGCGAGCCGCTGGAGTTAAAAAAATGCCTGGCCTTCCGCGGCCGCAACGACGAGGGGACCTGGCTGTTGATCGCGCCTAATCAGACCGACCTTTCCCTCTCTCAATATGAAGGCGGCTGGATCTACCGCGAGCTGCTCGGCCTGGGGGCCGAAGGACCGATTGACCTGCCGGCCGTCACGCTCACCCCGACGCCCACACCCAGCGACACGCCCACCATCACCCCGACCTTCACGCCAACCGATACCCCCACCCTGACGCCGACCCCCACGCCCACCGAAACTCCCCTGCCGCCTCCGACAGATACGCCAGCCTCT
>DASUOS010000282.1:0-21364 GCA_036276515.1 Anaerolineales bacterium | reverse complement strand
CTGTACCTGCACCTCTCGCCACTCCATCTGTGGAATCCCATCAGGCACGTCCTCATTTAGATCGAGCGCCGGCATGGCCCGCATGGACTCGAACTGGAGGTTGAACGCACGGCGCTGCTCGAGCCTGTCCAGCTGCCAGATGCCGAGGCGGACACATAGGGCCGTCCCGGTCAGGACCAGCAGCGTGGTAAGAATCCATTTCCGTTGAAAGGCTTTACGCAGGAACACTTGGTTTTTTCTTGGTGGGCATGACGAGGGCATACAGGGCTATCAAAACACCAAGCGGAATTCCTGCATACAGGATGCCATATAACCTCGTCCCCAGGGTCAACGGTTCGTTGACGTTCAACCCAAAGTAGTTCCCTGGCTGGAAGGAACACTCGTAGGCGAAGTTTTGCTCCTGGTCAAGCGACAATTGTGCCGAGGAGTTTGCCGGGATCCACAACTGGCCCAGCTTGTGATCGACAACATCGTCATTGCGGATCACAAGGATATCCCCGACCACAAAGGACATGTTTTCGGGGATCGATGGCGGCTGCTCGCCGCGGGCGACCTGTTCGGATGTCCCGTTGGGGATGACGAGCGTGATCTCCTCCGGCGGGCGGGCCGTCTCGCGCAGGAAGAGAAACGGGACCTCGCTGATGGCCGCGCCAAGCAGCAACCCCAGCAGGAGTGAAATACCAATTCGTTTTAGGACTTGTTCCCTGGTCATACGTGTCTCTTTTATCTCAGCAGCAGTTTCAGGTCATGAACGATATCTTCGACCGGCGTGTCGAAACCGTAGGACACCCGCAGGTTCCCCTCCTGGTCGATCAGGGTCACGCGAGCGGTGTGATCTACAAGGTATCCTGCGGCAGAGGTCCCCTCGACGATCTGGCGGAACACGCCGTACTCATTCCACACCTCGGCCAGCTCGGGTTCGGTCCCGCTCAGGCCGATAAAGTCCTGGTCGAAGTGATTGACATATTCCTGGACGCGCTCGGGGGTGTCCCGCTCAGGGTCGACCGTCACGAAGACGACTCTCACATCCTTTGCCTGGTCGTCCCCCACTTCGTCCAGCGCGGTTTTCAGCTCTGCCATAGTCGTCGGACAGACATCCGGACAGGAGGTGTACCCGAAAAAGAGCATAACGATTTTCCCGCGTGCATCCGTGAGCCGAAAGCTGCTGCCATTGGCGCGGGTTAATTCGAACTGTGGTGCAGGAGGATATGGCTCGGTATAGGCCGTGCCGCGCAGGCTTGCCGGTTCCGAAAAAAGGAATACCCCGGCCGCCACCACCCCGACCAGCAGGAACGCCAAAACGCCAACCCAAATGGTTCTCTTATCCATAGATTTCAGTTTTTTCCCGTGGAGACAACGTCTCCTCCCAAACGTACACTCGAAAACGGGGCGACCCGCTGGCCGCCCCGATGATTGCTTCAGTAGTTGTTATACCAGAACTAT
The DNA here is from genome assembly GCA_036276515.1 of Anaerolineales bacterium. Taxonomy (GTDB): domain Bacteria; phylum Chloroflexota; class Anaerolineae; order Anaerolineales; family Villigracilaceae; genus Defluviilinea. The sequence continues at coordinate 19,921 of DASUOS010000282.1, read as the reverse complement.
ACGACCGATGTCAACGCACCGATCAGGTACAGAGCCGGGTAAAAGAAGATCCAGACCACATCCACAAAGTGCCAGTAGACAGCCGCAGCTTCGACCGGATAATTCTTCTGATCATACAAGCCTTTCCGGCCGTTGACCCAGACGATCGCCAGCAATATCAACCCTGTGAACACGTGGAAGGCGTGCATGCCGGTCATCATGAAGAATGCCGCGCCCTGCGGTCCGCCGCTGGGGGTGACCCCTTCATGGATGGCATTCGGCCACTCGACGAAGACCACGCCGATCAGGAAGCCGAGGCCCAGCAGGAACGTGATCAGGGTATTGTTCAGGAATCCCTTACGGTCACCGTTGTGCATCATCGTCTCGCCGCGATTCATGAAGAAGGACGAGACCAGGAGCAGCGCCGTCACACCCAGTCCCAGCACCTGGTCCAAATGTGGCCGGGTCAGTCCCAGGAGGTTGATGCGCATGACCATCAGGCCGGCGAACACGAACGAGTCCGAGATCAGGAAGAGCCACAGGCCGAGACGGTTGGTTCCCGTTTTGTACTCGTATGAGCTCTCGTCACTGTCCTCCGAGTCCTGGTTCAGCTTGTAGACATGCATGTAATAGTACAGGACCAGCACAGCCTTGACAAGCGCCACCACCACCAGGAGGATCACCGAATTGAAGTAAACGGCGATGAAGAATTCCAGCCCTGTCAGCACGGCCAGGTAGATGAAGATCAGGATGCCCTGGCCGAGCTGTGATTTCTTTTCTTGTATATGTGTCGTCATTGGTTTCCTACCCCAGATTTAATGTTTCGATCCATGAGCACCGGCGGGTGCAGGGACATGTTTCACACCTTCCCCTGTACCTGCAGGCATGAATTCCACGTATTTCGAGCCGACCAGACCGTAATCATACGGCTCGCCGACCACCTCAAACGGGACTGCGTAATTGTGGGCAGGCATCGGTGATGGCACCTGCCATTCCGGGGAGCGTGAATTCCAGAGGTTTCCTTCCGCCACTTCTCCATGCTTGATGCTGTGGAAGAAATTGATGATGAAGATCAGGACCGAAAGGCCGATCAAGTAGCCGGAGATGGTCATGATCAGGTGGGAGAGGTCGAAGCCGAGGGCCGGATCATAGTCCACGATTCGGCGGCGCATCCCGCTCAGGCCGACGAACATCATACCGAAGGTCAGCACGAAGAAGGACGGGGTCATCATCCAGAAATGGACCTTGCCCCAGAACTCGTTCATGCGGCGTCCGGTCGCCTTGGGGAACCAGTAATATAACGCCGCAAAGAATGGAAAGACAAACCCTCCAAAGATCGTATCGTGGAAGTGACCGACTACGAAGTAGGTGTCATGCAGATGCAGGTCGACCGACACCGTGGCATGTGGAGGGCCCGAAAGGCCGCCCATCAGGAAGACCAGGATGGCGCCCAACACGAAAAGCATCGGGGTCGGCGTTTCGATCTTGCCGCCCCAGATCGTCGCCACCCAGGAGAAGAATTTCACACCCGTCGGCACAGCCACCAGCAGGGTGCTGTACATAAACGGTACGCGCAGGTACTCATTCATGCCCGAAGTGAACATGTGATGCGCCCAGACCAGAAAGCCGACCAAAGCAATACCAAGTGACGACATCGCCACCCAGCGATAGCCAAACAGCGGCTTGCGCACGAAGACCGGCAGCAGTTCGGAGATCACACCCAGGCCCGGCAGGATAAATACATACACGGCCGGATGCGAATAGAACCAGAACAGGTGCTGGAACAAGATGGGGTTCCCGCCTTTTGCCGGATCGAAGAAGCCCATGCCGAACAGGCGCTGGAACATCACCAACTGGAAGGAAAGACCGATCAGCTGCGTGGCGGTCAGGGCGATGATCGAGGTGGCAACAGAAGCCCAGACGAAAATAGGCATGCGCATGGCATGCATGCCTTTTGCCCGCAGGCGCACCACGGTCGCGATGATATTCAAAGAGCCAAGGATGGACGACCAGCCAGCCGTGAATACACCTAGGAAAAACATCTGGATGCCAACCGGGGCACGCGCCGAGAGCGGCGGGTATCCTGTCCATCCGGTATCGAAGCCCCCAAGTACCAGGCTCATGAGCAGAAGCACTGCGGCAGGTACAGCCACCCAGTAGGCAAAGGCATTCATACGCGGGAAGGCCATATCCTGGGCGCCTAACAGCAATGGAACTGCGTAGTTCATCATGCCTGAGATGCCGAGCAGGATGGACACGATCATGATCATGCCGTGCAGGGACATCAATGAGTTATAGATCTGGGGACCGTTCTGGTTGAACAGCTTGAAGGTGTTGGTCAGGAATTGCAGCTGCGAGGCTGCCAGCTCGGTACGGAAGATCAGGGCAAACAGACCGCCCACAGAGATCAGCACAAGAGCCGTGACCGTGTATTGAATGCCGATCACCTTGTGATCGTAGGACACGCCAAAATATTTTTGCCAGCCGGGCTCATCCTCGTGATGTTCCGGCGTATCGATACCGCGCGCCCACTTCATCCAGTCGCTGACAGCGCCAACTCCGAAAATGAAGGACACCACACCGACAAGTGCCCCCACAACCCAGGCAGGCTCGCTAAAAAGGAAAACGCCAAAGGTATCCAGGCCCATGGCTGCGCGGATACCGGTGATAAGCAACCCGCCGAGCAGGGTGCCAACCACCTGCCAGACCAGGCCGCGCGTGATCCCCCGGTACCCATACAATCCAAAGAAGAACGCGGATACCCCGATCAACAGCGCAAACGCCGCGGCGACTGAGCCCGAAAAATTCAGGGTTCCGGAAACGAGCATATCGATTCCCAACCCGATCCCATAACCAATCGCTCCCCCCAAAAGTAGAAGCAGCAGGGCGCTCCATACTGAGTTAGCTCTTCTCATTTCACATCCTCCACCAATTATCTCAACGTTTTGATATAGGCGATGATGTCCGCGATCTGTTCATCCGTGAAGTTATAGGCGGGCATCAGTTGATTCTCGAAACCGGCTACGATCTTGGCCTGTGGTGCCTCGATCGATTCATGCATGTAATCTTCGTCTACAACAACAGTACTGCCATCCGTCAGTGTTTCGGTCCTGCCAAACAAACCCAGCCATGTGGGACCGATCCCCGCTGCGCCGTTGATGGAATGGCAGGCGGCACATCCATTGGCTGCCACCAGCGCCTGGCCGCGTCCCTCGGGCGTCGCGGCTTGCTGCTCGGCAAGCTCCACCTGCTCGGCCATCCAGGCATCGAAATCGGCCTGCGAGGATACGATCACCGGACTTTCCATATACGCATGGGCCGTACCACAGATCTCCGCACAACGGACGGCGTAGCTGCCAATCACCGTCGGCGTGAAACGAAGTTCGGTAATGCGTCCCGGCACCAGGTCCTGTTTGACACGGAATTCCGGCACCCAGAACGAATGGAGAACATCGTTCGACGTCATCTGCAAAAGTATTTGCTGCCCCTCCGGAACGTGCAGTTCATCGGACGTGACTCCATTGGTCGGATACTCAAATCTCCATGCCCATTGGAAGCCTGTAACCCTGACCACCATGGCGGCCGGATCCACCCTGCGGATCTCCGCCAGATTCCCCGCCCCGAGATACGCAAAAACCATCACCATGAACAGCGGTACAACCGTCCACGTGATCTCCAGATTGGTATTGCCCTCAATATGCTCCGCGTCCGTGGTATCCCCTTTCTTGCGGCGAAAAACGATCAGACTATAGGCCATGGGCGCAACGATCAACGCAAACAGGAAGGAAATGGTGATGACTTCCAGGTTCCACAACCAATCGATTGGCCCGGCCTGACTACTTGCTGCCAGTGGCATCAGCCCAGCAGAATCCAGGCCGACGTATGCGAGAACGGTGATGACAACGATCAATATTCCCACAATGACGAAGTGTCGCATGCTTTTCTCTCTCTCCTCGAATTTTTCACAGGGGACCGCCCCAGTCTACAACCGCTCTAATTTACCAAACTTTCTACTATTTGTCACGAATTCACACCCATCAAATACCAAATCTGACCTGAGTGGATGATTTAGATCAGGCAGCAGCTCCCAGCGTGGTCAGTAATTCGGCGCTGTGCTCCGGCGGCCGGACGTTCTCGAACACCCGGAGGATGGTCCCATTCTCATCGATCAGGAACGTGGTCCGCAGGACGCCTTCGTAGGAACGACCCATGAACTTCTTTGGACCCCAGACCCCGTATAGATCGCACACCTTGTGACCTTCATCGGCCAGCAGCGGGAACGGGAGCTGGAACTTTTTCTTGAACTTCACATGCGAAGCCACGCTATCCGGGCTGACACCGAGTATAAGCACTCCGGCGTTCTCGTAGGCGGAATAATCGTCCCGAAAATTACAGGCTTCCTTCGTACAGCCGGGCGTATCGTCCTTGGGATAGAAGTACAACACCACATTCTTTCCGCGGTAATCGGAAAGTTTGCGGGGTGTACCCGTATCGTCGAGAAGCTCAAAGTCGGGTGCAGGGATGCCGGCCGGAATAGGCATAGGTCATCTCTCCTTTTTTGATTATTATACGCAACAAGTCTTATTTGTTGATTAAGGAAGTGATCTGTAAATGTACCCTATTCCAGGGAACGAATGAACGATACCGTCTGCCAGATCTGCTCCTCGGTCAGGATCCCCTGCCAGGCAACCATGGAAGTCCCGGGCTTGCCTTCACTGATGCGCCAGAAGAGGTAATCGTCCCCCGCGCTCTCCTGCAACAGGGCCAGATTCTTCGGCTTGGGATCGAGCGATCCGCTTGCAACGCCGTCACCGTGCCCCTCAGGTCCATGGCATGATTCACAGTTCGAGCGAAAAACATCTGCACCGGCGGCGGCCGCTTCCTCACCGAAGGGATTGGTCATCCCTGCATATTCTTCCGGGACAGGAGCCAGCGTGCCAATCGAGTCGGGATCAGACGTATTCGACCCTGAGCCACAGGCAGCCAGTATCAAAACACTCACTAGAACAAACAGCATCATTTTCTTCATTTCCATGCAATCCTTTTATTCTTCGATACTCATGAAGAACCGCCACTGAAAAGTGGCGGTCTTGATCTATTCAATTGTCGTACCCTACAGGATCCTGGCCTTCTTCAGGGCCGTTTCCAGAACATCGATCGTGGCCGGTTTGATGATCATGGCAGTCGCACCCAGCTTCATGACCTTCTTCCGGGTTTCAGGCTGGTCGTCCGACGTTACGATGAACACAGCAATCGGGATGAGCTTCGGCTCGCGGCGCAGATAGGACAGGATCTCCGTACCGTCTACGCCGGGCATGTTGATATCCAGGAAGACAAAGCTGGGCACAAACCCGGTCGCCAGAAGAGACATCGCCGGACTCGATCCATACGCGACGCGGGCCTTCAACCCCAGCACCGAGAGCATTTGTCTGAGTGCGTCGGCTGTGGCACGGTTGTCGTCGATGATGAGGGCTTCGGCCATCTACTCCTCCAGGATGATCGTACCCATGACGGATACATCATAACCTTCCAGCCGGGAGACAGCTTCCTGGAAACGGCGGTCGGTCAGCAGTCCAAAAAGTGGCGCAAGCAGGTCTGTCTCGGCAAACTGCCGGGGAATGACCAGGTCATACCGTTCCTGGAAGAGCGGGATGAAATCCAGGTCCAGGGCCTGCGCCGCGGCGGCGATACCCAGCCCGCAATCCGCCCGGCCTGAAGCAACAGCCGCCGCCACCCCGAGATGAGTATACTCTTCTTGAGAATAGCCGACAATATACTCCGGTTGGATTGTTATCTGATTCAAATGGTAGTCGAGCAGGACGCGCGTCCCGGCCCCGCGCTGGCGGTTCACAAAGCGGACCTCGGGCCGGGTGAGGTCCTGCAGGTCTTTCAGTCCTTTGGGATTGCCGCGCCTGACGAGCAGGCCCTGTTGCCGGCCGACCAGCGCCACCACCTTGACGGGGATATTCGGCATGTACTGCCGGATGTAGGAGATGTTGTATTCGCCCGTCTCAGGGTTGAGCAGGTGCGAGCCGGCCAGATGCGCCTCGCCGCGCCGTAAGGCAACCAGCCCACCCTGCGAACCGACGTTGGCCGAGGCCAGCCGCCGGTCATGCCCGGCGAGAAACTGTGACATGAGATCCAGCGTCAGGTCGTGGGAGCCGATGCAAAAGATCGTGCGCTCGATCTCTGTCCTGCTTCTATATAAACGAACGTCAACCTGTTCGCCGGCCTCCAATCCCTGGGTGCCGCGCGGAATGAGGGCCAGCCCATCGGCCTGAACGAGGGAAGTGATCACCCCGGCCCCGCGCGAAAGCGGCGCGGCAAGCAGCCTGTCCGCCACTTTCCCGACAGCCACGCGGATAAAATCATCATCGCCAGGTGGAGAAACGATCTTGCGCGTCAGAGTGGCCTTTTCTACAGGCAATTCGTTTGGCCGCCGTCCCAGCCACTGAGCAAGGACAGGCTCGACGAAGATATCGATGGTCAGGGCAGCGGAAACGGGATAGCCGGGAACACCGAGAATAGGGACCGGGGACAAAGGGTCAGGGGTCGGGACGGTTGATTTTTGATTTTCGATATTCGATTGGCGGTTTAGCAGTCCCAGAATGACGGGATGGCCGGGGCGGACGGCGACGCCGTGGACAAGAAGAGTGCCGAGTCGCTGTACGACTTTGGCAGAAAAGTCTTCCGCTCCCGCTGAGGATCCAGCGTTCAACAACACGAGATCGTGGGATTGGGCTGCCTCCTGGACCTTTTCACAGATCAGCTCGAAATCATCTTTGATGATCGGGAAACGCGCCGGCTCAGCGCCCATGGACTTGATCTGGGCGGCAAGGACCAGCGAGTTATATTCCAGGATGTCGCCAGGTTTGAGGGGGCTGCCGATCGGCACGAGCTCCGTTCCCGTGGGAAGGATCGCCACTCTGGGTTTGCGCGCCACCCGGATCTCCTGGTGACCGGCTGCGGCAACGGCACCCAGGTCGGCCGGTCTGAGCCCGTGGCCGGCTGGCAGCACCAGCTGTGTGGCGACGATATCCTCGCCCAACGGCCGTACATGACTCCACGGCGGCACTGAAGCGCGGACACGGATGCAAGCCGGTGTTCGAATTTCAGAAGTGATGGTTCCTGCAGCATCCAGCGATTCCACATTTTCGATCGGGATGACGGCGTTCGCCCACTCGGGCAGCGGATCGCCGGTGTCCACATATTCCGCTTCGGACCCGATCTGAAGTGTGACCGGTTTGGAGGGCAGCGCGCCATTTGTTTCCGCGGCGCGGACGGCAAAACCATCCATGGCCGAGGCATGATAATGAGGCGAGGATACCTTAGCCCAGACCGGCTCGGCAGTTATCCGGCCCAGCGCGTTCTCATCCAAAGGAATTGTCTCAACGCCAAGCACGCGCCAGAGGCCGGCATCCTGGAGAGCCTGCTTCAACCGGGCCTGCGCATCGGGGAGAGGGATATCGTGCAGATAAACGGACATAATCCTGTCAGCCACCTCCTTGCCCGGCACGCAAGCGCCGGGGTAGACACTGAATCACACGGATAATCTAAAACTCAGTGTCTCTGTGTCTCAGTGGTTGGATGCCTTTCCTATGCCATCCCATCCATCGCTGCGCCAAGGCGTTTGACGATTTCGTCCACTTCTTCTTCGTTGATCGAGAGCGGCGGCGAGAAGGCAAGCGTGTTGCCGAGGGGGCGTGAACGTAATCCCCGCTCCTGGGCGGCTTTGAAAATTTTCATTGCCATCGCAGGATCGGCGGTTTTGGCTTCCTTGTCAGACACGATCTCCACCCCGTAGACCAGCCCCAGCCCGCGCACGTCACCGACAAACGGAAACTCCCGGAGTGACTGTAAGCCATCGAAGAGTCGTTGCCCCAGCTCCCGGGCACGCTTTGGATACTCATCGCGCTCCATGATCTCGAGGTTTTTCAGTCCCACCGCGCAGGCCATGGCGTGGCCCGAATAGGTGAAACCATGCATAAAGGCCTCTGTATCGGCAGCCGATTCCATGGTCTCGCGGATCTCATCTGAGATCTGGATGCCGCCAAGCGGTGCGTATCCACTTGTAATGGCCTTGGCAAAGGACAGCATATCCGGCTTGACATTCCAGTGTTTGAGCGCGAACCATTCCCCGGTGCGGCCAAATCCGGTGATGACCTCGTCGGCGATGAACAGCACTTCATAGCGGGTACAGATTTCGCGGACCAGCGGGAAATAATCATCCGGCGGGACGATCACACCGCCCACACCCATGACCGGCTCGGCGATGAACGCCGCGACCGTATCCGGGCCCTCGCGCATGATCGCTTCCTCCAGCGCCCGTGCCGCGGCCTGTCCGATCGTCTCGCCATCCTTTTGCTGCCCCTCGAACCGGTATGGATTGGGCGCCGGGATGTGAACAAATCCATCCACAGCCGGGCCGAACATCGCATGGTACTTTTCCAACCCGGTGGCAAATGTGGCCGCGAGCGTGACGCCATGATAGGAGCCTTTGCGGGCGATCACTTTGTACTTGCCCGGTTTCCCTTTGCGCTTCCAGTAATAGCGGGCGGTCTTGAATGCCGAATCATTTGCCTCCGATCCGCCCGATGTAAACATGGTGGTATTCAAGCCTTCGTAGGCAAAACCGGCCAGTTTATCCGCCAGCTCGATCGAAGGAAGATTGGTCATGCCGGAGAAGCCGGAGGTGAAAGCCAGCTCCTTCATTTGGTCATAGGCAGCCCTTGCGAGCTCCTCGCGCCCGTACCCGGCATTGACATTCCACAATCCCGCCATCCCATCCAGGATCTTCTGTCCATCGGTGGTATACAACCAGACCCCTTCCCCGCGCTCGACCACGAGCGGGTTGGCGTGGGTTTTGGGATGGTATGTGGGGTGTAACTGCTTGTAGTCCTTCTCGATCCAGGTCTTCGTGTCCGTTGCCATGCGAACTCCTTTTTACCGCCAGAGAAAATTTTTGTGTTCCTTCGTGACCCTTTGTGGTTAATGCCTATCCCAGTACCTCGACATCGTGCGGGCCAGATTCCCTCAATCCCGCGCCCGTCATGCGCATGAAGATCGCCTTCTGCTGCAGCTCTTCCACCGTGTGCGCGCCGCTATAGCTCATCCCGGACTGCAGGCCCCCGACCAGCTGGGTCAGGACCTCACGAGCCTTGCCTCGATACGGCACAGCAGCCTCCACACCTTCTGCAACATAGTCCTCGATCTCTTCCTGCGTCAGGTCATTTCCTTCACGCTTATTGCGCTCGATATTCGCCTCCAGGGAGGCCATGCCGCGGGACGCCTTGTAGCGGTGTCCGCGGCGGGTCATGATCATCCCCGGGCTTTCGTCGGTCCCGGCCAGCATGCTGCCTATCATGACCGTCTGCGCTCCAGCGGCCAGGGCCTTGGCCACGTCACCGGGCTGGCGGATGCCGCCGTCAGCAATGATGGGGATGCCGTACTCACGCGCCGCAGCGGCACAGTCGATCACCGCGGTTAGCTGCGGGACACCCGATCCGGCTACGATCCTCGTAATACAGATGGACCCGGGTCCGACCCCCACCTTGACCGCATCTGCACCTGCGTCAATGAGACGCTTGGTTCCATCTGCCGTTGCCACATTGCCGCCGATGATCTGGGTACCCGAAAAGTGACTGCGGATGTTGCGGATCATTTCGATCTCCATATGCGAATCGCCGTGGGCAATATCCACCACGATACAGTCCGCGCCAGCTTCGAGGACAGCCTCCACGCGGCGCATCTCCCTATCGCGCACACCCACCGCCGCGCCGACGGACAACCGCCCCTTAGCATCCTTCGTGGCTTTCGGGAACTGGGTGATCTTCATTATGTCTTTCAGCGTGACCAATCCTGCCACTTTCCCATTTCCATCCACGAGCGGGAGTTTTTCTACTCGGTGTTCGTGCAGAAGCTGTTCCGCTTCCTTTAGAGAGGTCCCGGGCGGTGCAGTATGCACATTTCGGGACATAATTTCGGTAACGGGCCTGTCATTGTCGCTCTCGAACAACAGGTCACGGGTGGAGACGATGCCGACCAGCCTTTCATCCTTATCCACGATCAGGATGCCGCCGGTGCTGGTCTCCTCGACCACGCGCTTCACATCTCCGACCGTGTGCATCTCGCTCATGGTGATTGGCTTGTCGACGATGAACGATTCCGCTTTCTTGACCCGCTGAATCTGCCTTGCCTGCTCGGCGATGGTCATAAAACGGTGGATCATGCCGATCCCGCCCTCGCGCGCCATGGTGATCGCCATCTCGCTCTCGGTCACCACATCCATATTCGCAGAGACGATTGGTACCTGCAGTGGGATTTTCTTCGTCAGCCAGGTTTTGGTGGATAGTGTCCGCCGCGAATCCACATCGGAATACTGGGGGACCAGTAAAACGTCGTCGTATGTCAAAGCCGTATCCGGCAAAATTTTCATGACTGCTCCTCTTTTATGACCGCCCGAATTATAATGCTTGAAAGAGGGTAGGAGATGAATTCAATGTCTGAAGCAGCGCAGAAGGAGCTTCTATGCCAGTTATAGCAGTCATCGGTTCACAATGGGGGGACGAAGGCAAGGGCAAGGTCGTGGATTATCTCGCCGGCAAAGCCGACTACGTGGCCCGCTTCAACGGCGGGAACAATGCCGGGCATACGGTCATCAACGAGTTCGGAACCTTCAAGATCCATCTCGTGCCGTCGGGTATTTTCGCCAGGAACACCGTCGGACTGATCGGCGGGGGCGTCGTGATCGACCCGGCCGTTTTGATCGACGAGATCGAAATGTTGAACAAGGCGGGGGTAGGTGTGGATGGCCGGCTGTGGATTTCCCCGCGCTCGCACCTGATCATGCCTTATCATAAGATCCTGGATGGCCTGTACGAAGAGGCCAAAGGGGCGGGCGCGACCGGAACGACGCGGCGCGGCATCGGTCCGGTGTTCGCAGACAAGGTCAGCTACAACGGCATCCGCTGGAGTGACTTCGAGAGCCAGGCGTTCGAGTCCCGGCTGAAGGTCCAGCTGGAGTTGAAGAACAAGATCATGCAGGCATTGGGTGGGGCGGCGCTCAAATACGAAGAGGTACGCGACACATACCGTGATTATTACCAGCGTCTCAAGCCTTATATCCGCGAACTTTTTACACTCGTTCAGGATGGCCTGAAATCAAATAAAAGCTTCCTGCTCGAGCAGGCCATGGGGACCTTCCTGGACACCGATTGGGGAACCTATCCTTTTGTGACCGCCTCAACCACGATCCCATCGGCTGCCTCTGCCGGGCTGGGCATCCCGCCGCGATACATCACCCATGTGATCGGCGTGACAAAGGCCTATACCACGCGCGTCGGTGCGGGTCCGCTGCCCACGGAGATACACGATACCGCAAGCGACGTATACAAAAAATTTGGCGAAACCGCCGCCACCACCGGCCGAACCCGCCGCGTCGGCTGGCTGGACCTGGAGCTCGTCCGGACCGCCGTACAGCTAAGCGGCGTGACCGAGCTCTGTCTGACAAAGCTGGATGTCTTGAGCGGCCTGGTTGAGCTTAAGGTCTGCACGCGCTATGAATTGAGCTCCAATCCCATCCGCTATGCAGATGTGGATTCCTATGGACTGGAAACAGTGGAAACGATCTATCAGACGGTCCCTGGCTGGCAGGAAGAGATCGGCCAGGCGCGTGTTTTTGAGGACTTGCCTGCCAATGCACAGTCCTATATCAGGTTGATCGAAGAAGCGGCAGGTGTCCCGGTAAGATGGATCGGTGTGGGGCCTGAACGAAATGCCACCATCCGCCGCTGGGAAGATTAGCGTTTGCCAGCCCCCCGTCACAAAGGCGGGGGCTTTCGTTTTAACTCATGGCAGACCGCGACATACATGGAGTAGTTCGCGTATTCTTTTCGGCGAGAAGTAAGGTTAAAAGTACGTAACAGTTTTTAATCAAAATCGTAACTTATTTTAAGCAGATAGATGTCTGCCCAAGAACGAAAAGATCAACAAACACTAAATCTATTGGAGGAACAAATGAACATCATCTTATGGATCATCTTTGGTGCACTCGCAGGTTGGATTGCCAGCATGATCATGGGCACCAACGCCCAGATGGGCGCCCTCGCCAACATCATCGTTGGTATCGTAGGCGCCTTGATCGGCGGCTTCCTCATGAACGCCTTTGGCGCCCAGGGCGTCACCGGCTTCAACCTGACCAGCCTGATTGTGGCTATTCTGGGTGCGATCGTCCTGCTCTTCCTCGTCGGACTCTTCCGGCGTGCGTAACGACAGGGTCCGCTTTTAGAAGAATAACCGTGTAGAAATCCACCTCCCAAAGGTACGTGCTTGGGGGGTGGATTTCTGCTTGAGACGACTATGTGGAACCTGATTAAGAATCTTCCCAATCTTTTCAAGCTGACCTACCAGGGCTGGAAGGAAGATAAAGCCTCCCGCCTGGCTGCCGCGCTGGCCTATTACACGATCTTTTCCCTGGCCCCCATGCTCGTGATCGTGATCGCCGTGGCCGGTTTGATCTGGCAGCGTGAAGCGGTCCAGGAATCGGTTACAAACCAGATCGGCGGTCTGACCGGCGCGCAGGGAGCGGAGTTTGTCTCCAGCCTGCTCGATAGCGCAAGCAGCCCCGCCGAAGGAATTGTGGCTACGATCATCGGTATCGTCACTCTCCTGTTCGGTGCCCTGGGCGTTTTCAATGAGCTGCACAATGCTCTCAACACCGTATGGGAGGTTAAGGAAGAAAAAGTGGAGGGATTTTGGAATACGATCAAAAAGGTGATCGTCGACCGTTTCCTTTCCTTTACCATGATCCTGGGCATCGGCTTTATGCTGCTGGTATCCCTCGTGATCAGCGCCGGTATAACCGCCTCTGAAGAAGTGATCGCCTCGATGCTGCCCTTTCATGAGTTCATTCTGCAAATCATCAACCTGGTCATTTCCATCGGTGTGATTACCATTTTTTTTGCCCTGATCTTCAAGATTCTCCCGGACGCCGAAATCGCATGGCGGGATGTCTGGGTAGGAGCATTTATTACCGCCCTGTTATTCTCACTGGGTAAGACGTTGATCGGTCTATATCTGGGAAGCAGTGCGATCGCTTCTTCCTTCGGGGCGGCAGGCTCACTGGTTTTGCTGCTCGTCTGGATCTATTACTCGGCGCAGATCCTGTTTTTTGGCGCCGAATTCACACAAGTCTATGCCAATAAGTTCGGCTCGCGCATCGTTCCGGAAGGACAGGTCACCACCACTCCGCCAGGACAGTCTGCCCAGCCTGTTGGAGCCAGACAGACCGGCTCAGCGGCCGGCCGTGCGATCATTCCTGTGACCTCGGAGCCTGTATATGAGACCAACCCCCTGATCGAACGGGAGAACCGGCAGACCGCCCGCTTCATCTTTGGGCTCATGACCGCCTCCTTTTTGGGCGGGATCATGACAACGATCTTTGGCCTAAAAAAGAAATAAAGAAACCTGAAAAGAGAAAAGAGCCTGGCTGTTCGCCAGGCTCTTTTCAGTTGCTGAGGATGGGTGCCCGCCTGCACAATTGATCGCTGGCCAGCTGCTTCAGCATGAAATCGGCCAGGTCGGCGCGTGTGACCTTCATGGCCGGGGAGGCGTTTCCAAAAAAAGCCTGGACCGAGCCGGTCGCCGGGTCGTCGGTCAGGCGCGGGACGCGCGCCGCGATCCAGTCCAGGCTGCTCTCTTCCAGGACCTTGAGCTGATTTTCCCGGTCTATAAAAACATCCTTCAATAACAGCTTGATCAGGGCACTGACCAGGTTGAAGCCGCGTTTGTCCTGCGGCACGGAAATCCCCGCCACGGAAACCACGACCAGGCGCTTGACTCCGTGTTTTTCCATCGCATCGACTATATTCCTTGTGCTCCGGGCAGCCATGACCGCCGGTTTGCCCTTGGGACCGAGCGTGCTCAGGACGGCGTCACTTCCCTTGACGGCCTCCTCCACCTGGGCAGCATTCAAAGCGTCCCCGGCAACAACCTTCAATCTCTCATTTGTGATCCCAAGCTTCAAAGGGTCGCGGACAAACGCTGTCACTTCATGGCCGGCTGACAGTGCTTTTTCCACTACGAGCCTGCCGGAAGAGGAGGTTGCTCCAAAGATCGTTAGTTTCATGATTTCTCCTTTTGGACCTGTTCCAGGATTTGTGTGATGGCTTCAGGAGGCTGCGCTCCGCTAAAGCCGTATTTTTGATCGATGACAAAGAACGGCACAGCATGGATCCCCAGCCAGTACGCCTGCTGGACCTGTTCCTGTACCCGGGCTCTGGTTTCCGCCTCCAGCAACCGGACCCGGAGATCTGGCGCATCCATGCCATGCTTCTGCGCGATCTCGAGCAGGACCTCGATGCTGCCAATATCCTGCCCGTGCTCGAAATAGGCGGCGTAAATATCCTCGATGACCTCGTCCACTTGATCGGCGGGTGCGAGATCGATCAGGCAGTGCGAGAGCATTGTGTTTGGGGCTAGCTGGATGGCCTCAAAATTGAACGTGAGTCCCACGCGTTTTCCCATTTCACGCGGCGCTTCGAAGAAATGCTCGATGGGAAACCGGCCGCCGGCCTTCCGGTTCAGCCTCTCGCGAAAATCCACGCCTTCCGGAGGGACAGAGGGATCCAGAAAGAAGGGCTTGTATTCGACGGTTATCGCCTGGCCTTTCCAATCCTGCAGCGACCGCTGCAGTTGCCGCTTTCCGATGCGGCAGAACGGTCAAACGGTGTCGTGATAAACGGTAATATGCATCATCAAGATCCTGGTGAACTCATTGGGACAACAATACTTTCAATTGTTTTGCTACCAGCCGCAGAGGATCGGCCGTATGTGAAACTCGGCTGAGGATGATCCCCCCTTCAATGGAGGCGGTGACAAACGTTCCCAGCTCGCCCGCCTGGGTTTTGGAATATCCACTCTCCAGCAGTTTTTCACGGAATGCGTCGATAAGCATCCCGTAGGCTTCCCGGCATGCCAGGTTGATCCGCTCCGATTGCGATGCAGTCTCCATCGCCACGGCTGTCAGGGGGCTGCCGGCCGCAAACCCGGACCGCTCGACATTTTCGGCGACCAACAGGATGAAATCATAAATGGCTTTAGCTGCGTCGGGGGTGGCCGCCAGTCCATTACGGATTCTTGACGAAGTGGCCTGCCCCGATTGCAGAACGGCCTCGGCCGTAATCTGTTCCTTTCCCTCGGGAAAATAGTAATAGAGCGAGCCCTTCGGCGCCCCGCTCTCCTTAATGATTTCATTCAGGCCGGTACCGTGATAGCCCTGCTTTTCCAGCAGGTCACATGTGGTCTTTAGGATGTTGTCTCGGGCGTTGGTCATGGTTGCCTCAAATCATCAATATTCAGATGTATTGGCTATACGCTATCAACATATGTGTTTCAGCAAATCGCGTTCAACAGTTATATGTCTTATGTCACTTCACAATAGAACTGAATAGAGGTATTATAACGACTGGTCTACATAATGTCAATCGTGGAGAATTTTGTGGAACATCCAATACTGGTCATCGGCGCGTCAGGGAATGTGGGTGCGGAAGTCGTTAGAGAATTGCAAACGCAGGGACGAAATGTCCGGGCTGCGGATATAGATGCAGCCAAACTGAGGGCGAAATTCGGCAGCACAATCGAAGCAGTTCACTTTGATTTTTCGAAACCCGAAACGTATCCATCGGCCTTCGAGGGAGTGGAGAGCATGTTTCTCATGCGCCCACCTCAGATCAGCGATGTGAAGAAGGTTATGTTCCCTGCCCTCGATGCTGCCAAAAAAGCGGGCGTACAGAATGTTGTGTTTTTATCCCTGATCGGGATCGAAAAGGCCAAATATGTCCCCCACTACAAGGTGGAAACCTATTTAACGGAGCAGGGTTTTCAAACCACGTTTCTGCGCTGCAGTTTCTTTATGCAGAATTTGAATACCACCCACCGGGCTGAGATCCAGGAGCGAAATGAAATCTTTGTCCCGGTCGGTAATGCAAAGACCAGTTTTATCGATGTACGCGATATCGGCGCGGTGGCAACTCGTGCACTAACCGAAAAGGGCCTTGCCGGCCGGAACTACGATCTGACAGGAGGGGAAGCGCTCGACTATTGGCAGGCGGCCAGCATCCTCAGTGAAACGCTCGGGCGGGAGATCAAGTATCGCAACCCGGGCGCTCTACACTTTCTGATCGAAACCCTGCGGCGCGGTGCTTCCTTTCCTTACGCGCTGGTTGTGACCGGGTTGTATATGTCCACAAGATTCGGCATGGCAAAAACGGTGACCAACGAAGTGGAGCGGCTCCTCGGGCGCAAGCCGATCTCTTTCAAACAATATACGGAAGACTACCGGGAGGCATGGTTATAATCGGGCCATGCCCAAACTGCTTATCCTCTCCTCAGACAAAGACGAATACCAGCGGTTGATCCAGGCCGCCGATCTGCCGGACCTGGAGATCGTAACGGACCCCGCCCAGCCGGACATTATCCTCGGTGAGCCCAAAGCCATCCGGGATGCGCTGCCGCGTCTGTCGCAGCCGAAGTGGATCCAGGCCATCTATGCGGGGGTCGAGCCCTTAGTGGATCCTTCCGGGCGCCGTGATTATGTGTTGACCAATGCTCGCGGTGTGTTTGGCGAGCTGATGTCTGAATTTGTCTTTGGCTACCTGCTATTCCTCGAGAAGAAAATGCTCGACCGAATCTCCGCCCAGCAACGCAGGGAATGGCAGAGAACCGAGCCCGGCGTCCTGCGCGGCAAGACTTTAGGCCTGCTTGGCGTTGGGTCGATTGGCGCCCACCTGGCAGGGACAGCGAAGCATTTCGGTATGAGCGTCCGGGGATATACCCGTGGGAGTGAGTCCAGTCCGGATGTCGACCGGTACTACCATGGCGAACAACTGCTCGATTTCGTACAAGGGCTGGATTATCTGGTCAGTGTTTTACCGAGAACAAAGGACACGGATAAAATCGTCGATGAGACGCTGTTGAGAGCTCTGCCGCCGCAAGCGGTCGTAGTCAATGTCGGGCGCGGTAACTCCGTGGACGAGTCTGCCCTGGCCCGGGCCTTGAACGAAGGCAGGCTTACCGCGGCCGTGCTGGATGTCTTTGAGAAAGAGCCTCTGCCTACGGATCATCCGTTTTGGGATACCCCAAACCTGTACATGACCTACCACACCTCCGCCATCAGCTACCCGGAGGACATAACGAGAGTATTCATTGAGAATTATCACCTCTACCGGGCGGGAAAGCCGCTGAAGTACGTTGTCGATTTTGAGAAAGGATATTAGAGAAGCTCCATGTCCCCCACCCTTGCCGATATCCGCCAGGCTGCAGAAAGGATCAAACCTTACATTCACCGCACTCCCGTGCTCACCAGTCGAAGCCTGAATGAAAAAGTGGGTGCACAGGTTTATCTCAAGTGCGAGAATCTCCAGAAGGTCGGAGCGTTCAAATTCCGAGGTGCGTCGAATGCTGTATTTTCGTTAAGCGATGAAGAAGCCTGGCGCGGTGTGTGTACCCACTCCTCCGGCAACCATGCCCAGGCGCTGGCCCTGGCCGCAGGGATGCGCGGCATCCCCGCTTACATCGTCATGCCGGAGAATGCGCCTGCCGTGAAAAAGGATGCCGTTGCCGAATATGGCGGCCAGATCAGCTTTTGCGCTCCCACGCTGGAGGCGCGCGAAGCGACACTTCGGCGGGTCTACGAACGGACCGGTGCGAATGTTGTCCATCCCTATAACGATGTACGCGTCATTACCGGGCAGGGCACTGCTGCTTTTGAGCTGCTGGAGGATGTTCCCGACCTGGATGTTATCATTGCCCCCGTCGGTGGCGGCGGACTGCTGAGCGGCACGTCCATTGCGGCCTGTGAGCTCCGGCCGGGCATCCGCGTCATCGCTGGGGAGCCCGAAATGGCCGACGATGCTTACCGCTCCCTGAAAGCTGGAGAGATCCTGCCATCGATGAATCCCAGGACCATCGCAGACGGATTGTTGACCTCTCTCGGTCCACTGACCTTTCCGATCATACGGGACCGTGTGGAACAGATCGTTACCGTGAGCGAGGCGGGCATCATCGATTCGATGAGATTTATCTGGGAGCGCGCCAAGATCATCATCGAGCCGTCGGCAGCCGTGGCGGTAGGCGTGCTCTGGGAGAGGAAGATCGACCTCTCCGGATTGAAGGTCGGCGTGATCCTCAGCGGAGGAAACGTGGATCTGAAAAAACTGCCCTGGCAGAACAATTCAAGCTTGCAGGAGTAACCATGGAAAGTGAGCCTTCTTTGGAGGAAAGACTTCCCTACCCGACCCAACCTCTCTATCTCCCCGACGGGAGCTTTGTGGAGGAGTTCCTCATTCCCGAGGAAGACAAAGAGATTGTGCTCGCTCAGCTCTATCCCTTCTCCCCTATCCCCCAGTTAACCGATGTCCTGTATGACCTGCATGCCGATAAAACATTTGTTGTTAAGGATTTTCGAGTGACCTGGGAACACGGCATGAACTACCTGGTCAGCCCCTATTATCCGGAAAGCGGTGGAACGGTCATCGACTGGATGGATGAGGGCTCCTGGATCGATGACGAATCGGAGGAGTTTGACAGTTTGGACGACCCGGATGAGGATGAGGGCTTTTTCTCGCCGAACTAAAGCAGCAGGACGTCCACGATCTCGCCCGCTGCCAGTCCCGTGGCATCGGGAGGGATGCGCAGCAGCCCATCCGCAGCCGCCAGTGTAAAGATCAGATTGCTCTTCCCGAAAATCGGTTCTGCCTCATACCTGACGGCTGACGGCTGATCGCCAATCGCCAACTTCACCGGCCACCAGTCTTCCCGTCCCGCCTGGGAGGCCAGGTTCACGGTCAAGCGCGCCGGTACGGTCGCTTTTGGCTTTGGAAGAACCCCCAGGAGCTGTTCGATCACCGGCACGAGGAACAGGTACCCGTTTACCAGGGCACTGACCGGGTTGCCGGGCAATCCGATCACAGCCTTACCGTTGCATACGCCTAATATCGTGGGCTTGCCGGGACGAGTATTGATCCCATGCACGAGCACACCCGGTTCCCCCAGCCAGCGGATCACCTCCGCCGTCATATCGCGTGTGGAGGCGGAGGAGCCGGCCGTGATGATCACAACTTCACATTCGAGCAGCGCTTTTGCGGCCGCTTCCTTCAGCGAATCCAGCCTGTCCCCAACGATCCCATAGTGCTTTGCTGTTCCCCCGCTTTTATCCACCAGCGCGGCCAGGGTATACGAGTTGATATCCCGAACTTGTCCCGGACGGGGATGTTCGGATGGGGACACTACTTCGTCTCCCGTGGAGATCAGGCCAACCTGGATTCTTTTCATGACGTAGACGCTGGTGATCCCGAGAGCCATGAGCCCGCCAATCTCGGCCGGGCGCATCACAGTCCCACGCCGCTGTACCAGCTGTCCCTGCATTACATCCTCCCCGATGCCGATCACGTTCTCTCCATCGGCAACGGCTCGAAAAATTTCGATCTCGTCCGTCTGGGTGCCCTGGGTATATTCGAGCATTACGACCGCATCCGCTCCATCAGGCAGCATGCCGCCGGTATGGATCAGGGCGCATTGACCTCTGCCCAGCGCAAAGGCAGGCTTATCCCCCATCGGCACTTCCCCGATTAGCTTTAAGTAGGCAGGCAGCGAGTCGCTGGCCCCATGCGTTTCACCGGCACGGACGGCATACCCGTCCACGGTGGAGCGCTGGAAGTCCGGCAGTGGCTGGGACGCATAAATATCTTCTGCCAGGACGCGGCCCAGCACCGAGGGTACATCGATCCGTTCCGGGTCGATCTTCGGCTGCCCCTGTTGGAGATGCGAGAGCAAAAGCTGGCGGGCTTCGTCGGGAGGCAGGAGTATCAAAAATTCAGACATATATCTATCGCAGCCAGAAGGTCAGTGTCAGGAAATAGATCGTCAGACCCAATACGGCCAGCGC